>JADJEH010000017.1:300000-600000 GCA_016702305.1 bacterium
GCCGAAGCACCACCACTGCCAGTTCTCGTAAATCCCCGCCGTGCGCACGAGCTTGGTCACATACAGCGGCGTGTCGCACGAGAACGACGTCGCCACCATCGTCGTCCCGGCAATCCACCACGGCAAGGCCCGCCCCGCCAAAAAATATTCCTCGGTCGAGGAGTGCGCGCGCTTCGTCATGACTAAGCCCACAACCAGGCTTAGCAAATTGTACGCGATGATGAGGGTCCAGTCGAGCGTAGACAGCATGCAGGGTACCTTGAAATGAAAAGCCGGGCGGCAGGGGCCACCCGGCTAATGAACGAAAGTTCAGCCAATCCTGCAAGTGCATCACTTCAGCAGCAGCAATTTCCTCGTCTGGCTCTCGCCGCCCGCTTCGAGGCGGTAGAAGTAGAGTCCGCTGGCGATCTGTTCGCCGTTCAGCATGACGCGGTGGTGGCCTGCGGTGACTGCGCCGTCGAACAGCGTGCGCACGAGTTGGCCCTGAATGTTGTAGAGCTTCAGGGCTGCTTCCATCTGCGCGGGCAGCTCGAATTCAATCACCGTCGTGGCGTTGAAGGGATTGGGATAGTTCTGATGCAAACTGATTGACGTTGGCAGCGAGACCGGAGGCGCGGGGGTTTCAAGATTCTGCGTGCGCAGTAACTCCATTGACGCCTCGAGGATATCCTGCGCTGGCGCCGCGGGTATGAAATAGAGCGGGAACCCAAACATGATTTCACCCGGACCTACTACTCCACAGACTGCATCGACAAATCCCGTAGTGTCATCCTCGTGCAAACGAACTTCGCATAACGGCCAAGTGTTCCCGCGGGGCCAAAAGAGGTCCACGCCCGGCAGGTACTCGAACCCCGTCCATTCGATGAAAACCAGCGCAGCCAGCTTGCTCTCGTCCCAGGAAAAGTGCGGCGGGAACATTGTGGGACCAAAATCTGCACCAGTAACCATCACCTGAGTGCCGGGAATGGATGGGTTAAACTGCGGTGAAGTACGCACAGAGTCAAAAGTCAGAGGCGCAAGCCGAGCAAGTTGACTTGGCGACGATTGAAGGCCGCTTCCCATTCCAGCGGCAAGAAGAGAATGGCGGCCAAAGCGAATCAATTTGCCGCCAATGGAAACGTATTCGCGCAGCGCCGATTCGCGTTGGGTAATCTGCACACCGGTCCGCGAGTTCTGCGGATTTTCGCTGTGCCAAATCACGATTTCATATTGTGCCAAGGACTGCAACGACAGTGGCGCAGCATTGTTGGCGGATCTACGTAATCAAATGTCTCGCCAGAGGCATTCAGCAAGGAATCATACCAGAACCGAACAAGCGAATCGTGAACGGCACCGCGGAATAGGTCTGCTGCCGTTGGCGATTTCGTCTCGTCATACACCAAAATCGAATTCGCCGGCGCAAACGGCGTGAGCGTCACGCTATTCGACGGCAAACTGGTGATACCGAGCGAATTGTGCAGATACAGCGTGTACGAGTAGTGGCGGCCCGAAATGACATTGTCGTCATTGTAACCCGGTGTTGTTAGATTGTCGAATTCGGTTTGTACCGTCGAATCGAGGCGCACGAGGCGGTAATGCGAGAACGTTGGATCATCTGTCGCGATCCACGAGAGCGAGTTGACACCACCGGCGTTGATCCTGCTAAGGGAAATACTGTCCTGGGGATTGCGCCAACACGCACGATCTGCTTGGAGGGTGCGCTTTCGAAACTCTGCGCATCCACAGAAACGACCTCAATCAACCAATCATCACCATTGGTCAGGCCGGTGACAACAAACTCTTCGTCAACAATCGTTCCCGTCGTCAACTCGACGCGCTCACCTTGTCCGCTATCGGGACGGCCATAGACGCGGTAACCGGCAATCTCGCCGTGCGCAGGCGAATCCCATTCGAGCGGAATTTGGCCGCTTTGTGCTTGCACGACCTGCATGTTCTGCGGATGTGAGGGCGGTTGGAAGGTGTAGTCCGAATCATAAACTACCCGAGAGAGAGCGTATGTCCATCGCAGCCCTTCGTAGTGGAAAAGCGTTGAGTCGAGATTGGCCGGATCCGGTTGCGGATGAGCGGGGTCGTGAAAGTACTCCCCGATGAACATAACAAATGTTACAGTTGACGTTTCATGCGGTTCCAGTCGGTAGTGGCATGCACCAGTAGTGTCGGTATAGTCGTATCGTCCGAATTTCTCTATGCCCAACAGGAACCTGACGTCGTAGCCGTCGGCTATATCCCGCTGGGTCTGGTCATCTAGATTGACTTGACGCCATTCATGCTCACCGCCTGTATGACATTCATAGTCATCATTCTGTGCGGGATGTGTGGCTCGAATTGCGTACGTGCCATAGTCAATTTCGTTTCCGGCCAATATGTCGTAGCTTTCGCTATCTCTTATCGGTGTTCCCCGGGACGAAGTCCACGTGGGCGTATCTTGCCAGGCTGGCCCGAAGTCGAGATTGACATCTGGATTGGGATTCCACCAGTTGTATGAACCAGGGTAGTTTGC
Source organism: bacterium (assembly GCA_016702305.1). Taxonomy (NCBI): domain Bacteria; species bacterium. The sequence goes on from JADJEH010000017.1 coordinate 302,501, forward strand.
CGCAATTGAACCAAGTTCAATCGAGAGCGGGGCCATACCGAATGCGTGCGGCAGCACGATGGGACCACCCCCAACTGATCTTCCGTCGTTGTCGGCCGTCCATGCGATCGTCCTATCCGTTTCGCTGTCAATTACGAATGCGCCGGTGATGTCGTCAATATGTTCATTGTTAACACCAGCGACTCCAACATCGCAATCCATGTAGAACCCGATCACGGGATCAACTAACGCGTGTTCGCCGATATTTTCAATTTCATAGTCCAAAATGACAAACCGCGCGAACTCAGGAGCAGTCCAGAGGCGCGCGATTTGGGTGATTTCAAGGCCGAGTGGTCGGTGTTGCCCATCAAGTGGAACCGGCATTACGAACAACTGATCCGTTAGCGTGTCACTATAGACCGCCACGGCTTCAATGTTAGCTTGAGCGTTCGGATCGTAGATGCTGTTGCCAAAACAATCGGTGGCGTCGGGCAGGTTCGAACGTAGGACAATGCCGTTGTTCGGAGCTTCGCCGGCGTGAAACTCGGCAACGGACGGATTTTGCCAGCCGTCCGTACCAACTGAAACACGAGGCACAAGTGAGTCACCGTAGTCAATCAACGCGCCGACCCACAGCCCCCCCTGAAACAGATATTGCGCGTCACTGCCTTCGGGATACTCGAACTGCGGCGCCCATGTACCTGAGCAGGGGTCATCCAGCGAAGACGACTGCGAAGGGCCATCATTGCCGAAAAAGCCGAAGTTGGTGAAATTGAAGGCAAGCGTGCCATTGCGCAGGACGTAGTTTTCATCCTGCGGGTTGGCGATGTCGAGGGGTTGGCGCGGGTTGCGGACGGGGCCGCGGTCCAGGGGGCGGGGCAGGGCGACGGTCGTCGCAAGGAGGGAGAATAGTAGCATCAAGCGGAACATAGGACACCTCCGGCAGCTGTGCGCTGCATGATGCGAATTACCGGGATCCGCTTATAATCTATTGCGCAATTATGGGATTGTCGGGGAGAAGGTGATCGGAATGGGGTCCTTGGCCAGTCGAGTCGGGCGGCGGTTGCCGCGCGGGGGGGGGGGGGGCCCGGGGCCCGGGCCGCGGGGTCATATACAATCCGATACAAATAAAGATAATAGCTGTGGACACCCGCGCCCACCTCTCAAACGACGACAGTCGCGTGAACAGTCTGGCTGTGGCTTGCGCACTGAAGACGATGACGGCCGCGAAGGCTAAGACGGGGAGTGCCGTGCCGAGGCCATAGACTGATGGAAAGATTGCAATGGATTCGTGGCGCACGGCCAACGGGATCAAGCTGCCGAAGAACAGCGCCGCGCTGACCGGGCAAAATGAGATTGCGAAGAGCGCGCCCAACATCAACGCGCCGAGTCCACCCCACCCTTCGGCGCGTTTGGCCAAACGCTCGAGTCCGGCACTGCCGCTGAGTACGGGCAGCTTCAGCCAACCGGTCAGTAGAATACCCACCACGATTAAGAACGGGCCGAGCGCCTGATGCATGTACTTCTGCAAGCCGAACGAGAGTTTCGACAGCGAGAGCACACTCCACACCACCAATGCGCCGACGACGACATAGGCGAGCATGCGGCCAACGGTATAGAGCACGCCCGTCCACAGCGCTTGCCGCGGAGCATGCGCGCGCCGTGCCACAAAGGACACGGCGGCGATATTGGTGGCCAACGGACAGGGGCTAATCGAAGTTAAAATCCCCAACCACAGCGCCGAACCCAAGCCGATGACAAAGTCGTTCATTCGCCGAGGAAGCTCGCGACTTCCGCCGTCACGTATTTCTTGAAGGCCGCTTCATCACCCAGTAACTCCCACACCTTGTCGCAGTTCTTCCACTTGACCTGCGCGCCGTTTTCATAGCGTACCAGCACGAGGGACTTGGTGAAGAGCTTGTACTCGTCAATGAAGTGCGCATTGGCTTCTTCGTCGAGGTTTTTCATCATCCACGCGAGCTGACCAGCGGCGAGCTGGGGCGCGAAGCCCGCTTCAATGGCTTCGTGCGAATATTTCTCGATCTTTTGGCAGCTCGGGCAGCGCACGGTGTTCATGAAATAGTAGGCCACATTTGTGATCTGCGGCGTTTGTGCGCTGTCGGGTGTGGCGACGGCGGCTTCTTCGGCAAGGACAGGCGACGCAAAGAGGGCAAGCAGTAGTACGGTAAACAGTGTTTTCATGATCACTTTCCGCCAGTTGACGTCAGCAGAGTTTGTAATTCCGGCTCGGTGGGAATACGGCCCGAGACTTTGATTTCGCCATCTACCAACAGCGCAGGCGTCATCATCACGCCCGCCGCAAGAATGGCATTGATATCCGTGACTTTCTCGAGCGTGAAATCGAGTTGTTTTTCGCGCGCCACACGCTCCGTTAGCTCGGCCAGTTTGTGACACTTCGGGCAGCCGGTGCCCAGGACTTGAATCTTCAAATTATCGGACTCCTATACAAAATTTCCATACAGCCACCCGGCCAGAGTGGACAACGTTACAACCAAAGAAACAAACGCCATGGTTTTGCGCAAACCTAACAGAGAGTGAATCACCAGCATACTCGGCAGCGACAACGCCGGACCAGCCAGCAGAAGCGCTAGTCCCGGGCCTGCGCCCATACCGCCGCTCATCAGCCCTTGCAGAATCGGCACTTCGGTCAAGGTCGCGAAGTACATGAACGCGCCGATAGTCGCGGAGATGAAATTGGCGACCAGTGAGTTGCCGCCAACTAGTTTAGCGATCCACGACGACGGAATCAACCCGTCGGAGCCGGGCTGACCCAGCAGCAAACCCGCAGCCAGAATACCCAACAGCAATAGTGGTACGATCTGCTTGGAGAAATCCCAGGTGGCTTCTAGCCACTCGCGGCTTCTCCCGCCCGAAAGATACAGAATCAGCGAGAGCGCGGCAATGGCCAGCAGAAAAACTGCCTGCGGGTAGTCGGGAATTGCGACTGCCGCGCCAATCGTCACGACGATTCCTGCTGAAAGATGCGGCAGTCTCGTCTGCATCCATCCGGCCATTTGCACGCACAGTAACACTGCTAATCCGCCCGTCAGCCACCACTTATAGGGATATATCCCCAGAGATGGGCCGAGCGTGGCGGCAACCAGAATTGAGCTGAGGGTCGCAAACCAGACAGCCGTTCTGAGACCGTTTGAAGCGGCCCGCTTCTCCATTGGCGCGGCGGCCAGTCGTGCGACTTCGTCACGGCGGAAGAGCCACGCCATGAGCAGGCCGATGATGATTGAAAAGAGCACGGCGCCAACCGTGCGGGCAATTCCCATGCTCAACCCGAGTACTCGGGCCGTCAGGACGATGGCCAAGACGTTGATCGCCGGACCGGCATAGAGAAATGCCGTGGCCGGGCCGATGCCTGCACCCATCTTATAGATTCCGCCGAAAAGCGGCAGCACGGTGCATGAACAGACCGCCAGCACGCTGCCCGAAACGGAGGCCACACCGTAGGCCACCAGCTTGTTGGCCCCCGCGCCGAGGTGCTTCATCACTTCGCCTGACTGGATGAACGTGCTGATGGCACCCGCAATAAACAGCGCCGGGATCAGGCAGAGGATAACGTGTTCGCGCGCGTACCATTTGGTCAGCGCTAAGGACGACTGCACCGCCTGCGGAAGATGCCACGAGTCCAGGGGCAGGAAATAGGCCCCGCCGAACAAGGCCATCATCGAAATCAGGCGGGTAAACTGGTTCTTTGACATGTAAAAACAAAATGATAGGTACTGGTTCGTTAAAATACGAAATAAGAACCGGGAATACAACGCACGAGGCCAGAATTGGTCCATTGCGTGCGCTTGTCACACGAAACATAAATTGTCGCAGAATGGACCACTATCACCGACCATGCGCTATTGTGCCTCATTGCCTCTCAGATTGGATTTTGCTACCTTTTCTATGTAGTGGTGAGAAAGCGTGTCTTTCTCGTTAACTTAGATTTTTCAATCAGGTACGCATACAATACGGAGTAGCTCCCCATGCACGATCGCCTATTTATTCCCGGTCCGGTGGAAGTTCGTCCTGAATTGCTGCAAGCGATTTCCAAGCCGCAGGTCGGCCACCGCACGCAAGCCTATATGGATGTCCACTCGGCCACCATTCCTCTATTAAAGAAGATCCTCTATACCGAGCAGGATGTCCTGCTGTTCACTTGTTCGGCGACAGGGGTGATGGAAGGTTCGTTGCGCAATCTGTGTCAGAAGAAGGCGCTGGTCACGGTCAACGGCGCGTTTTCCAAGCGCTGGTTCCAAATTGCCGGCTTCAACGGCATTCCCGCCGACAAGCTGGAAGTGCCGATGGGGCAGGCGGTCAGGCCTGAAGCAGTAGACGCGGCTTTGGCGACCGGACAGTATGACCAATTCTGCGCTGTCTTCAACGAAACTTCGACGGGCGTGCGCGCACCGCTGGAGAAGTATTCGGAAGTGCTCAAGAAATATCCCGACGTGATGTTCTGCGTGGATGCAATGTCGGCGATGGCCGGTGACAAGATTGAAACTGACAAGCTCGGTCTCGACGTGTGTTTGGCCGGGACGCAGAAGTGCTGGGGCCTGCCGACGGGGATGTGCGTGACGATGATTTCCAATAAGGCGATGGCTAAGGCCGCGACGGCTAAGGCGCCGGGTTACTATGTGAACTTCGTGGACGCAAAGAAGTACAACGACAAGCATCAGACGCCGCATACGCCGGCGATTCCGATTTTGTTCGGTCTGCATGCGCAGGTTGAACACATCGTCAATGTCGAAGGACTTGACAACCGTTGAGCGCGCCATCTGGAAATGCAGAAGCTGACGCACAGGTGGTGCAAGAAGGCCGGATTTGAACTGTTCCCCGAGAAGGGTTATGAATCCGTAACGCTGTCGTGCATCAAGAAGCCCGATGGGTTTGATTTCAAAACCTTGAACGGTCAGCTTTCAAGAAGCATCATTGCGTGATTTCCAACGGTTATGGCGACATCAAAGAGCAGACATTCCGCATCGCGCATATGGCCGATACGACGGTCGCCGAGATGAAGCTGTTGTTCGGATGGATTGACGCGATTCTGGCTGAGACGAGCGTCACCGCGTAGCAGACGGTCAAGATGACAAGGGATGGTGTAAGGCCATCCCTTTTCTCTCCGAAGCCGCGCAGAACGCGACTTATCATTTACCAAGGGGAGGCGGTATGGCTGGCTGGAAATTTGTACTGTTGTTTGCAGTCGGTTTGTTGGTCGTGTTTCTGTTGCTGTGCCAGGATACGCAAAACGGCGGAGCGCCGCCCGCTCCGGTGCCAGTGCCGGTCCAGCTGCTGCCCGGCGGAGGAACGACCCGTCGTATCGGCAGCCGATTGTCGGAGCGTCTTCGACGGCGCCTGCGCGCTGGACACAATCTGTCCATCCCGGCGGTCGGACTGTGTGACAAAATCGTTTGTTGCTCAGAAAGACACGGTGTACCATTTGTACGCCGTCTATGCCAACAACGACACGGCACAACCGAGCTGCGTCTTGTGCGCGAGCTTGTATCACATTCGCGCGGCGGGCGATACGGTGCTTGTGACCAGTATAGAAACCGCTTGCCCGACCGGCGGGCCGTGGGCGGACCATCCGAGGTTGGCGAAGGACTCGACCTACATGCTGTCGGCGTGCCTACACAAGTGCGGCGACATGTCCAATTGCCAATGCGGCGAGATGGTTGATGCGTTTGCCATCGTTTCAATGCGCGATCTGCTCGATGAGTTGAAGCGGCATTTCAGATAGCTTCTCTGCTCGGCGATCGACGCTCTCCTTTGCGGTGGGTCCCGCTACCAATTTGAGGGAGAAGATTATGCTTGCGGTTATTTTGCTTCTTATGGTGAGCTGCGCTTGGGCGCAGCCGTGTTCTCAGGCCGTATGGGGTGTATGAGTCGGCGTCGCGGATTGGCGACCTTGAAGCCTGTGTGCGCGGCGATACGTTGGATGCAGTGTGGATTTCGGATGCGCAGGTGGTTTGGCAGCGATTCAACCTCGCAGCCGCCGCGCCGCTGGCGATGCGCGGATCGTTGACACACTTCACAATTGGCCAAAGCTCGAATTGCATGACCTCACTGCGCGAAATGACTCGTCGTGGTGTTGTGTGGTGTATGAGGATGAGGCGGTTGGCTACGGTATGCCAGGGCCAATGTTTCCGGTTTCTTGTGTCCCGACAATTACGTATGGTTGGACTCAAGTGTCTCATACTACTACATCGGCAAGGGTCCGCGCAGCTCCCCCGGTGCGCGGACGCGAGGGTGGTCACGCCACCGTCATGTGGCTGGGAGAACATTGGGACCCGCACATGTACGGTATCACCATCTTTGGTGCAACGATTTCCGCTGATGGAGAAATCCTGAATAAGTGGGACGTTGCGGAATCGCCGCTTGACAGGAATCGCGCCACACGAGCAGTTGATTGGTCCTCAAACGACACTTTTGTTCGCACATTGTTCCCCGGCGTCGTCAACACAGGCGTCATTTCCTGCTACGTAACGGCTGAATCAGGAGGGTGCGACTATTCCGGTGACCTAAGCAATCCCATTTACACGATGATCGAGCTTGAGCGCATCACTGGCTCACTTGCCCTTGCCCTCTATTCGGAGGACAATTCGCAAGATGATCCGAGAGTTGCCCGGGTGAGCCGCCCTGATTCCACACAGTTTGAGTTTGAGTATCTCGGCCCGGTCGGCCTAAATTACGTCACATCGTCTTTCTTCCACCGCGACTTTGGGTTTGCAGTGGTCGAGGCCAATCCGGGTTATCTGCTGGTTGCGCGTGTGGACACGACCGGACAACCAGTGCAACCGGTGGGAGTGCTTTACGAAACGGCGGCACGAGCCTGATCGCCAACGCGGATGTCACCATCACCGACGACGGCAAAGTCGTGTGTGTGGAGCGAGTATGACGACGGGCGAAGGCCCGCGCAGGCTGAAGACGGCGTGGGTGGCATGGGACGAGTTTGTAGATACACCTGATCAATCTGCTCCAGCGCCGCAGGAGTTCACCCTTTCCGCCTACCCCAACCCCTTCAACTCGAGCGTGACGATTTCGTTTGAATTGCCGCGCTCCGGAGGTGCGGAGCTTAATATCTTTGATCTGAACGGGCGGCTCGTCGAGACACTTCGAGACGATTTCAGCACGGCCGGAACGCATACGTTGAATTGGTCACCGAAAAGCGCCGCCAGCGGCGTATATTTTGCCACGCTCGAGGCGTCATTCGCCCACACCACGCAGAAGATTCTGTACCTAAAGTAGCAAGGGAATTCGCGCCATGATTCGTTTGTTGACCGCTGTTTGCATGTTCGCAATCGTCTGTACCTTTGGTTACGGGCAAACCAAGCCCATTACCGTCGTTCGCGCCGACACGCACGAGCCCATTGTCGGCGCATGGGTGTATGACGAAGCGCAGCTTGTGGTCGTTCAAACGGATGTGAACGGCGCGTTTGATCTCGGCAAGTTCGACGATCATCAACCCCTGGTGTTTTTTCATCCCGACTACGTGCGGCGGCTGCTGAACCGCGATCAGATCGGCAACGAAAATTTTACGGTCGCGCTCGAGCGCGTGAGCTATACGACCGACGAAGTGGTCATCCAAGGCCATCGCTTCGGCAATGATCCGCGCAAATCGCCCAGGCGATCGCCGAAGTCACCGCCAAGCAAATCGAGTTTCAACAGCCGCGCACGACTGCCGAAGTGCTCGAAAGCGGCGGTGTGTTCGTGCAGCGCAGTCAATACGGCGGCGGCTCGCCGATGCTGCGCGGCTTCACGGCGAACGGCGTGCTGCTCGTGCTCGACGGCGTGCGCATGAACAATGCGATCTATCGCGCCGGAAATTTGCAGAATTCAATACAGGTGGACGCCAATGCGCTGGGCTCGGCCGATATTCTGTTCGGGCCCGGTTCGGTTCAATACGGCAGCGACGCGATGGGCGGTGTGATGGTCTTTAACACCACTGATCCGCTGCCCTCGCTCTTGAAAACGGCGAAGGTTGACGCACGCGCCTTTACGCGCTACGCGACAGCCAATGATGAACGCACGGTCGGCGGGACAATCGAATACGGGATGCGAAAATGGGCGCTCCTCGGGAATGTCACCTACAGTGATTTTGGTGATCTGCGCTCGGGAAACGTGCGCAGCGACGCCTATCCCGATTACGGCTGGCGGCGCGAATATGTGGCGCGCGAAAACGGCGCCGATGTCATTGTGCGGAACGATCACTCGACGGTCCAGCGTTTCACCGGGTATACGCAGGCCAATGTTCTCGGCAAGGTGCGCTATTGGCATAATGCGCATCTCAATCTTACCTACGGACTGGTTTACGACCTCGTCGAATATTCCGCGCTACGACCGTTTGGAACAGTATCGCAACGGTGCGCTGCGCTACGCTGAATGGTATTACGGGCCGCAAGAGTTGCTGCTAAACCGACTGACCGCCCACGCATCGGGTGGCGGAGCGCTATTTGACGAAGCCGAGTTTACGGTCGCGCATCAGGACTACCAAGAAAGCCGCCACGACCGTACGCGCGACAACGACAGCCGCAATGATCGCACTGAAGACGTCAGCATATTCTCCGTGAACGCCGACGCCAGGTCGAGCGCTGGGCTCGGGCACGCTGTTCTACGGCGCTGAAGCGGTACTGAATGATGTGCAGTCTTCCGCGCAGAAGTACAATATTGTGACCGGCGAAACCGCGGCGCAATCCACGCGTTATCCCGACGGCGGGAGCAACACCACGCAACTGGCCGCATACTGCGGTTGGCGGGCGCCAGTGTCCCGCGCGATTGTCATGACTGCGGGCCTGCGCTATTCGCATAACATGCTCACATCAAAGTTTGACGATCAGTCGTTTTTTGCCTTCCCCTTTGACGAGATCAAGTACGACAACGGCGCGCCGACGGCGAGCCTCGGCGCGGTCTACAACGCGGCGGCCTGGCAGGTGCGCGGCGCGTTGGCGAGCGGTTTTCGCGCGCCGAATGTGGATGATGTCGGCAAGATCTTTGACACAGGGAACGGCGTGGTCATCTTTCCCAATCCCGAACTGAGTTCGGAGTATTCTTACAACGGTGAGCTTGGCCTGGCGCGTGACTTCGGCCGCTTCAGCGCCAGCGCTACGGGTTACTATTCGATGCTGCGCGACGCCGTGCTGGTGCGCGACGCACAGTTCAACGGCGCGGATTCGATACTCTATGACGGCGCAATGGCGAAAGTCAAATCGCTGCAGAATGTCGGCGAAGCGTTTATTGCCGGGCTGGATGTGCAGGCGAAGTGCGAGATCAATGAACGATTGACCGCGAGCACGCAGCTTTCCACTGCGCAAGGCCGCGACACCGAGAGCGATTTGCCGCTGCGCTCCGTGCCGCCGCTGTTCGGGCAGACGAGTTTGATCTGGCAGCAGGAGCGCTGGGCGGCGGAGCTGTTCGCGCGTTATAACGCATGGAAACAGCTTGATGACATGCCGATTGCCGGCGGCGAGGTTACGGCGTATACGGATGATGGCGTGCCGTCGTGGTGGACGTTGAATGTACGCGGAGACGTCAAGCTTGTTGAGCATCTCGAACTGGTCGCGGCGCTGGAAAACATTCTCGATCTGCATTATCGCCCGTACGCATCGGGTGTGAGCGCGCCGGGCCGGAATCTGATTCTGAGCTTGAGGGCGGAGTTGTAGGTTCTTGTTTTCTTCTTCGGTGGGTCCCGAGAGGAGAGGTGTTATGCGATGGATTCTTGTGGTCATCGTTTTCTCCACGGTCAGCTTGGCGCAGCCCGTGGAGATGTTTGAGATTCCGTTCAGTGGCGTGGCGGCGCCGCTTGAGGTGTTGGCGGTGGCGAATGACGACAATATCGCGGATGTTTTTGTCAAGTCAACGGACGGTTCGGTGTATAAGCTGACGTATGATTTGGTGGCGCACGAAGTGATCGGAACGCGCGTGCCGATTGCGCTCGGCAGTTCGGTGCGCTACGGTTTGCTGAATGCGGCGTCCTTGGGGAACGGACAATGGGCCGTCGTGCTGAGCGGCTGTTTTAACTGCTCTGTCGCGGCGGAGCGCTACCAGGCCTTTCTGATTACGGGTAGCGGCAATGTGATGGACTCAGACGAGATGATTTATGACGTCGCGGCTGGCGGCATCTTCGCTACGTTCGGACCGTTGACGGACGCGCGAATTGCGCGGCATCCCGAGGGCGGATTCTTTGTCACCGGATCGGCAACCGGAATGTGGGGCGTTGAACCGACGGCCGAACTGTTCAGTTGGGCACATGATCTTAGTGCGCCGTACTATTCCTATTACTCGGTGGGCGACCACATCATGCGCGTGTTTCCGCAATTTCTGACCGGTGACACACTGTTGATTCTGAGCACGCGCAGTCTGGGCGGAACAGCGGCCGCGTGGTTGTCGCCCTGTCTGACGCCGGAGTGTTCAACACAAGTTATGGGATGGGATGTTTCGTTGTTCGCTGAAGCCATGCTGCGGACGCCGGGAGGCCGCATCATCGCGTGGCGTGGGGATCAGATAATGGAGCTGTTGTCTGATGGCGGACTCGACACGCTGAACGATGCGGCAAGCGAGCCGCATTGGTCCGCGCGCTTTGCGGCGCATCCGGATTACGGGTTTGCCGCGATTTGGCAGTACGGGCAGTCCACGATGCTGGCTCGCGTGGATACGAACGGCAGCGCGCCGGCGGCGGATGGCTCTGTCGCCTGGAACGTCGTGCCGCAGTCCGCGTTCGTGAGTTTTGACGGCGACGGTGCGCTATTGGCGGGCTATGCAGTCAATGACACGACGGTGGGCCTGACAAGGGTACCGTGGACTGCGCCGCTGAATGTGCCTGCCCCGCCGATGGTCATTCCTAAGACATTCCTGCTCAGAGCATTTCCCAATCCGTTTAACTCGTCGGTCAGTATTGAGTATGACTTGCAAAACGCCGCCGACGTCCGCCTAAGTATCTTCAACACACTCGGTCAGGAGATCGCCACGCTCGTTGATGGCCGCTCCGCCTCCGGAACGCATAGGCTGGTCTGGTCGCCCGCTGCCGCCAGTGGCGTCTACTTCGTCAAGCTCACGGCGGGTGAACTTGTAATCAGTCAGAAGATTTTGTACATTCGATAGGTTGTGGCCGAATTGTCTGGCCCGAGGCCCAACCTAGGTTTCCCTCGGCATTTTTAATTTTCCCATTTTCAATTTTCTCCTCTCCCATGCCTAAAATTCTGCTCAACGACGGGATTGACAAGTCTGCCGCTGAAGCCCTGATCTCGTCGGGCTTCGACATTGATCTGAATCACTACGAAGGCGCCGAACTGCTCGCCAAGGTCAAAGATGTTGAAGGTTTGACCGTGCGCTCGGCTACCAAAGTCACCAAAGAAATCATTGACGCCGCACAACATCTGAAGATTATCGTGCGCGGCGGCGTCGGCGTGGATAATATTGACGTGGCGTATGCAGAAGCGCAGGGCATCGCCGTGCGCAATACGCCCGCCGCATCGTCCACATCCGTCGCGGAGTGCGCGCTGGGGCTCATGTTCGCGGTGGTCCGCGCCATTCCCGCCGCCAATGCTTCCATGAAATCCGGCGAATGGGACAAGAAGTCGTTCTCGAAAGGCATTGAACTCGAAGGCAAGACGCTCGGCATCATCGGCATGGGCCGGATTGGCACGCGACTCGCCGAGAAGGCCGCCAGCATCGGCATGCGCGTGATCATGGGTTACGATAAATTCCCCGATAACGTGAAAGCCAAGGGCTTCCAACTGCGCGAGCTGGACGACGTGTTTGCCGAGTCGGATATCATCTCGCTGCATATTCCCAAGAGCAAAGATGAACCGGCCCTGATCGGTCCGGCGGAGCTGGCCAAGATGAAAAAGGGCGTGATTCTGATTAACACGGCGCGCGGCGGCGTGATTGACGAAGATGCGCTGTTGGCCGCGATGGAGTCCGGTCACGTATACGGCGCAGGCATTGACGTGTGGGTCGGTGAGCCCAAACCACGCCGCGATTTGGTGGAGCATCCGAAGGTTGTTGCTCTTCCGCATGTCGGAGCGCAGACCATTGAGGGGCAAGGCCGCGTCGGCGGCGAAGTCGCCGATATTCTGAAGGAGTACTTCGGGAAGTAGTAGTTGAGCGGCGGCACGTCGTGAGCATTGCGCGCTAGCGGCCCTGGGCCCAGCAACTGCGCTAGCTTGCGAGTGGCATCGTTCGTGCGTATCTTATCGAAGTGGGCCACACCGGGCGCTTCCTATATATGTAGTGCCCGATGGTGTCCATCCGACCGACATATCCCCTTGTCTTTGTTGCACTTCAGACCGGAGTGCCCTGCGTGCTCTGTTCCAGCTTCGACAAGGTTAATTATCTGATTTTTAAGGCCTTCCGCTGCGAGCCACCGCTCGCCGGGAGGCCTTTTTGCGTTGCGAAAGCAAACCCAGTTCATGCAAAATGGGGAGGTACTACTCCATGAAACACTCCGTGCTGTGCCTCTTGGCATTACTTCTGACCGTTCAGCAGCTTTCCGCGCTGGAAAATCACTTCTGGTTGACGGACGGCGAAACCTCGCTGACGTTCCCCACTGATATTTCGCGCTTCTTCGGGCGCGACACCCTGTGGGGCCCGATACGCTCCAATGATTGGATTGCCACACAGAATGACGTCAATGGTTTGCCGGTGTTCTATGTGCAGCCAGTCACCGCCATGCCGAGTTTTCGCCCGGGCAGTCCGAATCCCCCGGGGCAATTCTTGGGCGGCCCGCCGATATTCAATGCGCCGATCATCGAGTTTCCGGACAGCTTGAGATTCCTGCGCGCGGATGCTCTAGAGCAAGAGCGCTTTCTTTTTGTCGAGGGACACGAATGGTACGGCACGATTTGGAGCACGCAAGTCCGCTTTTACCACTGGCCGGTAGGCACACCACTCGACACGCTCGAAGCCGCGTTCCTTGAGTTTCCACTCAATGACTACAGACAGGTGTTCTTTGTGGACGGCCAACTCGATTTGCGCGGCGAGATGTTCCCCAATGATTGCCAATTGCTGCTGGGCGCAAGCGGGGATATTCGTTTGATTGACAATGTCATGTTCGCGGGAACAAACTGGACGAACGGCACGCTGCCGGATGGTGTGACGTCGCGCATCGCGCTGGCTTCGGAACAGAGCATCGTCGTGGCCAATACGTGGGAGAATGGCCGCGAGAATTGCTCGGGGCCGGGCGGCCTGCACGACCGCTGCAACATCGTCGTTACTGCATTCATATTCGCACTGCGGGGCAGTTTTACATTCGAGCAGCAAAACGACACGGATGACGACTATATCTCGCCGACGCAACCCGATGAGCGCGGAAATCTTGTGATGACCGGCGGCATCACGCAATGGCGGCGCGGCTATGTGCATCGCTCCAATCGCGGCGGCACGGGATACAACAAAAGGTATCACTACGACGCGCGCGCCACTGGCGCACGGGTATTTTTGAGCAAATTGATCCGTGGCGAAAGGCTACTGAGTTCACCGATGTTACCGAGCGGCTCTTCCCGGCGCAGTTCACGCTGATCGTTTCGCCCAATCCGTTCAATGCGAGCACGACGATTCGCTATACGCTGCCCGAAGCGGCGCATGTGCGCGCTGTCGTGTATGATGTCACAGGCCGCGCGGTTACGGAATTGATGGACGAAACCACCGCCGCCGGAAGTCACGCGCTGCAATTCGACGGCGCGAATCTCTCGTCCGGTGTATATCTCCTGCGGTTCGCCGCAGGCGAGCAGATTTCAACTCACAAACTGCTCTTGATTAAGTAACTCTTTCATAAGCCCTGTCTGGAGGGACGGCTGATGAGACGAATGTGTTTTGCTTTGACTTTGCTCGCGGCAGTTCTTGTCACCGAAATGTCGGGCACCGAGAACTACGTGTGGCTCACGAATTGGGAAACACCCGCGCTCTTCCCGGGCACGGCTTTGCCTTTTCGCGGCGGCGACACGCTGTGGGGACCGGTGCATTCGAACGATTGGATCGCTACGATGAACGCGGGCGGTCAGCCAGTGTTCTATGATGTGGTCAGTACGACCAAACCAAGTTTCAGACCGGGTAGCCCCAGTCCGGCAGGCATCTTTCTGGGTGGACCACCGGAGTTCAGTGTCCCTCCGATCATGCTGCCACCCGATCTTGAACGCTTGCGGACATTGGCTATGGTGCGCTCGGCCAACTTTGAGATTGACGGGCAGGAGTGGTTTGCAGAACTTGCGGACGATACGTTGTACGTCGCACACTGGCCGGTCGGAACGCCGCGGGATACCATGCTTCCGCCGTCGTATTCACTTGATCTGGTGACTCACCCTCACGTGTTCTTCGACGGCCCGCTCGACGTTCGCGGCGTTCTTAATCCGAATGAACTTTTCGTGACAATTGGCTCGTCTGAGAACATTCGCGTTCTCGATAATGTGATTATCGCGGGCACTGATACCGTCACAGGATTGGTTCCTGCTGATGCGACCTCGGCGCTGTGTTTGGCCAGCGAACGCTCAATTATTATTGCCAACACATGGGAGAATGGACGGGAGAACTCCTCGTCCGGCTCAAACGTAGTCATTACCGCAATGCTTTACGCGACTCGTGGATCGCTCGAATTCGAGCAGATGAACGATGTCGCAGACCCCTATGTCTCTCCTGTTACGCCGGACGAGCGCGGAGCACTGATGATCACGGGTGGCATTGTGCAATGGCGGCGCGGTTTCGTGCATCGGTCGAACAACAATGGAACGGGTTACCGATTGAAACTTCGATACGACGAGCGACTCCGCTATTGGGATGCGGGCGTTAGTGATGAGAACGCACTTTATCCGGACACGCTCTTCTTCGTTGATACTCGGACTGGTGAGACGGGTATGACACGCTCGTGATTGAGGGAAACGGCGCGTTTTCAGGCGCACTCGCGTCCTATCCGTTCGCCACGAACGCAACCTATCAATTTGCCGGACCGTTTACCGTTCCCGTTTCATTCACGCCGCCGTTCCCGGGGCCGCACACGGGCGTGCTCTCGTTCTTCATCGGCGGGCAGTATCACTCCATCGCTTTGCGCGGGAACGGTATCTCTGCCGGCGCTCCCCCCATCGCCCCCGAAATTTACCCCAACCCGTTTAACAACGTCACATCGTTGAGCTTTACACTTCCCGAAGCTGCGCATGTGCGCGCGGTGGTGTATGATGTGCTCGGACGTGAAGTGGCGCGATTGGCCGATGAAGCCTTCATCGCCGGGCAGCACCGCCTGTCCGTGCAGGCCACCGCGTGGAGCTCCGGCGTCTATTTCCTGCGCTTTGAAACACTTGGGCAAATCGAAACGCGGAAAATGCTGTTGATAAAATAGGGGTTGGAATGTCAACCGTCCCGGGCACGCGCGGCGCGTGCCGCGGCAAGTGTGCCTGAAGGGCCTGACCAGCGCAGAACCCGCTTGACACGCGGTTGCAAATCTGTGCAAAAATCCTTATCTTTCACCCCGTGCTGATTGCCTACTTGGCCCTGCTCGGGGTGACTGTTTTTTGGGGGTTCACTTTCCCCGTCGTGCAGTGGTCATTGGACGATTGCTCGCCCGTGCTGTTCGTAGCCCTGCGCTTCGCACTCGCCGCGCTGCTCTTTCCACTCTTCTTCGGCAAGAAATCACTGTCGCTTGATCCGCAACTGATCAAGCGTGGCTTGTGCTCGGCGCGTTTCTGTGCGGCGGCTATATCTTTCAAACGATCGGACTGCGTTACACGACCTCGGCGCGCGCGGGCTTCATCACCGCGATGTATGTGCCGCTGACGCCAATTCTCGCGTGGTTGTTGTTTCGCGCCAAGACCCGCCGCCGCATCTGGCTCGCTGCGGCAATCGCGTTTCTCGGCATCGTCACGATGTCCCTGCCGGAGACCTTCGTGGACGGCAAACCGATGCTCGAGCAGATGGTGCTTAATTTCGGCGACCAGTTGATTCTGCTGTGCGCGCTGTGCTACGGTTTTCATATTCTCTATATCAACCGCTGGTCGCGCGCAGAAAATGAGTTGACGTTGACATGGCTGCAATTGACCGCCACGGGACTCATCGCTGCCGCACTGCTACCGTTTGAAAAAATTCACTTCGCCCTGACAAGTCAAGTGGCGCTCGCGCTGGGCTTCACCGCGATCTTCGGGTCCGTCATCGCGATTTGGGCCATGATGCGTTTCCAACCACGCGTGCCCGTCGCCGGAGCGGCCGTCGTCTATTCGATGGAGCCGGTCATGGCCGGACTCGCCGCGTGGCTTATGCAGGACCAAGTTCCGCCGCCGCTCACTATCTTCGGCGCGGCGCTGATTATTCTGGCGATGCTCATCGCCGCCACCATCCAAGAACCCGAACCCGCCCGATCATGATGTTTCGTTTGGCAATGCTGTTGCTGTGCGCCGTCTTTACGCTCGTCTCCGCGCGCCCGCGCGTCGTCGTCGAGCGCGATTCCACCTTGATGAACCGCGTTGATCCGAACATGCAGCCTTACTACATTCCCGGCACCGATACCAGCGCGCCGCGCATGGTCATTGATCCGGGCGCCATGGTATACCAAATGCAAGTGGACTCGATCAACAAGGCCGCCGAGGACAAGATCCGCGAGCAGATCATTGCGCTCGAAAAGCACTTCGAGGATCCCGAGTTCGAAGAGAAGACGGGCGCGTCATCGGCGCAATCGTCGTGGAACAGCAGATGGCGCTGCTCGATATCCAGATTGACCGCGCCGTCTCGCTGCGCGATACGCTGCTCCTCATGGGCTTGCAGGTCGGATTGGGCGAGTTACTGAAGGCACATCCCGAATGGAATATGAACTGCTGAACCTCGACAAACGGATCAGCCAGAGCTTTCAAATGCTCTATGAGCACACCACAAAGCCGTAATCACGCATGATTGAATCTCCGTCTCCTTTCGCCAAACCGCATCCCGGCTTACGCGTTAAAGAATATCAAGCGGTCGTCCCGCGCCCCACGCCTGATCAGATCGGGCGCTTCCCGCAGGACGCCACTGAACTGCTCGATCGCATCTGGACGCGGCACAACGAGCTGATTCCCTATGGGCAATACGGGCTCGATTGGATTCGCGGACGACATTTCATTATTGCCGGCGGCACCGGACCCGGTCTCGGCGGCGCGCTTGAAAGCGCGATTCGCCGCTTCGCGTCCGTGGATGGCAGCGTCACCGTCGTGTCGCGCGATTTGTCGCGCTCAGTCGGGTTTGAAATGGGTAAGCAGATGGTGCAGCGCGCGCAAAATATGGGCTTCGGCTCGCGTTACCATCTGTCCAATGACGGTATGGCGCTCGATGGTCCGAGCTTCGATTGGATTTTGCAATCGCTCAAAGAATCCGGCGCTAAAGAGGTCATTACATCAATTGCGTCGCCGCCGCCATGGCCGGGATGCTGCCGGATACGCCGCCGATCTATGTGGAAAGACGTGGACGAAGAAGGATTGTTTCAGTACAAACTTCTGCCGCTCACCGATCAGCAGATTGAGAACACGCGCCACATCATGGGCCGCATGGCCGTCGAGTTTCCCGAAAAGCTCGTCGAAGCAGGCATAAAGGTCGCCGTCACCACGTATATTGATTGGCGAGGCAGTCTTGACGTCATCAGCCGCGATCCCGAAAGCGTGTTCTATGGCAGACAGGGACCGTATTCGACAAGCCTCTATCTGCCTAAGGAATTCCTGCAAGCGGACACGATCAAGTCCTACGGCCACGGCCGCATCGTGCTCGATGTGTTCCTGCCTGTGATGCGGACGCGCGCGTTGGGATTTATTCCCGGCGCCATTCCGCAGTCGTTTATCTTCGAGAAGATGATGAAGCTCTCGGGCATTCGCCATCGCGACGTCCCAGAGCTTGCGCTCGGCACACTTGACCAGATCGGACGCGCACTGTCCGGCGGCACGCACAATCCCTTCCCGCGGCTTGACGAACACGAAATTCCGCTCGAAGAGTGGTATTGGCAGATCGTGCAGCGGCTCAACGACGACCCCGCCAGCGAGTTCTACTGGAAAAAGTGGATCGAGATGTAGCCAGCGGAGACGCTGGGCCCCTTCCCGCTGGCGCGAGCGCCTGAAATAGAGATCGAGTTGAGAATGCGAAAAGCCCGGGGTACCTGGCCCGCTTTGGGGGGGAAATAAGATCAGTTGAGAAGGAAAAGCCGGGTAATCACCTCGGGCTTTTTGTTTGCAGAGTCGTGTCTTGTTAGGGTATTGGTGGGCTGGCCATGTAGTTCAGCATGGCCATCGCCGTGAAACCTGCGACATCGGTGAAAAGTTGCGGCCGCAGCGGGAGGGAGGCCGCAGTGCCGATTTATCAGTGCCTCTTGTCAATATAGCCAACTTCAGCATTCCCCGCAATTCGGACACAAGAAGTCAGATTTCAATCCGTGAGTTTTCGCTATTTTCTATCGTAGGGATTTGATACATTGTGTTGACTAACTATCGTACACAATCAAGAGCATATCCGCACTATGGAACTCGACTACTTCCTGACTGAAGATCAATTGGCACTGCGCGATCTCGCGCGGAAGATCGCCGAAGAGAAGGTCCGCCCGGTCGCCGCGCAGTACGACCGCGACGGGACGTTCCCGTGGGACATCGTCAAAATCTTTGCCGAGTCCGGGCTCTTCGGGATCGTCATTCCTGAAGAATTCGGCGGCCTCGGCATGGGCGTGTTTGAATTGGCCATCGTTACCGAAGAGCTCTCCAAAGCCTGCGGCGGTATTACGCTGGCCTTGGCGGCCTCGGCGCTTGGCACGTTCCCGATTCTGCTCTCCGCCAACGAAGAACAACAGAAACGCTACCTACCCGATCTCGCCGAAGGAAAGTACCTCGCGGCCTTCGGTCTCACCGAGCCCAATGCAGGCTCCGACGCGGGTTCGATGCGTACGCGCGCCGTGTGTGACGGCGACGACTACGTTCTCAACGGCTCCAAGATATTCATCACCAACGGCGGTGTGGCGCATCTCTACACCATCATTGCCGTGACCGATCCTTCCAAGGGCTCGCGCGGCACGACGGCCTTCATCGTGCAGGATGATTACCCCGGCTTCAAGGTCGGCAAGCACGAAGACAAGATGGGTATTCGCGCGTCGGCCACGAATGAAATCGTCTTCGATGATTGCCGCGTCCCCGCGGCCAATCGCATCGGTCGTGAAGGTGAAGGCTTCATCGTCGCCATGAAGACGCTCGACAAATCGCGTCCCGGCGTCGCCGCGCAAGCCTTGGGCATCGCGCAGGGTGCGTTTGATCTGGCGTTGGATTATGCCAAGCACCGCTATCAATTTGGTCATCCGATTCTCAATCTGCAAGCGATTCAGTTCATGCTGGCGGACATGGCCACGTCTATCGAGACCGCGCGCGCGCTGCTCTACCAGACGGCGCGGCACATAGATAAGGGCAACAAGGATATCGGCCGCTATTCGGCCATGAGCAAACTCTACGCAGCCGACGTGGCCATGAAGGTCACGACCGATGCCGTGCAAATATTTGGCGGCTACGGATACATGCGCGACTATCCCATCGAAAAGTATATGCGCGACGCCAAAATCACACAGATTTACGAAGGCACCAATCAGATTCAACGCTCGGTCATCGGGCATTCGCTGGTAAAAGGCTGACCCATCGCGGGGGCAGGCCATAGCACCCGCCCTGCGATTCCCACAATAGAAACGCCTGACCAATCGTGGTCAGGCGTTTTCATTTCCTTCGACGGCCGGCGTGGCTATGCGAATAGCAGGCTCCCGAAATAGACCAGCGACAGACCGCTGATGACGACGACCATCAGCCAGCAGATGATATTGTATAGCGGGCCGTTGACGTATTCATCCATCAGCGACTTCTTGTTCACCATGATCAACATGGGAATTAGAATGAACGGCAGCAGGACGCCGTTGACCACCTGCGACAAAAACATGACGCGAATCAGCGGCAGTCCGGGAATCAACACGAAGGCCGCGCCGAGCACAATCAGCGACGTGTAGATTATGTAGAATTGCTTGGCCTCATCGAACTTGTATTTGACTCCCGACTCCCAGCCTAACGCCTCGCAAATCGTGTACGATGTCGAGATCGGCAGGATCGAAGCGCCGAATAGACTTGCATTCAGCAAGCCTAATCCGAACAGAATCGCTGCGAATTCTCCGGCCGCCGGGGCCAGCGCCTGCGCGGCTTGTGCGGCCTCTTCAATCACAATCCCCAATGGATGAATCGTCTGCGCGCAAGTTACGACGATGAACAGCGCGATCACGCTCACGCCGACGCCGCCGACAATCGTGTCTATCCGCGAGTACTTGTAGAGCTTGAGCGGAATCTCCTTCTCGACCACACTCGCCTGCTGATAGAATTGCATCCACGGCGCGATGGTCGTGCCGATCACGCCGATAATCATCAGCAAGTAGGGAAACCCACCGGAAAGATCAGGCGTGATCAGCGCCGCGCCGACCGCCTGCCAATCGGGATGCGCCTGCACTCCGGCAATGATGTAGGCCACATAAAACAGAACTGCTACAAGGAACACGCGCTCAATCGTCGCATAGTTCGCCTTCAACACCAAGCCCCACACAAGCAGCGCGGCGAGCGGCACGGAGATGTACTTCGAAATGCCGAACAGTTCACCGGCCGCGGCGATTCCCGAGAACTCAGCGACGACGTTGCCGAAATTGGTCAGCAGAAGCGCGACCATCAGATAGAAGGTCCAGCGCACGCCGAACGTCTCGCGAATCAGATCGGAGAGTCCTTTGCCCGTCACCACGCCCATGCGATTGGACATCTCCTGAATCATGATCAGCGTGATCGTCATCGGAATGAAGATCCACAGTACATGCAGTCCGAAATGCGCGCCGGCCTGCGAGTAGGTCGTGATGCCGCCTGCGTCGTTATCAACGTTCGCCGTGATCAGCCCCGGTCCCATCACCGAAAGGAACAACAAAAACCTCGTCCAGGCGGGCGAGGTTTGAGTTTTCAATCTGGAGAGCAGGGAGGACATGGGAATGATGAATTATGACCAAGTGAACGCTATTACAGCCGCGACTTTAATTGACCATTCCGACTTGATCAAGAGATCATCGTCCCATTTTTCTCGGGATGCTGGGACGGCGATGCGAAGAGGTGAACGTCTTCTTCTGCGGACCGACGGTGCCGCTGGTCTTCTGCAGACTGTTGGCCTTCTCCGGCGCGGGAACCATGTAGTCAAAATGATTCAGCGCGGCGCGCGTCATGCCGTGACCGAGATGTCGCTCGATTTCACGCAGCAAAATCTCCTCGTCCGGCGCGACCAGCGAAATAGCGTCGCCTAACCGTTCGGCGCGCGCCGTGCGACCCGTGCGGTGCACGTAATCTTCCGGCGTCGCGGGCAGATCGTAATTGATCACATGCGTGATCCCCGTCACGTCAATACCGCGGGCGGCGATATCCGTAGCCACGAGCACATTGTGTTTGCCCTGCTTGAAACCGTCCAGCGCGGCCATGCGCTGCTTCTGCGTGCGGTCGCTGTGCAGACTCGCCACTTCAAATTTCTTCTGCGAGAGCATCTTCTGTATCCGGTCGGCGCGATGCTTTGTGCGCGTGAACACCAGCACCGCCGGTGAACTCACTTCGTAAAGCAATTCCGTCAGCAGATCGGGTTTCAAATGCGCGGGCACCGGGTAGGCGGTGTGCGTCAAGCCGCGCGCCGCGCTGCCACGCGTGCCGATCGTTACCGTCGCCGGATTCACCAGAATCTCTTTAGAGAGCTTCAACACTTCCGCCGGGAACGTCGCCGAGAAGAGCATCGTCTGCCGTTCCTTCGGGACGCGCGCGATGATGCGCCGCACGTCGGGCAGGAAGCCCATGTCGAGCATGCGGTCCGCTTCGTCGAGAACCAGCGTCTGAATCGTGTCCAGATGCAGCGCTCCCTTCGAAACATGGTCCAGCAATCGTCCCGGCGTGGCGACGATAATATCCGGTCCCTTCTTCAAGCCCTCCAACTGCGGGCCGTAGCCCACACCGCCGTAGACCGCCAGAATGCGCAGCTTCGTGTACTTCGCGTATTTCTTTACCGCGTCTTCAATCTGCACCGCCAATTCGCGCGTCGGAGAGAGGATCAGCGCCACAGGACGCTCGTATTTCCCGGTGAGCACGCGCTGCAATATCGGCAGACCGAAGGCCGCCGTCTTACCCGTTCCCGTTTGCGCCGCGCCCATCAGGTCGCGGCCCGCCAGCGCCACCGGGATCGCCTGATCCTGAATCGGCGTCGGGCGCTCATAGCCCATGAATGCTACCGCGCGCAGCAACCGCTCGTCGAGATTGAATTGCTCGAACGCCGTGTGCACCGCGAGAATCTCTTTGTCTTTGTCTTTTTCTTTCGTCACGTATCCTTCTTCCAAGTCTTGTAGAGCGTCGGCATCAACTCGTCCAGCGAGTCCTTGAAGCTAACCACCCCTTTTTGTACGCCCTTGTCATCCACCACCGGGATGAACAAAAAATTATAGGTCAGGAACAGCTCGGCGATCTCGTGCAATCCGGTGTCCGGCGCAACTGAAATCAAGCGGCCCGATAATATGTTCCCCAATTGCAAGGCCGGGTCGGTCGTGAGCAGACTGCGCAATGACACCGCGCCCAACAGCACGCCGTCGTCGTCGTGCACGTAAACGTAGTAGTACGCTTCTATCTCTTCGGCATTGCTGCGCAGGAGAGCGAGCGCGTCTTCCACGGTCTGATCTTCCGACAGTTCAAGATAGTCGGTCGTCATTAACGCACCGGCCGTCTCTTCTTCGTACGTCATGAGTTCGGCCACTTCGGCCCGCTCATCTTCGTACTCAAAATTCTGAATAATCTGCTCGGACGCCGTCTCGTCCAGGTCCGACAACAGGTCCGCCGCGATGGACGGCTCCATCTCTTCGAGAATGTCCGCCGCACGCTCCGGCTCAAGGCTCTCGAAAATCGCCTTCTGCACGTCGTAATCAGTCTCTTCAAGCGCTTCCGCAGCCGTCTCGGGATCCATGGCCGCAACCATCGCCTGCCGCTGCCCGTGATCGAGCTCCTCGAGAATGTCCGCGATCTCGCCGGGGTGCAGCTCTTTCAGACGTTGAGCGCCGATCTTCAGCCGAACCGGACCGGGAGCACCCTGCGAATCACTCACCGGCTGCACGTACTTCCACGAGATCAGCTCGTCTTCGAGCTTCCGGCCAACCAGCTTCCCGGCCCGCCGCAAGGCATGTTCGTAGCCCAACCGCCGCGCCAGCCCCGACAGCCCCACGTCCACATGCACGACCCACTGCCGCTCGCCGATCAAGAGCTGCACGTCGTTCACCCGCACCACCTTAGCCCCCTCAACATCCACAATCTGTCGGTCCCACAGCATGTCCCGCACGGACATGTCATCCGCCCCCAGCTCCAACGGCACAATCTTGTGCTCGTCAACCTTCAGCCGCCGTGTCTGAAGCAGGTCAAAGTACTCCTGCCCCGTGGCCGGGTAAAGCACCAGCCGACCGCCGTTGCGCAGCACCAGCCCCTTGACTTCCGGGAACATCTCGGTCACCTGCGCCACGACATCCCAGACTTTGCCCATACCCGTCCCTAACGTCCGGGAATAGGCCGGTCGGCCAAGCATCGAGGACAGATAGACCAATTCTTCGGGATGGCGCATCGAGGGGTGGGGGGTTCGGAGCGCTTGGGATAGGGCCCGGCCGCGCTTGGGGAGAGGCGGACACGATGCTGGCTTAACCCTGTAAAATACGCAATCTGAGGCACTTAGTCAAACTGCCCAGCTTGCGGATTTTCACGCATTTGCGTATCTTTTCACAGTCCTTTCACTGTTTTTCCCACACGGAGTTTCCGGATGGCCCGCATTCACCCTTTTCGTGGTCTAACCTATTCCCCCGCTTTGGCCGCGAAGCTCGACAAACTCGTCACGCAGCCCTACGACAAAATTGAAAACCCGCTGCAAGAAAAGTACTACGCGCGCGATCCGCACAACGTGATCCGTGTCATCAAGTCCGACGAAACGCTCAAAGACCCCGAGTCGCTCTACCCGCAAGCCGCAGCCACACTCAAACAGTGGATTGCCGAAGGCACTCTCGTCGAAGCGCATAAGCCGGCCTTCTATCTCTACTACCAGACTTTCACATTCAACGGCAAGACCTACGTCCGCAAGGGCTTCATGGCTTCCGTCGCGCTCGAAGAAGAGCACGTCAAGTCGCACGAACACACGTTGGCCGGCCCCAAGGCCGACCGTCTGCGCCTGCTGCGCGCACTCGAAACCAACGACGAGTGCATCTTCATGCTCTACTCCGATCCGCACAGCACCAGCGTCACGGTGATGGACTCAATTGCCAAGTCGCACAAGCCGCTGCTCGAGTGCCGCGACGATTTCGGCGAACTGCATCAGGTGTGGGCCGTGACGGACGGTGATCTGATTGAACAATTGCAGAAACTACTCGAACCGTGCGACCTGTTTATCGCCGACGGCCATCATCGCTACGAAACGGCCTGCAACTTCAAGCGCGAAGCGGGCGCCGCCGGGTGGAAACCGGTCGGTCACCAGGGCTTTGACCATCGCATGATGGCGCTGTTCCCTATGGAAGACCCCGGCCTCGTCATTTTGCCGACGCACCGGTTGATTCGCAATGTTGAGAATTTCACGGCGCAAAAACTCGTCGCCGCACTCGGTGAGAGCTTCAGCATATCGCCCGTCTCGAGCGCCGATGCACTGTTCGCGCAAATGGACAATGTCGGCACCGATCAGGTGTTTGGCATGAAAGCTGTCGGCACGCGCGACAACTTCTATTTCCTGCGGGCCAATGAACCGCTGGGCACCACGCGCACGCTGGGTGTGACCATCCTGCATTCACAAATTCTCGAAAACGAGCTCGGCATCAACGCGCAGGTGCTCACCGCCGGAACGCATGTCGAATATGTGCGCAGCCGTCAGGAAGCCATTGACGCCGTCGGTCACAATGGCATTCAGGCTGCTTTCCTGCTCAACCCGACCAGCGTGGACGACGTCAAAACTGTCGCCGCCGCCGGGCAACGCATGCCGCAAAAGTCCACCGACTTTTATCCCAAATTGCTCGCGGGTTTGGTCATGATGAAGCTCGACATACAAAAGTGATTCACAACGGGGCATCTAAACAGGGTGCCCCGCGTTGTTTCGCGGCGGCACCCGCTCGGGTGCCCCGAATACCAAGTAATCCATGTCCTTCTCCAACGTTTACGAAGATGATCGCCGTGCCGCGGCCTACGACCAGCTCGAATTCCCCGGCACGTACTACCTGGCGTTTAGAGATGTTCCCGCACTGATTGTCCAGCATGTTCACGGCGACATTGCGCTTGATTTCGGTTGTGGTGCAGGACGCTCGACCCGCTTCTTAAAGAAACTCGGCCTGCAAACCGTCGGCGCGGACATTTCAGAAGACATGCTGGCGCGGGCGAGAGTACGCGATCCGCAGGGACTATATATTCAGACCAGTGAAACGCTCGACGCCTTAGGCGACGGGCGTTTTCATTTGATCTTCTCCGCGTTCACGTTCGACAACATTCCAACCGCCGAACAAAAGCTCGTCTATTTCCGGGAGCTCGCCGCGCGATTGCACGACGGCGGACGCTTCATCAATCTTGTCTCCTCCCCGGAAATCTACACGCACGAGTGGGCCTCGTTCACGACCAAACACTTCCCCGAGAACAAGTCCGCCCGCAGCGGGGAGCAGGTGAAGATCATCATGACCGACGTGGAAGACTCGCGGCCCGTCGTGGATGTGATATGGTCTGAAGCTGCATACCGCGATTTGTATGCGCAAGCTGGCTTGCAAGTTCTCGAGCTGCACCGCCCGCTCGGCAAACCCGAAGAGCCGTTCGCCTGGAAAAGCGAAACCACCGTCGCGCCGTGGACGATCTATGTGCTGGGACGGTAATCGGGGACGCCCGGCTTTTTCTGTTTTTCTATCTTGACCTTTTCTTTATCCCCTCGTGGAGGTGGCTTATGAAGCGCGCCTTATTCACTCTGTTCTGCACCCTCTCCGCACTTGCCCAGTGGCCGACCGATCCCGCGCAGAACCTGCTCATCTGCGATCACACCGGTGAACAAGCGCTGCCGAAGATTGCGGCCCTTTCCGATGGTGGTTGCTACATCGCCTGGCAGGATCTGGCCTCCGGGAACTATGACATCTACTTGCAGCGGTTGGACGCCAACGGCGTTCCGCAGTGGGCAGATCCCTGTGGCATACTGATTTCCGATTACCCGCAAGACACTTGGCTGACCGATTGGGATATTGCTACGGATGTGTCGGACAATTGTATTCTCGCGATTAACGACATTCGCAACGGCAGCGACCGCGACATTACGGTTTACAGCATCGGACCGGAGCAGGACTTTCGGTGGGGTGCGGATGGCATCGCGCTGTCGAGTAACGACGGCTTCGAACCCGACCCGCGAATTCTGGCCATGGCCAACGGAGATGTCGTATTTGCGTGGCAGGAAGAAACCTTTATCCACGTGCGTAAGCTCGACGCCGACGGCAACGATGTGTTTGATCCGGAGTTGATCTACTTCACCCAGGCGAATGGTGTTTCGATTCCGCGTCTGGCGGCGCTCGATAGCACCGGATTTGCTCTGTCCTACCTTGCGCAACAGGGTTCGCAATTCACGTCGCCGCGTTACCTCTATGTTCGCGCCTATAACGACGACGGCAGCGCAAGGTGGGTTGAACCCGGCATCGAGATCATGAACCTGAGCGGCATCGGCATCCAGATGCGCCCTGACCTGATCAGCGACGGCGCGGGCGGGGTCTACGTCTATTGGTACGATGCGCGCGGCAATGTGCATCACTGCTACGTCCAGCATATTGAGAATGACGGCGTGGCCCATTGGACCGCTAACGGCGTGAGCGTGGATGCCTCCGCCGCTGAATTGCAGATGTCGCCGTCCGCAGTCAATACCGGTATCGGGGTGGTGATTTTTTATCAGGCCACCAACACCAGTCAATCGCAAGGCGGCTTGCAAGCACAGTACCTGAACACGAGCGGACAGCCGCAATGGAACATGAACGGCGTGGTGATCGCACCGCTCTCCGCCGAGCCGTGCTTCAACGTGAAGGCCTATGTCCAGAACGGAAACTACGCCGTCTTCTATTCGCAGTATGCGCCGGGCAGTCAGATCAGCACACTCCTTCGCGCCAGCCAACTGACCGAGGCCGGGCAGTCGGCATGGACACCGGCGATCACGACAATGTGTTCCGCGGTCAGCGAAAAAGGCCGCCCGTATACCTGCCTGAATTCGTTCAATCAGATTATCGCGGCGTGGCCAGACGCCCGTGACGGCGACATGGACATCTATGCGCAGAACGTTAATTCCAGCGGCTCGCTCGGGCCGTTGCAGGATATTCCACCGCTCGTCCGCATTGATGCGCCAGAAGACGGTGCTATTGTGCATGCCGCGAGTGTTGATCTTGTGTTCGATGTTGACCACTTTAACCTTGGTCCGAACAACCGCGAAGGCTCCGTCCTGATATTTGATAACGGCATAGCGGTTGATACGCTTCAGCAAGACGGCGTGTATTCCATGCCGCTCGTCGAAGGGTTGAATACAATTCGTGTTGAACTGTTCGACCTTGATTTACAACCGCTCGAGCCGCGCGTGGTGGATTCTGTGCATGTGACTTCCTTGCTTCCCTCCATTTCAATCACGTGGCCCTGGCAGCCGCCGGACACTCTGTGGTGGAGCAATGACAACTATCCTTACATCCGGTTTTCGGTCGAGAATTTTGTCGTCGCTGATTCCGGTGGTGATGGTAGACTTCACTTACTGGTGCGGGATGTATGGCGTGGCGGTGATCCTAATGGATCATACCATGTGACATTTGATTCAATTGAAGTTCCTGTATGGTATTTTACGACAAACGAAGTTGTTCTCTCGCTGGTTGGAAACGATGGTTTTTCGTTGCCCACAGATGTTGCCGATACTGTGTATATCCAAGCCTGGCAAGTCTCCGCCGACCCCATCCCCGACCTGCTCCCCACCGACTTCACCATCACCGGCACCTACCCCAATCCCTTCAACGCCAGCACGACCATCGAATACGCACTGCCCACTCCGGCACACGTGACACTTGACGTCATTGACATCACCGGACGCAATGTGCGCACTCTGCTGGACTCTGAACAGCCCGCCGGATTGCACCGCCTGACCTTCGATGCGAATGGCTTGCCCAGCGGCCTCTACTTCGTGCGCCTGACCGCGCCGGGCCGGACCGATGCCCGCAAAATCGTCCTGCTGAAATAGCTTACTCTACAGCACCACGAAATGACATAACGGCGAGCCGATTCACGGCTCGCCGTTTTCGTTGCGAGAGGCGGGTGGAGGGTCAGCGAAATTGGTTTACTCTAAGTTGTTATAATACAATATCAGTCATATTCTACCTGTTTGTTTTATGGGCACTTCCACATTTATTTTGAGCCGTTTTCTTCGTATATTACCGGGTATTTCGATATTCCAGCTAATTCCGTCATTTTCTTGAAAGGACAACGCATGAAATCGCTTGCGACCGGGCTTCTGGCCCTCATGTTAGTACTCGTCGGCTCTACCTCGGCAACCATCCGTTACGTCTCCGCTTCGGGTGCAGGAACGTACACAACCATCAACTCGGCTGTAACCGCGGCTGTCAGTGGCGACACACTTCTAATCGGACCAGGGTCATTCTCCGTGGCTGCCCAGATCAACGAAGCCAACAAACGCTACGTCGTCATCGGCGCAGGCTGGGATCAAACCTTGATCACTATGACCCAGGAATGGTATCTCAACGGCGCAAATCGTTCGTCCTTTGAGGGCTTTTACTGCAATACCAGTACATTCTTCGGCACGTCGTCCGCCGTCGACTCATCCACGTTTCGCCGGTGCCGCTTTAACTCCACGGTAACCGCCACTCCCATCCTGAGCTGGTCGAGCGCCCGTTCGCTGACCGTGGAAGATTGTATCTTCACGGCTTCCTATACTACGAACGGCACCGGCCAAATAACGATCGCCAACTCGAACTTCCCCACGACGATTCGCAACACCGTCTTCGCGAACTCCGGAACGAATACGTTGACAAAGGCACTCTACGGCACCTCGACTTCCGGCACGGTGGAGCTTTACAATTGCGTCTTCCTCGGCTTCTCCGCACCGCTCACCCTCAGCACCGCCGGTGGTCCGGTCGTCGGCATCAATAATATCTTCCACGACTTCCTCGCCTCGCCGTCAGTCGGTACGTACAACGCTTTGAGCGTGTGGGATTACAACGCCGCCACGACGATTACTCCTCCGGGAACGAATGCGCTGCTGCTCGCTGGCGACCCGTTCGTCCTGTATGACGAAGCGCTGAACTATCAGCACGGCACGAGCGACCTGCATCTCGACCCAACCAACGGCGCGAGCTGCATCAACAGCGGGCATCCGTCACTGCTTGACTTCACCGACGGCTCGCAGTCGGATCGCGGCGTCTACGGCGGTCCCAAGCCGCTCGTGGATAACGGCGTGCCCAACTACCCGTGGGCCGTCAATATCCTCTTGAATCCGAACCTCGTGGGTGTCGGCACTCCTGTCAACGCTACCGCCACGGGCCGCGTCGGACCCCAGTACTAAACCCAAGGAGAATCTCAGCATGAAGAAGATTCTTCTGCTCGCGCTGCTGGCGCTCGGCTCGCTTGCGTTCGCGCAAACCGCCGTCGTCACCGAGTGCGAATGGTACACCGGCGCCGATCCCGGCGTTGGTAACGGCAACGACATCGCAATCGGCACACCCGAAGCAACTGAAGCGCTTGGCTTCACCGTTGCCACGGGTTCGTTCAATGCCGGTGATCTCGTGCGCGCCAAAGTGCGCTGCCGGATGGACAGCGTGCGCTCTGGCGCGACCGGCATCTGGGGCGTGACCACCGATGCGTTCGTACTGCTTAGCCCGGCCGCCGGTACCGCGCGCGTTGTGGCTGCGATGAGCTATCAGTGGAACAACGGCGCATTCACCAACATTGACGTCGCCGATGCCGCAAGCACACCGTTCAATCAGATTATCTCAACGGCGGGACTGCCCGATGGTTTGAACAAGCTGCGCATTCGCGCCACCGACGACCTCGGCCGCACGGGTCTCGTCGTGGACGGTTTCGCGGTGATCTCGAACACCGCAGGTTATACGAATCGCCTCGTCACGCAATTCGAGTACCGCTTCGACGGCGGCGCGTTCACTCCGGTTGATGTCGCCGATGGCGGCATTGTGAATCTGAATGCAATTGTGGCCACTGTCGGCTTGACCAACGGCTTGCATCGCCTGCAAGTGCGCACGACGGATGACCTCGGACGCATCGGACAAGTTCACGACGGCTATCTGGTCATCTCGAATACGTCCGCCAACTCCCCGCGCCTCGTGACGACGATGGAATACCGCATTGACGGCGGCAGCTACACCAGCGTTGATTATCCCGACAACGGTCTGATCAATTTCAGCGAAATCATCGCCACCAATGCGCTGAGCATCGGCCTTCACTTGGTGGATCTGCGCTCTGTTGACGATCTCGGTCGTGTGGGACAGCCGCATCGCGCCTATCTGATCGTCTCATCGCCGTTCGTAGGCGGCATGGATCACGATGTCGTGGCCGCTGAAGTCTTCGTCGGCGCGGATCCCGGCGTCGGCAACGGCGTGGACATTCCGCTGCCGCAAGACGGCGCGTTCGATGAAGGCGCCGAAGACTTCCTGCAAGTTTACACCGACTTCCCCGTTGGCTACTACCGGGTTGGCTTCCGGGTCCAAACGGATGACGGACGCTGGTCACAAGCCGAATACGATTCACTATTGGTCGGCCCGATCCTCGTCGTCTCTTCACTCGGGAACGATGTGATTCTCAACTGGCAATTCCCCGACGGCATTGACCAGTACTACGTGCAACGCGCTGCGGCGACCGGTGGACCCTACACGGTCATTGACTCGACGACCGCCCGCACCTATACAGACACCGGAATCATCTCGACACAAAGCACCGGCTACTACACCGTCACCTTTCGTGACGACTCTATCTCGCTCCAACAGCCCGGCGGAACTCCGGTCGGCAAATGACACTTTCTTAACAAGCTAAGGACAAACGCATGAATTCTCTTGCGACCGGGCTGTTCGCCCTCGTGATTCTGTTGGCCACGAACGCCAACGCCACCATCCGTTACCTCTCCGCTCAAGGTGCCGGACAATATACCACCATTGACGCCGCTGGCACTGCGGCTGTGACCGGTGACACGATTCTGGTCGGACCCGGTGCTTACAGTGTGAGCACGGTCAATCAGTCAACCAAACGCCTGACTTGGATTGGAGCAGGTTGGGACCAAACGACCGTCAACATGACAAGCATATGGTACTTCAACACCACTACCGCAAATCGAACCTCGGTTGAAGGATTTAATATCCAAGGCGGAGCTGGATTCCAGGCGGCAAATAATTGTGACTCGAGCACGGTGCGCCGTTGCCTGATTGCAAACCCGCAAGCAAACTTCAATTTTTCCGGAGGTCGTGGGCTTACGATTGAGGACTGCATCTTGTATTACACCGTAGCGGGATGGCAAAATGTTGCTGTTTCAGATGCTAACTATCCCACCGTCATCCGCAATTGTGTCTTTACCAGCCCGACTGGAAGTAACAGCGGCTCCTCGATCACAGGCAACGCTACGTCCGGCACCGTTGAAATTTACAATTGCACTTTCGTCAATACCCGTCAATGGCTTGCTCTGAACACGGCTGGCGGCCCCGTCATCGCGGTCAACAATGTCTTCTGGGATTGGAATTCTTCAAGCGCAGTTGGTACCTACAATGCCGGATCAGTCTTTGACTACAATGCTGGCCCTGCATCACCCGCTCTGCCCGGCACAAACCTCTTAACCATCGCGAGTGATCCGTTCGTCAACTACGATGAATCCGTCAACTACACCGGCTTTAACGCCGACTTGCATCTGCACCCGACCAACGGTGCCGCGCTGATCAACAGCGGACACCCCAGCTTGCTCGACTTCACTGATGGTTCGCAATCTGATCGCGGAGTCTACGGCGGCCCCAAGCCACTCGTGGATAACGGCGTTCCCAACTACCCTTGGGCCATCAACGTGACCGCTTCCCCGAATCTCGTCGGCGTCGGAACCCCCATCAATGCTGGAGCCACCGTCCGCGTCGGACCCGCGTACTAAACAAGAGGAGAAACACCCATGAAACTCAGGGTTCTCCTGAGCCTCTTGTGCTTGCTGTTCGCGTCAGGCGCGAGCGCACAAGTCCGGCTCATCACAACCGTTGAATACCAAATTGACAACGGTTCCTTCACATCCTTCAATGTTGTGGATGGCGCCTCCGTCAATTGGGCCGAAGTTGTCTCAACGCTCGGTTTACCTAACGGATTGCATCGCTTGCGAGTTCGCGGAATAGACGATCAAACCCGCACCAGCCAAGTCACTGACGGATTCTTTGCCACCATCAGTAACGATGCCTCCGGCCAAGCTCGTGTCGTGACCGACTTGCAATATCAAATTGACTTGGGTTCATTCACCAACGTCAATTTAACGGATGCGTCAGAAGTAACTTGGAATGATGTGCTTGCCACGCTGGGCCTGCCCAACGGTTTGCATCGCTTGCGTGTTCGCGGAACCGATAACGCCGGCCGCACAGGCGTCATCTCCGACGGGTTCTTTGCTACCATCAGCAATGATGGCTCTGGTTTGACTCGCGTCATCACCGATCTCCAATATCAAATTGATGGCGCTGCCTTCACACCTGTGGATGTCACAGACGCGACTTCCGTCAACTGGGCCGACGTGCTCTCCACAATCGGTTTGCCCAATGGCTTGCACAGAGTACGCGTACGAGGAACAGATGATGCCGGCCGCACGAGCGTCATCACCGACGGCTTCTTTGCCACCATCAGCAACGACTTTTCAGGCCAAACACGACTTGCAACTTTGGCCGAATATCGGATTGACGGTGGAAGCTATACACAAATTGACCCTGCCGATGCTCCGATCTTCAACGTAAACCAAGTTATTTCCACGAATGCGCTCGCAATCGGCTTACATGCGATTGATTTTCGCGGCGTTGATGACTTGAACCGCGTTGGACAAATCATGCGCGCCCTCGTCATCGTCACCAGCCCAACGGTAGTAGGTGAGGCCCGCACCATTATCGCCGCCGAAGTTTGGTTTGGAACCGACCCCGGCGCCGGCAACGGTATTCCAGTTCCGCTTCCGGTGGACGGCGCATTTGATGAGAGCGGAGAAGATGTCACGACTGTCTTCACCAATCAACCGGTAGGCTATTCCGTCGTGGGCTATCGAGGCCGCGACAACACCGGACGCTGGTCAAGCAACGTCATTGACTCCGTGCTGGTCGGCCCGATTCTCGTGGTCTCGTCCGCCGGTAACGACGTGATTCTCAACTGGCAATTCCCGGATGGTATTGACCAATACTACATCCAACGCGCCGCCAATACCGCCGGACCGTTCACGACCATTGACTCGACTACCGCCCGCACTTACACTGACGCAGGGATCATTGCAACGCAGGCACAAGGTTACTACACCGTCACCTTCCGCGATGATTCGATTGCGGTGCAATTGCCGCCGGGCACTCCGGCCGCCAAATAGTCGTCCAAGACGATTTCCGCTCACGTTTGAACAATAAGGGCTACGTATGAAAACACTTGCATTCGGGCTGGCCGCCTTCGCATTGTTGCTTTGCTCTTCGGCACAGGCAACTCTCCGCTACGTCTCACAAACCGGCGCCGGTACCTATACGCTGCCCAGCGCCGCGCATGCCGCCGCTGTGAATGGCGACACGATTCTCGTCGGCCCCGGCGCTTACAACGAACCTGTTTCGGTCGTCATTACCAAGCGTTTGACGTGGATTGGCGCGGGATGGGACCAATCTACCGTGAATGGCTTAGGCAACTCAGGAGCTTTTCAATTCAGCGCGACAACCGCAACCGGCAGCTCCGTTGAGGGAATTCGCCTCAACGGTAGCGGAGCCGGCCAGTCCGGACTCTATAACGCAACTGCTAACTGCGACTCCATTACCATTCGCCGGTGTTTGGTCACAGGTGGAGTTAATGCAAATGCGGTGAACTGGACGGCTACAGGCTTGGGCAGACTGTATATGGAAGATTGCATAGTCCTGCATAACTACCAATTCGTGAATGGCATCGAAGGACCACGCGCTGGTGGTATGTTACGCAACTGCATCGTCGCCTCCATGGTCACTCCCAGCCCCGGAAGCGCTTGGGCGATTGGTTCTGGCACCGCCGCAACCGGTCCGCTTGAAGTTTACAACACCGTCTTCCTGAATTGGAACGTGATCTTCAACACCTCCACCGGTTCACCTGCCAGCATCTTGATCAACAACGCCGCTTTCGATTTTGTCGGCACTCCGTCATGGGGCACCATTCCCGGAGCTTCATTAGTAGATTACAACGCGGGACCCGCGGGCGTTACGGCGATCGGCACGAACTACATCACCATTCCCAGCAATCCGTTTGTCACCTATGACACGGCATTGAACTACGTCATCGGCACAACCAACTTGAACCTCATCGGTGGTTCAAACTTGATTGATGCGGGCAACCCGGGCATTCTGGATGTCAACGGCTCGCGTTCGGATGTCGGCGTCTATGGCGGCCCGCGTCCCTTGATTGACAACGGCGTGCCCAACTATCCGTGGGCCGTCAATATTGTCAATGTTCCCAATGTCGTTGGACAGGGCACGCCCGTCAACGCTACGGCCATCGGTCGCGTCGGACCGCAATAATACTCTAACCGCAAAGAGGTACCAACATGAGAAGATTCCTTCTCATACTTGGCCTTGTCGTGGCGTCGGCTGCTTTCGCGCAACCGACCATCACGAATGCTGAGTATTATATCGGCGCGGATCCGGGCCCCGGCCTGGCCACGGCGATCACCGTTGCGGCTCCCAGCGCCGCTGTTCCGCTCGCCTGGACAATTCCGACCGGTAGCTTGACTCCCAATCTCTATCGAGTGTTCGTGCGCGTGCGCACCAATCTCGGCCTCTGGGGTCCCGTCACCAACAGCTATCTGATTGTATCCGCCGCATCGCAAGTGCCGCTGCTCGTGACGCAGTTTGAATGGTCCGTTGATGACGGCTCGTACACGATTGTTGATGTCACCGACGCGAGCACGGTGAATCTCAATCAACTGCTGTCAACGGTCGCGCTGGCGCCCGGCGTTTTGCACAGAGTCAATCTGCGCGTGACCGACAACACGGGCCGCACCGGTCCGACGACCTTGGCCTACCTTGCCATTTCCGCGCCCAACCATGTCACCAGACTTGTCACGCAGTTTGAATACGCGGTGGATGGCGACGCCTTTACGCCGGTGGACATCGCGGATGTTAATCCGGCGAATCTGGCGCAGGTCATCTCCACGGTCAGCCTGACGCCCGGAATCTTGCACTCAGTCAAGTTTCGCATTACCGATGATCTTGGCCGCGTGAGCGTGATCACCAATCAGTACTTGCCGATTGCCGGACCGACGTTTGTCACAAGGAGTGTCGCGTCGTTTGAATATTGGGTGGACTCGAACCCGCCGACGGTGGTTGACAATGTTGACGCACCCATTATCAACATCAGCGAGCTAATTGCCTCCAATAGCATTCCGGTCGGCTTGCATCTGCTAAATATCCGGCCCACGGATAACACCGGAAGAGTCGGCCCGGTACACAACGGCGCGTTTATTGTCATGTCACCGTTTCAGAACTCGCTGCCCAGAACCATCGTCGCCGCCGAAGTTTTTGTCGGCAATGATCCGGGAATCGGCAACGGAGTCAACGTGCCGCTGCCGACAGACGGAACCTGGGACGAAGGCAATGAACCGTTCGCGCAGGTATTCACCGGCTTTGACGTCGGCTATTACCGGATCGGCTATCGCACTCAGGATAACCTCGGACGCTGGTCGGGCGTGGCCTATGACTCACTTCTGGTCGGTCCGCTGTTGACTGTTATCTCGTCCGGAAACGACGTGATTCTCAATTGGGAATTCCCGGACGGCATTGACGAGTACTACATTCAACGCGCCGCGAACACCGCCGGGCCGTTCACGACAATTGATTCAACCACGGCGCGAACCTATACGGATACAGGCATCATCACCACGCAAGCACAAGGCTACTACACCGTCACCTTCCGCGACGACTCGATCTCCGTCCAGTCACCGCCAGGAACGCCGGCTCGCCAGTAGGTTTGCCATTTCTCGGTATTTTGCGTAACTTACGGGGTGGGCCTTGCGGCTCACCCCGTTTTTTGCGGAAACGCTTGTAACCCTTTGAACTACAAGCAGGACCCAGAGAGGTTGACATGAAGGACCCGCTCCTCTACCTCGGTTCGGTCATGATTCTGACCGGCCTGTTCGGCTACACCACTGTTGCCGACGACCTGCGGCATCCCGGCGAGCTGATCGCCGTCAGCGCCATCCTGCTCTTCGGAGTCGCGCTGGTAGCCGCGGCCATGCGTGCTCGCCGCATGCACAGTGCGGTGCCCACGAGTCCAGCTCTCTGGGCGGGCGCGCTGTTGACGCTGCTGGGCATCATCGGATTCGGCTTCGTGGCCGACGATCTCACTCACCTTTTGGAATTCTACATCAGCGGCGCAGTCCTGTTGTCCGGCATCGTGCTGCTGGTCGTTGCGTGGCGGCAGCATCGCTTGCCGTCGCCGCGCTAATCTGTACGACGGTATTGCAACTCACTCCTTCACCTTTCGAGAATAATCATGTGTTGTGCTGAAGGCTGCTCAATGGCGTGTTGCGCCCTGATGGGGATCGGCTGGTGGCTGCTCGCCGCGATCTTGCTGGTTCTGACGTGGAACAAGGTTGTGACCGTCGTCGTTCTGAACGTGAAGCCCATCAAATTCTGGCACGCGCTGCTCGTCGTCGCCCTGCTGATCGTGCTGTTCGGACCCATGACGTGGTGCGGTCAGTCCCGGTGCGGCAGCCAGCCGTGTGACTCGAAGTCCTGGCAATGCAGTCCCGATTCCTGCGGCTGAGTTTCTCAGGCCGGCCCTTTCCTTATCATGCGAACATTTCGCACCGCAAAGACAATTCTGCTTCAATAAGCACGGAGTACCCAATATGCTGTCGAAAAAAATGTACGAAGCGCTGAACGCGCAAGTCAATCACGAACTCGAAAGCGAGTACGTTTATCTGCAACTCGCCGCGTGGTCCAAGGCCAATAACCTCGAAGGTTTCTATAACTGGATGAGCCATCAGGCCGAAGAAGAGCGCGAACACGCCATGAAGATCCACGACTTCTTGATTGACAGCGGTCACGAAGTCGAGTTGACGGGCATTGACAAACCGAAGCTCACGATCAAGTCGCCCGTGGATATTTTCCGCGCGTCACTCAAGCACGAGCAAAAGATTTCCAAGAACATTCACGACTGCTACACCGTCGCGCTGGCCGAAAAGTGCTACCGCTCGCAAGTCATGCTGCACTGGTTCATCGAAGAACAGCTCGAAGAAGAAGCCACCGCATCCTCGATCCTCGACAAACTCGAAGCGCTGAAAGACAGCCCGTCATCCGTCTATTGGATTGACAAGGAATTGAAGAAGCGCGGGAAAGAGTAAAGTTGTCGGCAAGGTATCAAATGGAAGCGGCCCGGTCATTTGACCGGGCCGCTCTTGATCTATTCGGAAATCGGCTTAGGCTTATCCGCGAATTTCTCTCGTATCGAATGCAAGAATGCGATCATCAGCCCGCTGATGATTATTCCTGTGAAGTGGCCGATTGTATTAGCCATCGGGGAATCAATCCGATTTGTGCTCGGATCGGCCAGCGCCCGATATTCGTCCAATCTTGGAATAATCAACAGCCCGTTGATAATTCGATAGATCATCAGTCCGATCATTGCCTTGCGGGCTAGATCGCTCATGCGCAGGAAGCCTATCCCGCAATAGACGACTACGCCTGATTCGAGAAGTCCGATAAGGGCAGCCGGAGTGCCTGTGAGGATCATACCAAGCAAGGTCGTCGGAACATCCAGAAACGAACCCAATAAACCCAGCGACCCAAGAATAATCATCATCACCGCAAGGATGGTGATGCCGTTAGGCCTGTGGCGACCGCCAACCTTAGCACCGCAGTTATGGCAATAAGTATCACTGGCGGCAACCGCCTGGCCGCAGTTTGGGCAGGATTCCATGACTACTCCTCACGTACTATTAGCGCAATTCTAGACCGACACGATTATTTGCGCTTTGAATTTACGACTTAATCATGTAATAGTGAACAGGAACTCTGAAGCACTACTTTACCACTTTTTCAGAATTCGTGCTTACCGCCTCTGTGAACCCCCCCTTCGCCTTGCATCTTACCCCTGAATTCACCATATTTTAAGTGGCCAATGGGCCACCGCAAAGCGGACAGGAGACTGGCCGCTTTTCTTTAATTTCCAATAGCTTAGGGCTTCGCTTGCGCCTCTTTTCGCAAGCCCTGACAGCCCCGTTGATCCCCCCGGACACCCGCGGGGAAATTGAGGACTCGCCTCGTGACTTTTGTCATCACCGAAAAATGCCTCGGCGAACGCTACGCCTCCTGCATGCAGGTCTGCCCGGTCTATTGCATCTACCCGGCAGAACTCAAAGGCGAAATCTTCGCTGTGATTGATCCCGAACTGTGCATTGACTGCGGTGCCTGCGTCCCGGAATGTCCCGTCGAAGCCATCGTGGACGACCCCGATCTGGCGCCCGAATGGGCCAAGATCAACTCGGATCTCGCACCCCAATTCAAAGACAGCCCCATGCCCGACGTGCGACCGGCCACTGATCCGCCGCGCAAAGGCAATGTGTATAACGATCCCCGAAAGAAATAGATAGATGGAAACCAGACGACTCGGAAAATCCGGACTGCAAGTCTCCGAACTTGCCCTCGGAACTATGACCATGGGCTGGCGCAATGATGAGCGCGAATCGCATCAAATTCTGGATGTCGCGTTCGATCACGGCATCACGCTGATTGACACCGCCGACATCTACTCGCGCTGGGTCGAGGGCAATCCCGGCGGCGTGTCGGAAACCTATATCGGCAATTGGCTGAAAACCAAGTCGCGCTACGACGTCGTCATCGCCACCAAGGCGCGCGGCCGTATGTGGGACGGCCCGTCCGGTGAAGGACTGTCGCGGATGCACCTGATCAAAGCGTGCGAAGATTCGCTGCGCCGCTTGAAGATTGATCACATCGATCTCTATCAGTGCCATTATCCTGATGAGAGCACCCCGATCGAAGAAACCGTTGAAGCGCTCGGCGAACTCGTGCATCAAGGCAAGGTGCGCTATCTCGGCCTGTCGAATTTCCCCGCGTGGATGCACGCCAAGATGAACGGCTACGCCGCGATGAAAGGCGAACCCGCGTTCGTCTCCACGCAGCCGAAATATAATCTCGTCTGCCGCCGCGACGTGGAAAAGGAACTCGCGCCCTACTGCACCGATGCCGAAGTCGGCGTGATTCCCTATTCGCCGCTCGAAGGCGGTTTGTTGACGGGCAAATATCGTCCCAACGAAGAGAGCCCGGCTAACGCGCGCCACACGATCAACGGCCGCGCGCAGGACAAACTCACCCCGCAGGTCGTGCGCACGCTCGAATCGCTCGCGCATGTCGCTGCGCAGCGCGGCGAAACCATGACGCAGACTGCGCTCGTATGGATGCTCTCCAAAGAGTTCATCACCAGCCCGATTATCGGCGCGACATCGGTTGAACAGCTCCTCGATTCCATTCCCGCCGCCGGCAAGCGCCTGTCGCTCGAAGAGCTCGACCTGCTCGACGCCGTCAGCGAAGGATTGTAAATCTACGGAAGCACCGCAGCTTCTTCTTCAGGTCATTTTGTAACTCTCATAGATAGAACCTCCCATGCTAAAACACACCTCCATCGGTAACGGCCCGCCGATTGTCCTGTTGCCCTCCATGCTCGGCACAATTGATTCCGAGTGGCGCAACTACATGAAGCCCATCGCCGACCTCGGCTATACGGTGATTGCCATTGATTGGCCCGGCCATGCGCAGAGCGATATGACCAAGTCGTTCACCTTCCGCGTGCTCACCGAAGAACTCGAAGCGCTGTTCCAGTCGCTCAAGACTGAACCCGCCGTGATCTTCGGCTATTCGATGGGCGGCTATGCGGCGATTCACTATGCGCTCAAACACCCGACGCGCGTCGTCGCCATCTGGATGCACGGCACCAAGTTCTACTGGTCGGGCGAAGAGGCCGAAAACATGTCAGCCGAACTTGATCTGGCCTGGATGGAAGAGAATAAGCCCGAGCGCCTCGAACGTCTGCGCGCGGTGCACGGCGACAATCTCGAAACCCTCATGCCGTGGCTGGCCAAGATGGTTTTGAATCTACCGGACACCGGCTTGACCGAATTCGAATTGGAAGACTTCAAGACACCGGTGCTCGTCTCCGTTGGCGACCGCGACGAACTCGTCCCCGTCAATGAAGCCGGTGACTTGGCCGATGCGCTGCCCAACGGTCAGCTGGCCGTCTTCCCCGACACCAATCATCCGTTCCAGTCCGCTCGCGAGCATCTTGTCCTGACCGTCATCAAGGATTTCCTGAATAGACTGGATTGAGCGGGAAAGACCTAGGTCTTGCCTCAGGCAAGACGTTCCGCATGATAAGTCGCGGCGGCCCAATGGGTCGCCGCGCTTTTTTTCAGAAATGCCGTTCGATTATTGACAAACTTAGATTTTGTCCGTATGCTCTTACATGGTGGGTCGCCAACAATCTCAGAAAGGTAGGATGCTATGAAGGCCCTGTTTTTTTTTCGGCTTAGTGCTTAGCGCAAATCTGGCGCTGGGACAATGCACCTTCGCGCCTGTCTCAATCTACGACGTAACCTGCTCCGATTTCGAGGGATGCAGCAACCTCAACGGTTGCGTATCCCAGACAGTCACGGTGCCATGCGATTCATGTTACTACTTAACTGTGAAACTCGATTGCCCTGACAAATGTAAATACTGTCGGGCGTGTGCGGTATTGTACAACGGCGCATTTCGAGTTGGCGATGACTGCCACACTCAAGACTGCGACGGTGATCCCTGTTCCTACAGTTGCGACGCTACGCGCTTCCGCCTAACCGCAAGCACGCCTTACACATTGTATGCATGTCTTATCCATTGCGAGAACGTTGAATGCAGCGAATGTGAAAGCGGCTGCAGAGCGATAGCCACTCTGGAGCGGTCTTCCGTTGCGTGCCCGTGAGTTTTTGACGATTGGCGTCGTGCTTTGCACAGTCGGAGCGCGCTTTGCATGGTCTGAGATTCTCAGGGTCCCCTCCGAGTTCTCTTCAATTCAATCTGCTTTGAACTCTGTGCAGGAAGATGACACGGTACTCGTATCATTAGGCATTTATCAAGAGGCGCTCACTGCGCCTCTTGTCAGTTTCTCGCTGTTGGGCGATGTTCTTCCTGATTCAACACTCTCGAACTTGCCAGTTATAGACCCTTCAAGTTTGCCTCATCCTGGGGAGCTAGCTTGCCTGACATTCGTGCAGTCAATACCGCTTTGCCGCATTGAACGGCTCACCTTTCGCAATGGCCTGGAAATGTATCCGCGTGATGAAATCGGCGGAATAGCAGGGAGTGTTTCGCATTTGGCATTGAAGCATGCTAAATTTGATTCGACCTATTACGGCCTTGCCCGTGTACAGGGCACCGGCGAGTTGATTGAACTCGATTCCTGTCTGTTCGTGAACAACCCGGTGGGTTGTGTCAGTACCGAGGAGCACCGCGTTGTTGCGCGCAACTCCTTCTTTAACGGAGCAGGCTTCACGCTCGTGAATTGTGCTTCAAACAGCCAGTTCGAAAGATGCCGCTTCAGCGGAGCGACCTCGGCTTATCATCTGCTGATTGACGGAGAAGCCACGGTCACGCAGTGTGATTTCAGCGGAAACTCCCCTGACGTCAACGCATGGCTCTTCCTTCTGAACGGCAGCGGACTCGTAGCGGAAAACATTTTTCATAATGGTCAATTCGCAACATTTGCCGTTCATGTTGAACGCGACTGCGCTTTCCCATTATCAATTTCGGGCAATATCTTCAGTCAACTTTTTGATGTCACCCCTATCGTGATTGAGTGCCTTTCCCCTGGCTTGGTTCCAGCGATGGTTGATTCAAATATCTTCACCGCGATTGTAACACCGCGCGCCAAGGCAGTACAAATCCAACCCGACGCGCAAACGCTGATATCTGGGAACCGCATGATCGGACTCTCTCCACCCGACCACGCAACGATATTTTCCGCTTGCGACAGCGTGGTGGCGCGTCGAAACATCTTCATTGGCAACGGCCTGGCTTATCAGGCGTTTTCCTACAACGACGCCCGTCACAACTACTGGGGCGACTCCACAGGACCGTACAACGCGCTGCATAATCCACAGGGCCACGGCGATAACGTCTCCGATTCCGTCGTCTTCAACCCGTGGTATCCGGATACGTCGTTTCTGGTGAATGCCGCCGCGCCGCAAGTGGAGTTGCCGACACAGTTTGAGTTGCGCGCCTATCCCAATCCCTTCAACAGCACCGCGCGCATTGAACTCGATGTTCCGGCCCCCTTCATCGGTGAAATCACCTTGACAAACCTGCTCGGTCAAACCGTTCGCACCATCCATCGCGGACCGCTCTACGGAAGGGAGACGTTTACGCTTCAAGCACACGATCTCGCCTCCGGGCTGTATTTCCTGTACGTCCGCGACGTTATCAAAAACACCGTCGCCGCCTCGACCAAGTTGCTCCTGCTGAAATAGCCACACGATTCCGCTCCAAACTAAAACGGCGGCCACTTGGCCGCCGTTTCTTTATGTTTTTCAAATGATTACGTCTTCGCATTCAATTTCGTATCTTTTTACTTGCTTTTTGTATTTCTTTTTGTATCTTTATTGTATCTGTTTGTACACTATTTTGGAAGCGACTATGAACCTGCGCTCTATTGCAAGAAGCCAGAAGATCGAAAAACTGGATCTACTTCGCCGACTGCTTTCCTCACAGACTCGCCCTAAGTCCGGTTGGATCACGACCGTACGTGAGGCGTTAGGAATGACAACGGAGCAAGTCGCGCGTCGTGCCAATACTACCCGTGCGTACGTCTCAAACAGCGAACGCGCGGAACGGGCAGATGAGATTACTTTCAGAAGAATGCAGCGCATGGCCGAAGCGATTAACTGTGATTTTGTCTATTTTCTCGTTCCACGCGGCGAAATCAGCAAAACCATTGAGGCACAAGCCGAAAAACACGCACGCGCGTTATTAAGAAAAGCCGGCGTTCATATGTCCCTTGAGGGTCAGCAGTTAGATAATGCGCAGCAGGAACAAGAAGTCCGTCGGTTAACGCAGGAGTTGATTGCCAATCCACCTCGAAACTTCTGGAGTGACCCGTCATGACTTTTGAGTATCCCAAAGGCGCGACGCCGCTTGACCCGGATGATCTTAACGGACTAAAACACGGGCACGTCACAACGCGCGGCGAGCTTGATCAACTCGAGCAAGCGAACATTGTGGAAGGCCTTCGATGGCTTGACCGCGTGAGAAATCCCGATATTCTATCCGGAGCTTTCATTCGAGATTTGCACCGCAACATGTTTGGCGAAGTATGGGAATGGGCAGGGCGGTTCCGAACAAGGGAAACAAACATCGGTTGTCCTCCGTATGAGATTCCCGTTTTGCTTCGTCAATTACTTGATGACGTAAAGTACTGGATCGAAAATGAGTCCTATCCAAAAGTCGAAATCGCTTTGCTGTTCCATTTTCGCCTTGTCAAGATTCATTTGTTCCCCAACGGAAACGGACGACATGCACGGATATTAGCAGACGAGCTTCTGCGCAAAGTACTGGGCGGAAATCCTATTGATTGGTCAAAAGGCTACGACTTGCAGGTTATGAATCCCCGACGAATCGAGTATCTTGAAGCTATTTACGCCGCCGAAAAGGGAGATTTAGGACCACTTCTAAGATTTGCGGGAGTTGAGTAGATTGACGGCGGCCAAGTGGCCGCCGTTTTGTCACTCGTTAACTTTATCTTTCGGCGAATCATTCCACCCGCAGCAACTACGCCAGCGCTCACGCATCTTTTCGCGCTCTTCGGAACTCAGATTGTGCAAACGATGCCCGCCGAAATGCTGCCCACCGCAATGCCCGCGATGAAAACCACCGAACAGAATCCGCGCCAGCGCCAGCAGGCCCAGCGATTGCCAATAGCCGATCTCGCGCACGCTCAGTAGGTCGGGCAAAATCGCGTTCCACAAGAGCATCACCGCCAACGCGCCCAACAGCGCGAACGGAATGAACATCAATGGAAAGAAGAACGGTCGTCGCATTTTTGTATCTCCTTCAATAGGTCTT
Source organism: bacterium (assembly GCA_016702305.1). Taxonomy (NCBI): domain Bacteria; species bacterium. The sequence continues at coordinate 346,827 of JADJEH010000017.1, forward strand.
GCGAATTATGCGCCAAGATAGTCGCGGCGCACAAGTTCCATACGCGCTCGCAGCTTCTGTACCGCGTAGCGCTTGCGCGAAATCAGCGTTTTGGGATTCACACCTGTGCGGCGCGCAATCTCGTCAAAGGTCAGCCCGTCTATTTCGTTCTGAATGAACACGTCGCGCTGTTCGGCCGGCAGCTCGTTGACCGCGATCCGAAACTCTTCCCATAACAGGCGGTTTAACGTCTCCTGCTCGGGCGTGCTCGTTTCAATGAACATCAAGTCTTCGAGCGTCAGCTCATCCTCACCGTGCTGTGGCAGTTCGCTCATGGTCAAGGCTCGCCGTTTGCGTTGATTGTCAATGATCTTCGAGCGCGCCACCGTATATAACCACGCGCCCAGCTCTTCAATCTGATCGAGGTCACCCGCCCGACTGAGCTGCAGCCACACATCCTGCAGCAGGTCTTCGGCTTCCTCGCCGCGCACCCGCTGACGAATAAAACCCAGGAGCCGCCGACCATAGGTTTGGACGGCCGCTACAATCCGCGTTTCACGCACGCTGCTCATGGATGGGGTGAGGGCCTCAGTCATACAACATTAAAGACGAACCAACCCGCAAATTACTTTAATCAAACGCTATATGCCAACCTCTGACCTAATTGTATACGAAACAAGCTCCCCGCCTGTTGGCGGGGCGTTTCAATTGAGCCCAGATCATCTTAACCCTGACGCGCTACTGAAGTTATAGCAAAGAAATCATGAAGAATTGGTGGTTGCTTCTTCCGTCCTCGATGCCGCTATAAGCGCCCATGTTCAGTGAGAAGACCGTCCAAACGAGCGAAATCGTTTCATTGTGAATGGGCAATTCCGCTTCTTTGGTACCCGGCTTTATCAAGGTATGCGTATCGAGTTGCGTTGGCCGTCTACCACTCCCTCCCAGGTTGAAGGCTGGACCTTTGGAACTGCTAATACCGAATGCCTTTTGTCGAGTGATGTGTGCACTAAGATGCGTTTTAGGCTGGAAGAAGATGTTTCGATCTTAATTCGACAGGAAGAGGATCCAGCCCGCGCCTCCTCGCCCTCGATGCGTCACGGTGACCTGACGATGTGGAACCTGCGACGCCTCGCCCTGACGCACCCTCACCCCAATCGCCAGCACCCACCGGAGGCAGACGATAGTAAGGGTGATTAGTTGTTGCACGGCCCCACCTCCCCGGCGGGGCCGCTCTTTTTTCCCCTCTTCCTCCCCCATTAAACCTCTCCCCCTTCCGCTTGTCCAACTTGCAGAAGCGCTTAAGAACCGGATTCTCGAAGAGGGACCCATGACCCGCTACATCATCATCATCGCAAGCCTGTCCGCTCTGCTGGTCGCCGCGCCGCTTTTCGCGCAGGACGACCCGGACCGCCAGCCGCCGCGCCCATCCGAACGCCCGCTAACCAAGGACGAGCGCCAGGCCCTGCGTAAGCACATGAAACATCGCCAGATCGCTCAAGAGCTCGAGCGCAAATCCATGAAACACAGAATGCTGGCGCATGAATACGGCCGCGAATTCCGCCACGAGCGCTTCGGCCCGCCCAGCGGGTCCGGACCTCAAGGCGGACCGCCCCCCATGGAAATGCGCCGGAAATTCCGCCGCGACGGCTTCGGCCCCGAGATGGGCTTTGGCCCACACATGGGACCAGATCGGCCCATGGGACCCGGACCGCAGGCCGACATGCCGCGCCACTTCCGACACCAGCAATTCGGTCCGCAGATGGCCCCTGAACATCCGCAGACTCCACAGCACCTGCGCCGTCAGCATGGCCGACATGGCCCGCGCGCGATGTAACCGCACCCATAGCCTGAAGGAGAACTCAAGATGAACAAAACCCTGATCTGGACGGCGTTGCTCTGCACCGCCCTCCTGACCACCGCCGCCAGCGCGCGCCATAGTGACGACCTCGACCGCATCCGCATCGAAGGACGCATCGAATCCATCCGCGGCCAAATCGCCTATATCGAAGACGACTGCGGCGAGACCTTCCGCGTCCACCTCGGTCCGCAATGGTATTGGGATGACCGCGACTACTACCTGCGCAGCGGCTGGTACGTCACCGTCATCGCCTGGCAGGATCCCTACGAAGACTACTGCTATGCCGGCGAAATCCGCGGACGCGATTTCTGCTACGACCTCTGTGACAGCCGCGGCTACCCGCGCTGGCGCAATGACGACGGCTGCTATTCCGGCTGGCGCCCCACCCGCTCGTTTTTCGAGATCTACTTTGTGATCGGCGACCCGCTATGGCATTGCAGTCACCACCGCCACTATTCCCTGTGCAGCGATGCCTGCTGGCACGACGGCCCGCGCCATCGCCGTTGGTATTCACACGATGATCGCGACCACGACCGTCACGGTCGCGACGGGCGCCGTGATCACGGCGGGGGAGGCCGCTTCAGTGACAACGATGACCGCGGCGGTTCCGGCAGCGGCGAAGATGTGAAAATCGTGAAGCCGCGCAGCTCCGACCGTATCCCCGGTGGCGAATCCAAGGGTGGCTCAAACTACAAGATCGAGAAGCCCCGCAAGATCGAGAAATCGCACGTCTCGACGCGTAGCAGCTCATCACGCGCCAATACCAAATCCGAACGCAAGGTTCAGGTGAAATCGGAAAAGTCGTACGCGCGGAAATAGCAACGCTTGGCCTAATGTTCAAAGGCGGTCCGCACGGGCCGCCTTTGTCATTTTCGACTGGTCACTTGCAACTCAATTCTGGCCCGCTATCTTGAAGCTCTGGGTCCCGCGCACATCACATCTGAGCCCGGGAGGTTACATGTATCCGTTCGCTATCCTGTCTCTCATCTTCCTGTCAGCAAACCTGACCCTCGCGGTCATGCACCGCGTCCCCGCCGATTTCACGACCATCCAATCCGCGATTCTCGCCGCGACTCACGGCGACACCGTGCTCGTCGCTGAAGGCACCTATGTCGAGAACATAGACTTCCGCGCGCGCAATATCGTCGTTGCGAGTGAATTCCTGCTCGATGGCGCGATTGAACACGTTCCCCTGACGATTATTGACGGCAGCCAACCTGAACATGCCGACACAGGCTCCGTCGTGCGCATCATCGGCGGAGAAGATTCCACTGCTGCGTTAATCGGATTCACCATCACCGGCGGCACAGGTACCAAGTTCCGCGATCAATCCGACAACCTGTTCTACGTTGAAGGCGGCGGCATTCTCATCGAGAACTCCGATCCGCTCATCGCCTACAACTACATCCGTAATAACGCCGCCACGCGGCGGCCGCAAGGCGCGCAAAGCGCAGGCGGCGGCGCCCTGCGATATGGCTATTGCGCACCGCGAATCTACAACAACGTCGTAGTCGAAAACGAAGGCCGCTATGGCGGCGGCATCGTCAGCTTCTTTGCCGACGGAGACTTGCGCAACAACGTCATCGCCAACAATGACGGCGGACAGGATTACGGCGGCGGCGGTCTTTGGATCGGCGGCGCCGGACACAGCACAACGCTGCGCAACAACACTATCGTCGGCAATACCAGCACTCTCACCGGCGGCGGCATTCGCTTATACGCTGGCGTGCTGAATGCAGAGGGCAACATCGTCTGGGGCAATCAGTCCGCAGCGGGTTTCGATCAGGTCGGTGGCGTCAATACGAATTTGCATTTTGACTACGGCTGCGTGTCGCAAGACCTTACCGGCGTCGGCAATATCAACGCTTACCCCGATTTTCTCGAGCAGAACCTGCGCCTCGCGCCGACCTCACCTTGCATAGATGCGGGTAATCCGGACGCCGCCGGGAACGACCCCGACGAAACGCGCAACGATCTCGGCTGCTACGGTGGACCCGGCGCGACGTGGTTCTTTCCATTCAGCATACCGCGCATCGTGCTGCCCGACGCCGTCTATCAGTTCATCGGCGACCCGCGCAACGCCACGGCCGCCATTTCCAACTACGGCACCGCCACGTTGGTGCTCGATAGCTTGCGCTTCGTGGACGGATCGTGGTTCAATATCCTGTTCTTCCCCGAATTCGTGCTCCCACCGGTTTCTGGCACTGACCTAATCATTGCCTCCGAAAATGGCGGCGGCGTCACACTGTACGATACTTTGCTCGTCTATCACAATGACCCCAGCGTGCCGAATCCGTGGCCATTGCCCATCCGTGACGAAGGCACCCCGATCCATGGCGAAGCGCCGCTTCCCCTCGACTTTGCGCTCCACCCGGCTTTCCCGAATCCCTTCAATCCCCTCACGACCATTTCCTTCGACCTACCCACCGACCAATTCGTAAGCCTGACCGTTTCTGACCTTCAGGGCCGCAAAGTTGCCGACTTGCTCTCTGAGAGGTTGGCCGCAGGCACCCACCAATTCACGTGGAATGCCGCGGGTATGGCCAGTGGAACCTATTTCGCCACGCTGCGCGCCGGGAAGTGGAGTGAACACACTAAACTTGTGCTGCTAAAATAGCATGTCCTGCCTGCGAGCATTTCTCTTTCTCCTGTTGTGCTCCACAGCCTTGGCGCGAATCGTCAGCGAGTCGGAACCGAATGACTTTTTCGACGACGCAAACGATATCGAATGCGGCGACACCGTGCAATGCGCGAACCTCGGTCTGCTCCAGCCCGACTTCTACCGTTTGGTCATTCCCGGCGGTGATTCAGTCTATATCACGTCCTTCCCTTGTCAGGCAGACGTGAATACGACCATTGTACTCTATGATAGCCTGTACCAATTGCTCGGCATTGATCTCGACAGCGGCCTGGGCAGCTACGCGTCATTGGGTTGGTTTGCGCAATTCAATCAAACATGCTATCTTCAAGTGTTCTGCACGCAGGGCCCCGGCGGAGACTACTCTCTGACGGTCACCTGCGAAACACAAAACAACTCGGGGCACGCCCTCTGCTCAACGGCCCGCCCGGTGACTTTCTGGCCCTACTATGACGAAAGCTCCACGCTCGGTGCCGGCAACGAAATGGGCACAGCCGCTCCCGACGTGTACTATACCTTTTCGCCCCCCACCTCCGGCGATTTTTTGGTGCAAGTCTGCTCGGCAGCCTTCGATTCCCGCGTGCAGCTGTTCGGTTTCTGCACCGGCGAGCTTATGGATGATGCCAGCGACGGAACCTGCCAGTTCGGCGCCGACCTCTATCTCTTCGGTCTGACCACGCGGACCTATTTCATCGTTGTCGAAGGCATGTCCGCCAGTCAGTTCGGCGAGTTCACGATTGAAATCAACCCGATTCTGCAAGAGTGCCCCGCGCCGCTTGAGCTCGTGCTGTTCACGGTCGGCGGTCTTCCTTTCCTTGATTGGCAGACCGTTCCCGAAGCGGATTACTACCTCATTGAACAGTCGTCATCCGCCGCCGGACCGTTTGAAGCGCTCGCGACAACAACGGAATCTTTCTGGCAGGATAACCTCGGCTTTGCACTGGCCACGCGCTTCTATCGCGTCCGCAGCATCTGTCAATAACCTAATCCCGATTCCATGAGCCTGCTCGCCGACTTCGAAGCCTATCGCGCCAAAATGAATGCGCGCATTCTGGCCGAAGATCATCAGCCCGTCAAGCGCTTCTTCGGCGTGGACACCCTGACCTACCAGGACGGCGCGCTGGATCATAGAACCAAAGAGATGCTCGGTCTCGTCTCATCGCTCGTCCTGCGCTGCGACGATTGCGTCAAATATCACATCCTTGAGTGTCACAAACTCGGCGTGACCGTCAAGGAATTCTTCGACATTTTCTCCGTCGGCCTCGTGGTGGGCGGATCCATCGTGATCCCCCACATGCGCCGCGCCGTCGAATTCTTGGATGAGTTAGAACAACTTAAGCACACGCAAACTGTGTAAGGAAGGAGCAGGCGCGAGAGCGCCTGTTTGTTTATGGAAGATTCAAAACTTCGCGACGCTATTGAAAAATTCTACCTGCGCTACGGATTCTCGACTCGCTGTCTGCACGCCGGTGAAAAGGTCGGGCAGCCCAAGCTGAAAAGCCACACTAACGCCATCTTCGCCACCTCGACGTTTACCTTTGACAATGCCGAAGAAGGTGCCGACCTGTTCGCACGCCGCAAATCGGGTTACATCTATTCGCGCATGGGCAATCCCACCGTCGTCGTGGCCGAGGCCAAACTCAACGCGCTCGAAGGCCGCGATCTGAAATTGCAGGACCCCGATCGCTGCATCTCGTCGCTGCTCTATTCGTCCGGCATGGGCGCCATTGCCGCGCTGGCCTTCGGGCTGCTCCGCCCCGGCGACGTGCTGCTGCGCGGTGAAACGCTGTACGGCTCAACCGACGACTTCTTTCAAACCATGCTGCCAAAGTTCGGCGTACAGTCTGTCGTCGTCAATACCGCCAAGCCCGTCGAAATGCGCCAAGTCATCGCCGCCCATCCCGACGCGCGCATGCTGTTCTTCGAAACGCCGACCAATCCGCTGCTCGAATTGACCGACATCACCGAGACCGTCAACATCGTGCGCGCAGTCAATCCTAAAACCGTCATCGCCGTGGACAACACGTTCGCCACGCCGTACCTGCAGCAGCCGCTGTCGCTCGGCGCCGATGTCGTCATGCATAGCACGACGAAATATCTGTCGGGCCACGGCGCCCTGATTGGCGGTTCGCTCACCACCTCGCAGGATTGGATCAAGGAAGAGCTGTTCCACACCATGAAGGACACCGGCGCGTGTCCGTCACCATTTGACACGTGGCTGCTCAACATGGGCATGAAGACCCTGCCCTTGCGCATGGACCGCCATTGCAGCAACGCGCAGACCATGGCGGAGTGGATGGAAAAACACCCGCGCATTCGCAAAGTCTTTTTCCCCGGCTTGAAGAGCTTCCCGCAATATGAGTTGGCCAAGCGCCAGATGCGTCTCCCCGGCGGCATGATCTCGTTTGAGATTGACGGCGACTACGCCGCCGCCGCGCGTGTGCTCAACAACGTCCATCTGCACACGCTTGCCGTCAGCCTCGGCTGCGTGGATTCGTTGATTCAGCATCCGGCTTCGATGACGCACGCCATGGTATCGCCCGAAGCCCGCGCCCATGCCGGCATCACCGATAACCTGATTCGGCTCTCCGTCGGTATTGAAGAAGTTGAAGATTTGATCGCCGATCTCGATCAGGCTCTAAAAGCCATCTGACGCCTGCCGATATACGCCACAAGAAAAGGGTCTCGCGAGAGACCCTTTTTTATTTACAGAGATTATGACCGCTACATCCACCCGATAATCGTCACCGTTTCAAACATCCATACACCGGCAAACAAACCGAGCGCCATTAACAGCGAGAGCCTCCGCCACGGCGGCGCGCCGTTCCACGGCTGCTGCTCCACATAGGCCGCCGCGCCTAATATCACCGCGGGCATCAGCGGAAAATGATAGCGCGGCAAACCGTAGCTGACAAACGCCGCCAACGCGCCCAGCGACAATTGCAGGATGAAGAATCCCCGCGCCGGAAATTTCTTGACAAGATAAAATCCGCACAACCCCAGCAGCACCAGCACCGCGTACGGTATCGCCATCAAGATCAAGGCCCCCAGCGGCTGCATGTGCAGCGTCTCGGCCAACGACGTGGAACCGCGCACCGGCGCAAAATGTGCCAACATCGCCATGTCCGTGGACCACAAATGCGCAAACTTCGTTGGCCACATCTCAATCGTCTTGCGCAAATTCCCCTGAGCATACTCGCGCGCCGCATGATTCGCCGCCACGTCGCGCTGCGCCTCCGTGCGGGCTTCAACGGGAATGATCGCCTGCACCCGATCGTCAAACTGATACGCCCCGTTCCCGTACGGATTGTTGCCGATCAGCAGATTGATCCCGCCGTTCGTGTTCAACGCGAACCGCTCCATCACCATCTGATTGCGCACCATCCACGGCAGCATCAGCAACAGCGCGCCGATCAACACAAACGACACGGCCTTGGCCCGCTGTGCCAGCGGCGTCTCGTAGCGAATGAACAGCACATACGCAAACACCGTCGCCAGCAAGATCGCCCCCGCCGCGCGTGTCAGGCACAACAGGCCCAGCGTCCCTCCCAACAACAGCGCGTCGCCGACCCGGTAGCCGTGCGCGTCCAGCCGATCGTGCAGCCAAATCGCCAATACCCACCAGAACACAAACAGCGTCTCCGTCAGCAGCAGCGACGTGAACAGCGCCGTCGCCGGATAGAGCATCCACACCGTCAACACGAGGTAGGATATAGCCTCGCTGAAACGCGCCCGCGCCACCTGATAGAGCAGCAATCCCGTCAGCAGGCTTAACACCAACTGCACATAGAATATCGGCTTGAAATCCCCGCCGGAAACTGTCATCACACCGGCAATGAGATAGGGCAAAAGCATATCCCGATAGCCCGTCGGCGCACCGTCCAGCGCAAACCCCTGTCCCGACCAAATATGCTGCGCGATCTCCAGATACTCAGGCTCGTCCGGCGCGTATAGCAACGCCGCATCCGGCCGCAAATCCAGCACAAATAACCGGAAACCTGCGCCGATAACCAGCAAAGATAAGAGGATCGAGAGTCGTTGCATGCGAAGTTTTTTACTCAGCGAAATGAGAAAACGGAGAGGCCTTCCTCTCCGTTTTGCTAACTACTCCGTCCGTGAATCAGGCGGAAATCTTGATCGCTTCGTCCATCGTTGCCCGCAAATTCACTAAACAATCCGGGCTCGCGTACTGGCCGCCGGGGCAGTTTGTGACGTGCTTTACGAAAGCCGCCAAACGCTCCAGCGTGTCCTCCTCAAGGTGATGCTCCATCACCGACGCTTCGCGCTCAGCGGCCTCTGCGCGGACACCCAGAACTTCTATCAAAAATTTGCGCGTCAAGTCAAAACGATCGCATATCTGACGGCCGATCTCTTCCCCTGTCGCCGTCAACTGTATCTTGCCATAATTCTCCTGCGTGGCTAAGCCCAACTCGCGCAAACAGTTGACAGCATGGCGCGCCGTCGGCAGGCGAACACCTTCCGTCCGCGCCAAATCCGTCAGCCGCACGCCATCCGTGCCGCGCGAAAGTTGAAACAGCGTGCGCAGATAGTTCTCGCGCGTCGCAGTCAATCCCTCAATATTGTTTTTCGAGAACTTGCCGTATGTGTGGCCTGCGCCATTTCCGTTTTGAAACGACTTGCCGTTCCCCAGTCCGTTGTTATGCATAGCTCCTTCTGGATAGTGTCACTTCACGAGGCGCATGGGCATGAAGTATACTGAAATTTTCCCGCCAAGGCAAGCAATTCCGAGTCGCATTGCTCATCGTTTCGCAACACAATACGCGACTTACGATAATCAAGAGGAGCAAAGCCTGCACACCCCGCCCGAAGCCCGCAATTCTAAGTTGAGTGATGTCAACAACCACAAATTCTGGAGCGACTCGTCTATCATATACCCCCCGCGCAAGCCTTGCAACCCGGCACCGAGAGGCGCATCATCGCCTCTTCCCGCATGCCTCAAATACCGCGTGTTATGCGCTCTTCTCACGGCCGGATCCTGCACCAACTCGCCATTTGAAATCGGCACACCTGTCCTCTACCGATCCCACGGGTCTCGGGAATTCTCTGTGCAAATTCTTGTTTTACTTTGTTTTTTATTTTCGTTCCGAGCGATTAAGTGTTTTATGTCGCGTGGCCCCAATCGAATCATAACTTTGTTTTGGTATTATGTACCTCCTCACCAAATGATTAGGAGAAAGTCCGAATGTACCGTTCCCTGCGACTGTTTGTTCTCGCCCTTGGCCTGTTGGCCAATCTGAATGCCGCGCTCGCCGTCGGCCCCGCACTGACCTTCGTCGGTCAATACCAGACTGGAATCTATGATGCCGGCGCCTGTGAAATTTCGGCGTTTGATCCCGTTACCGAACGCCTGTTCGTCGTCAGCGCCGCCGCTTCCAGTATTCTCGTGCTCGATCTCAGCAACCCGGCGACCCCCACGCTGCTCTTCACCATTGTTGGCGCTCCCTTCGGCGCGTCCTTCAACAGCGTCGCCATTCACAACGGCATCGTCGCAGCCGCCGTGGAAGCTGCACCGCAGACCAACCCTGGCAAGATCGTGTTCTTTGATACGAACGGTAACTACCTTAACGATGTTCCCGCCGGTGCACTGCCCGACATGGTAACCTTTTCACCCAATGGCCGCTATGTGCTGTCCGCCAACGAAGGCCAGCCCAATGATGCCTATACCATTGACCCCGAAGGCAGCGTCACCATCGTGGACCTCGCCGGCGGCGTGCTGAGCCCCGTTGTGCAAACCGCGTCGTTCGCGGCGTTCAATGGTCAGGAAGCTGCCCTGCGCGCACAAGGGATCCGGATCTACGGACCCGGCGCCAACTCCGCCATGGATTTCGAGCCCGAATATATCGCCGTGGATGCCGCCTCCGCGACGGCCTACGTGACCCTGCAAGAAAATAACGCGATGGCCGTGATTGACATCGCCACCGCCACGGTCACTGCGCTGCATCCCTTCGGATACAAGAACCACAACCTCGCGGGCAATCGTCTCGATCCGAGCGATCAGGCCGGCGACGGAATTGACATCGCCAACTGGCCCGTCTTCGGTATGTACCAGCCCGACGGTATCGCCGCCTATGAAGTCGGCGGAGCAACCTACCTCGTCACCGCCAACGAAGGCGACGCGCGCGCCTACTCCGGTTTGAACGAAGAGATTCGCATGCGCTCCGGCATCACGCTGGATCCGGTGCTCTATCCCAATGCCGCGACGCTGCGCGATAACTTGAACCTCGGCCGCCTGCGCTTGACCAATCAGCTCGGCAATACCGACAGTGACGCGCAGTTCGAAGCCATGTACGCCTACGGTGCGCGCTCGTTCTCGATCTGGGACGAAAACGGTAATCAAGTGTTCGACAGCGGGGACGATTTTGAAGTTCGGCTTGCCGGCATGCTGCCCGCCGTCTTCAATTCGAGCAACTCCGGCAATCAGTCGTTTGACTCGCGCTCGGATGACAAGGGCCCCGAACCCGAAGGCGTCGTCGTCGCCGAGGTTTGCGGCCGCACCTTTGCCTTCATCGGCCTCGAACGCATCGGCGGCGTCATGATCTATGACATCACCGACCCCGCCAATTCCTACTATGTGGACTACGTCACTGCGCGTGATTTCAGCGTCGTCGTCAATCCCGCCGACAGCGCCTCACTCGCCGCGGTTGTTGAACTGGGCCCTGAAGGCGTCCTCTTCGTATCCGCCAACGATTCGCCCAACGGTCAGGCAATGCTCGTGCTGTCCAATGAAATCAACGGCAGCGTAACCGTCTACACCATGGAGTGTGATGAAATCCTGCCCGTCGAGTTTGGCAGCTTTGACGCCGTCAGCGGTGACGCCGAAGTTACGCTGAACTGGAACACGTTGAGCGAAAACAACAATGAGCGCTTTGAAGTTACCCGCAACGGCGTGATCGTTGCCAATGTGGCGAGCCTCGGCAATTCGGCCCATGGGCACCACTACGCCTGGACCGATCACGCGGTCAGCAATGGCACGACCTACAGCTACACTCTGAGTTCCGTCGCCCTCGACGGTACACGCGAAACCCTCGGCAGCGCCAGCGCCACCCCGAGCGCCGCGACCGGTCTGCCGACCGATTTCGCCTTGCATGCCGCCTATCCCAATCCGTTCAACCCGAGCACCTCGATCAGCTTCTCGCTGCCCGCGTCGTCGCACGTCACGCTCCAAATCTTTGACGTGAACGGCCGCGGCATCGCGACGCTTGTGGACGGCGCTCTCAATGCCGGAACGCACAGCGTCACCTTTGACGCCGCCAATCTCGCCAGCGGCATCTACTTCGCCCGCATCAACGCCGGCTCGTTCAGCGCGTCGCACAAGCTCGTCTTGATGAAGTAAATGATTTGATGCGTTAGATCTGGACACGATGAAAACAAACGGCCCGTCCAACTTGGACGGGCCGTTTCGTGTCTATCAGCATGACCGCAATGCTACCGGCAGCGCGCGCCCGCACTCTCCAGAAACTCTTCGATCGTCCCGAAATGATCCACCGCCGCTTCCAACGCGGAATAGCCGCGCAGTCGCCCGACCTTCCACTCCTTCAATCCTTCCATGTCGAGCAGAGGCCGCAATTCCGGATCGTCATAGCGCATGTCCTGCAGCAATTCACAAAAGCGCGCGATGTCCTTCGTCGGCGCGCCGTCCAGTACCGTGAAATTACAATGATCATAGAGCGGCGTGCGCAATAACACCTTCGTCGCCCCGGCGGTCAGCGTCCCTTCCTGTTGGAACATCGCGTAGTTCGCTTCGAGCATGCACGCCGCTTCCGCCGCGCCGCCCGCCAATGCCCGCGCCGCGTCACGCTCGCCGCCCACGTGATCACCATGCAGACCGACCAGCACGTCAAACGGTACCACTTCGAAATCGTCGTGCGCTTCCAACCCGGCCAGCGCCAGCATATGCAGCGGAATCAACGTTGCTTGCGGCGAGTCCTTGGCTCCGACCGCCACGCGCCGACCTCGCAGGTCGGTCACCGAGGCAATGCCGGCGTCGCTTCGTGTCACAATCACCGATGTCAAATCGCAATCGCTGTCGCGCATCATCACCGCCACAGCGTGCCGGTTCGTCTGCTGCGCCAATCGCTGCGCCTGAAGCCACGCCAACGGCGAATTCCACGCGACATGGATCATCCCGTCAAAATGCGCCTCGACTTGCCGTTCATAGTTGCTGAACAAAACATAATCGAAGTCCAGACCATTGCGCATAAAATATTCGCGGAAACCGTTCCAGATCGTCACGACTTTTGGGTCGTAGGCCACCGCGCCCATCAGCAAGGTGCTCAAGAGTCCTCCTTAGAACAACGGCAGGCCGGTCACAGCCTTGCCGATAAAATCGTACAACACATCCGTCGTCGGCGCCATCACTCCCGCTGCGCGCGCGTCGCGGAACAAACGCTCCACTCCAACGTCCTTGCGAAACGCCATGCCGCCGCATACGCGCATCGCTAAGTCGAGTACCTCCGTCGCCGTCTCGCCTGCCGCCGCTTTGCATTCCAAAACGCGCAGCATCGCATCGGCCCGCCCCTGTTCCAACGCCGTGATCGTATCATCGAGCAGCGCCTTGGACATGTCGGTCTTGATCTGCATGCGCGCCACATACGCGCGCACCGTCGGCAATTCGTTCAGCGCCGTGCCCGAATATTCGTACTTCGTCCCCACGTGTGCCGCCGTGCGCGCCACTGCGCCTTGCATCAGCCCGATCGCACAGCTCGCGTTGCAGACATTAAAGAGCGGCAGCACGATACCCATCATCACGTCGAAACCCTTGCCGTCTTCCCCGAGCATCGCACTCTGCGGCACATGCACCGCTGTCGCCGTCGCGGGCGAGGAATCGTTGCCGCGTAATCCAAGTCCGGTAAACGGTCCCTGCACCTTTAGACCGGCCACTGTCGCCGGCACAAGCCAGATCGTACTTAACCCCTCCGCAGCAAGCGGCCTCGAAGACCACACGTATGCCGTGGCTTTCGAGGCCGAGGTAATCCAACTCTTCTTGGCATCCAGCACCACGCCGCTGCCGTTCTGCTTTGCCGTGCTCACCGGCGCCCAAAAATGACTCCGCGATCCCGCCTCGCTGAACGCTAACGTCGAGAAATGCTCGCCCGTGGCCGCCGCTTTGCGCGTCGCAACATCGCCAAACGCTTCCAGCACCGCCGTCCCGCAGAAATGCATCGCCACCACCATCCCCGTCGAACCGCACTCCTGTGACACACGCCGCACGATTTCGCTCGCGCCGCGCGGTCCTAATGCCAATCCACCGACCTCCGTCGCGCTCACCGCGCCCAGCAATCCCGCTTGCGCCAACGCCTTCACGGATTCCTCGGGAAATCTTCCCTGCTCATCCACCTGTGCCGCGTGTCGGGCGACAACCTCCGCGGACACGCGATCGAGCGCTTCCTGCCAACTCGTACTCACATCTGCCTCCTTGTTGTGCGCGACACCCCCGTGCACGAACAAGCAAGCGCCTGCTCCTACACCGGTGTGTCGTGCCGTTGTGGTCTGACGCCGTCAGACCGTTGTCTGCTTCACCGATAGTAGGTCATCTTATTCACCTTCAAATTCCGCAATCTGGGTTACACTGCCCACGGAACTGTCAAAATACTCCTGCCGCACCGCCTTGTAGCGCGGATCACCAAAAAAATCCCGCGCATGTTCTTTCGACGGAAACACCATCATGAACACCCGATTGATCTCCACGTCGCAGCACTTCTTCAAGACCTCCTTGATCGTGAAATCATAGTCGAAGCGCCCGCCGTACTCCTCCATTAATGGCGTCATCCGCGCACGATACTCGGCGTAGCGCCCTGCATCCGTAATCTGCATCGCCATGATTCGCCGATAGCTCATCCAGCTACGCTTGCACCAAAATGAAGGTCATGCCGTCGTAGCCCTTCGCCCCGACGGTCTGAATCGTCGTCACGTCCAGCCGCGGCTCGCCCTTTAAATACTCGTTCATCCGCCGCACGCCCTGCGTCATCGGCGACGTGCTGTCCGGATTGATTACGTCCCCGTCGCGAATCACATTGTCCACCACAATCAGCGCCCCCGGCCGCGTCAGCTCAAGCGCCCATTTCACATAGTGAACGTTGTTCTCCTTGTCCGCGTCAATAAACACAAAGTCGTAGACGCGCCCCGCTTGCTTCAGAAGCGGCAGCGTCTCCAGCGCTGCGCCTTCACGCAGCTCAATCTTGTGCGAGAATCCGGCGTGCGCAAAAGCTCTCCGCGCCGCCGCCGCGTGCTTCGCATCCACCTCCAAAGTGGTCACCCGGCCGTCGTCCGGCAGCGCGCGCGCCAGCAGAATCGCGCTGTATCCGCCCAACGTGCCGATTTCCAGCACTTGCCGCGCCTGCATCAGGCGCACCTGCATCTGCAATAGCTTGCCTTCTAACGGCGTAACCTGGATCTCCGGCAGTCCGTGCGCTGACTGCTCCCGCAACACGAATTCCAGCGCGTCGTCGGGCCGGACAAAATGCTCGCGGGAGTATTGTTCCACCTGGTCCCAAAGATGCTGCATGCTCATTCCCTCGTCCGCCCCATTCGATATTGATGCCGCACAAATTCGCGTCCGCCGCCGTCGTAGGTCACATAGCGAGTTAGTGTCACTGAATCCGCCACGCCGATGTAGAGCGCGTTGCGCACATGCGCCGACCGCGCATTGTCCTGCGCCGGACCCTCAAACACCATCGTCGTCCCCGCCGGCGTTTCCCGCGCAGCCGAGACATGCCACCACTTCCCGTCCATCCAGAGCTTCTTCCCGTCCCGCGTCACGCATAGCGCCGTCGTTTTGTCATCTGACGTCAACCCGAACAGCTTCGCCACCGACTCCACAAGCGTCACCCCCGAGTCATTCGCCGCAATCTGCCATTCCGCATCTCGCACGACCAGCGTACTATCGTCTTCCGTATCCACCAGCTTCAACGATCCCGCCCAATTCCCCACCAACGGCGAAAACGTGGATGCCGAAAGCGTTATCGGCGTTTGCGCGAAAGAAAGACACGCAAGAACAAGGAACGTGACAATGAAAACCAGGTTAAACCTCCGAAATTGCGCGCAAGTAGTCGTCAATCGAAACACTGATTTCGTTTAGAATATCGCGAATCAAAGGTCTCGTTAAATCGCGCCCCGGATGGTTCGGCACAGCGGTTCCGCGCCCGTCAGGATGCTTGAACACAACGTGGCTGCCGCGTTGTCGTACCGGGTCAAAACCGAGCCTCTTCAGAACCTTTTCAAAAGTCCTGAAGTCAACAACCGGGAGCTTCGTCATGCAGAGAGTTCGATTTGCTGCAATCCGATGAACCGCGGAATCTCTTCTTCGTCAAGGTGAAACTCCTCCATGCACAACGCGATGACTTCCTTCAGGTTTACCTGCAATTCATCAAGCGTCGCCGCCTGCGTGTGCGCACCGCGAATGCCCACCACCGAGCCGATGTACATTTTGCTCTCTGCGTCGTATTCTACCACGGCTGTGTACACTCTGTTATGTCCGTTTGTGGCCATTTGAGGTTCCTCTTGGTCTTATCGTGGTCTTGGTGAATACAATATCGTCGCATGTGTATCGGCATAGTCCGCTGGTGCCGGTTCGCCATGTACCGGAGTGCCACATTCGCCGCCATCCGAATGCCCCAGCACAACAATCAGCAGGCTTGCTTCGATGCGAGTTATTGTGTCGGGCTTCATCTGGCAAGGAATGAGCAATGTATAGTAGCCGAGGGACATTACCTGGACGGTATCCACTCCAGGCTGCAAACTGTCAAGCACGCATGTGCCATTCATTTCTGTCGATGCACCTCGCCCGTTTCCCAATAGTTTGACTGAAGCGCCCGGAACTCCGTAGCCAGCATCAACCACGCACCTGACCGCGCCAAACTGTGCGAGCACACTACCGCTCAACACAAGCCAGATGCTAAACAGCGCACCCACCCACCTCACGTCTTCAATTCCTTCTTCCGCGCCGCCGGGAAAAGCACGTTGTTCAAAATCAGCCGATACCCCGGTGAGTTCTTGTGCAGCGCCAGTTGCGTCGGCGGATCCCCCACCTGGTGCCGGTAATCCTCCGGATCATGGCCCCCATAGTAGGTCCAGAATCCGTCGCCGAATTTGCCGTGAATATACTTGATCTCTTCGGTCCCTTCCCGCTGCGCCAGCACCGTCACCGTCGGCTTCAGATATTCCTTATGAAACGCCGTCGTCTGCCCCAAGAAACCCTTCACCACATTCGTATGACACTGCGTCAGCATCGTCGGCACCGGATCAAACTTCGCCGAAAAATCAAACAGCGTGAAATAGTCGCCCTCGCCGCCCTGCGCCAACATCCCCGAAGTCGGACTGACGTCAATGGACGAAAATTCATACACCATCGGATCGGTAATCAGATTGTAATTCTGAAACGCGAACGCGCTGCCGTAATCCATCTCTGACGCATAGTTCGGGCTGATGCCGTCCCCGTCAAACACCGGCGCGACAATATCCGTCGCCGCCGCCGCCAACGAAATGTCGTAGCTGTCCGTCGCCGAACACATCGCAAACAAAAAACCGCCGCGCCCCACGTAACCCCTGAAGGTCCGGGACACCGCCAGCTTCATCTCCGAAACTTTGCCGTAACCAAGCGCTTTCGCCGAGGCCTCTTCCTGCTGCACCTGCCGAATATACCAATCGGCGTTGCGGTACATCGAATAGAACTTTCCGTACTGTCCCGTGAAATCTTCGTGATGCAAGTGGACCCACTCATACTTCGACAGCGCGCCGCCCAGCACGTCCGCATCGTAAATTACTTCAAACGGAATCTCCGCGTACGTCAGCGCCAAATTCACCGCGTCGTCCCACGGCCCCTCGCGCACCTCGTCCGGCGCGTAGATCGCCACCTTTGTCGCCTTCTCAAGCAGCACCACTTCCATGTTGCTGTTCTCGATTTCGAGATAGATGTCACCCGCGCTCCCCGCGTCTTCGGCACGCACGCCCCGCAAACGGCATTCGTTGGCGATACCGTCATCGCTGTCAATCATGAAACTGCCGCCGCGATAGTTGAGCAGCCACTCGACGTTGATCCCCTGCTGCAGCGCCTTGTACGCCACGCCGTAGGCCTTGAGATGATCCGTCTGCGTCAGATCCATCGGGATCAACAGCTTCTGAGCAAATGCCGGAAGTGCGGAGAAAGTGATTATCGAGAAAAGAAAAAGTCGAAGCATGGAGATTGGGTTGAGGGTCGGAAAAGCGAGGCGCCTCGCGCAGCGGCCAAGGGTCCGGAGTTTACGCTGTTTGGCGCTCGCGCCGCTTGTCGCGGGCGTGCAGAAGTTCACGCGGAATCGTCAGCATCAGCAAATGCAGCACAATCCCGATGAGAATCGAGAGAAATAGCAGCCGGAAGCCGATCTCCCACGTCATCACGAAGTAGTAAAATGTGTAAAGCGTCAGCGGCAGCAGCACCATGATGCTCGTAAAAGTGCCCGGCGAATAGCGGTTAGAAGTAAGCGATGTCGCGATGTGAAACCACGCATTCACGAATAAGATGCCCATCGCAGGCATGGCCAGCCACATGTTCCCCAGCCCCATGAAACCGACCGCCGCAAAGAGCGGCCAGCCGAAAACAATATTGATAACCACTGCCGCCACATTTGAAATCGGCGCGCGATCATCGTCGCTCTTGAAGACCTCCCGGTTAAACCAACGCAAGAAGCCGCCCGGGATGACGTATTCTTCAAGTTGATGCAGCATCAACGCGGGAAGTGCGGCCCAAAACACCCACTGCGGATGCCGATAGAGCCAGTCAAATAATTCAGCCAGTGGAATGTCCTGAAGGTGAAGGTGCTTTATGAAACCTTATTCGCCAGCACGCGCGCCTTGCGCCGGGCTTGCTCAAGGTAAAGAGATCGCGGGTACTCAACCAAATAGTCCTGCAGCAGCTTCAACGCCTGATCTTCGTTCTTAAGATCTTCAAGCGTGATGACCGCCTGCAAATACTTCGCGCGCGGAAGGTCCGCCGATTCCGGAAAACTCTCGGCAAACTTGTCCAGCGCCGCAATCGCGTCCGCGGGCCGACCCGACAGCCTGAGCGCCTCGGCCTCCGAGATGCGGCACCACTCGGCCAACCGGCCATAGTTCAATTGCGTCGCCGCCTCGCCGTATTTCGCCGCCGCCGTCGCGTGATCACCGCGAAAATCAGCGTAGTCCGCATCCGCGAACGCGCGCAACGCACCGTGAAATCCGCCGCCTTCCAGTAGCGCTTGAAATAGAATCGCGTCGTTAAATGTCGTGTTCTGCGTGCTGCCTTTCAAAATCGAATCGAGCGCCGCACCGGCCAGCGCCGTCGAGTCGCGCCACATATTCGCCCGCGCTATGCGCAGCAGCAACTGCCCAAGCTCGTCGGTTATCTCACCGCGCGGACCCGGCGCCGCCTTGCCCCACGCATCAATCGCCGGCCCGTACTCACCCAGATATGCGTGAGCATCGCCAATCCGCATCCCCGCGCGCGACTTCAACGGCGGCTTGCTGCGCTGAAAAATTCCGTTGAACTCAACC
The DNA here is from genome assembly GCA_016702305.1 of bacterium. Classification (NCBI taxonomy): domain Bacteria; species bacterium. The sequence continues at coordinate 365,828 of JADJEH010000017.1, forward strand.
AGCGCGGCCTGCGGATTGTTCTCGCGCGTAAGCAATATCTCGGCAATGTGAAAACGCGCTTCTTCGAGCTCCGGTGACTTCGTGCGACCCGCGATGAAACGCTCATACGCCGACTTCGCGTCCGCATAGCGCCCCTGGCCCTCTAAACATTGCGCAAGTCCCAGTTCCGCGCGTTCCGTCAACTGATCCGCCGCTTTCCAGGCGATCACCCGCTCAAATCCCCGCCGCGCCAACTCAATTTCTCCTTCGGCCAAGAGCTGTTGCGACGTCGTCAGCACCGTCGCGCCGCCCGCTTGCGACAACGAATCCGCAGCAATCGTCGCATCTAACGACTTTTCGAGGCGCCCCGTCTTCATCGTGTAACCCGCGTACATCCGCCAGACCGCCGCGTCCTTACGCTCCCGCTTGATGGCCTGTTCCAGCACCCCGGACACACTCGCTTCAACCGTCGTGTCGTCGGGGAAACGGCTCAAATAGGTTTGCGCAATCTGCCACGACGTCGGCGATGTCTTCGCATAGAGCAGCAGCTCTTCGGTCGCGCCGACAAAATTCATCTGCGCCTGCAGGCTCGACGCGAGCTCCAACGCCATGTAACCCGGATTCCGCTGCTCCTTGCGATAGTCGCGAATGAGCTTCTCGCTCTCTTCCCACCGCCGGTTGCGCTGCAGCAACAACACCAGCGACCGCACCGCGTCCGGATTGTTCGGCTGCGTCGCCAGCGCGCCCCGCCAAATCTCCCACGCCGCGTCCGAAGCATCCCGCGCCAGCTTCACTTCGCCCAACGCCAACGTCAAGCTGAACACGCTCGCCGGATCCTGCCAGGTCGTCATCATCTCATAGAGCTTCGCCCGTTCGATCTGTGTTGTCAAGAACTGCTCAGCTTCGTCAAACTTGCGCAGTTGAATCAAACAGTTCGGTATCGAGGTAATCGCCCCCGGATCGCGCGGCGCACCCTTCATCACCTCGCGCCAGTTCGTCAACGCGGCTTCATAGTTGCCGCGCTGCTCGTCACGGCGCGCCCGTTCCGCAAAGACCTGCTCCGCCGTCTTCTGGACCGGCTGCTTGGTCGGTTTGGTCGGTGCCACAAGAATCTGTTGCGCACTGAGCGGCAGTGCGCACCACAGCAAGGCGATCAGAATGATTCGAAGTTTGGTCATTTCATTAGGGTCAGCGGCAGCACGCGCGTGGCGTGATCCGCGGTCAGTCGAACAAAGTATCTCCCGCTCGCCAAATCACCGGCGTCCCACACAACCTGCTGTCGGCCCGGCGCGTAGGTCTGCTGCGCGATCGTCGCCACTTCGCGGCCCAACAAATCATAGACGGCCAACCGCGCCGTCGTTGCGTGCGCCAGCGTAAACGTCAACTGCGTCTGCGCATTGAATGGATTCGGATAGGCCCCCAGCGACAACTCGAACGGCAGCGGCATCGGTGAATCCGGCGCGTCGAGCAGCGTCGTCAATGGAAAAGCCGCGACTTGCGCTCCGCCGCCAAACGAACCGTCCGCCGTAATTTCCGTGATCGCATACACCACCGAGCCGGCATGCTCCGCAATACGCAGCCCATTCAGCGCGTGCGTCGGGTCTATCCCCTGTGTGTGTATGCTGCCATTGAACGTGCCGTCGCCGTCCAGCCCCATGAACCACAGCTCCTTGATCGCGTCGTTGCGCACAAACGCCGCCAGCACAAAACGCGCATCCGAAGTCCGCAGCACACCCCAATGCGTGATGTACGCGCCGATCGGCAGCGGACCCGGATCCCACGGCGGAGCAGTCATCACCGCTTCACCGTCATAGCTCGTTAGCCACACACGAAAATTGTTGAGCGAAGCCCCCGGCGTCACCGACCCCGCCACGACCGTCAGCACACCGTGATTGAACTGGAACGCGTAGCCCGCGTTGTTCTCCCCGGCCGCCAAATCAACGCGCCGGATCAGCGTGCTGTCAACCAGCGTCGCGTTGCCGTCAAACTCATAGGCCACCGTGCGCACGACCCAGTGACCGGCCTCAATATCATACTGCTGGGACACCAGCCGCGGCTCGCCGTCGTACGCAAATGAATAGAAACACTCACCCAGGGTCAGCGTGTCCCCATGCACCAGCGCACCTTGCGCATTGTAATGGTAAACCAACTGCCCATACTCAAAATTGCGCACCGATACGAAATAACCGTCATTCACCTGCAGAAAGTGCGGCAGCAGCGCCGGTGTCAAGTGAATATCTTCCAGGATCTGCCCCTCCGGGGAGAAAAACTGGAGCGCGGTCTGCTGAAGTCAGCCGTGATAAGTCATTTTGCACCACGCGCCGCCCGTTAGCCGCTGATACTCCACAAGCGGCGGACAGCTCACGATACTTGTGCTGGCGATATCCAGTGTGTCCAGCGCGCCGACGATCGCTCCGTTCATGTCCACTTCGCGGCCGTACGCCCCGATCCAATCCGGATTCGCGCTCGCCCATGTGCAGCGCACATGATTCTCCGGCGTGATTGCAATGGTCGGAAAATAGAAATTCTCATCCGTAGCCGGATCGAGACGGACCGGACCGAACTGCGGCTGACCGTACGCCGCCCCGGACAGAAGGCAACAGAGCAGGATCAACGCAGACGCGAATTTCATCAACTTCCTCATCGTTCAATGCTGGAATCGCAACCACCGGCAACTGTTGACGGCTGCGCTCTGTTCGGTGGCCGCGGTATAGGCGACCAGAATATCCTCACCAGACTCTGCGGCGCAAAACTCCTGAATCGTCGGCTCCACCGCGGCGCTCGCCTCCAGCGCCCAAGCGCCTTCGCTGTTCTGTGCGAGCAGGACAAGCTCACTGCCCTCCGCTGACTGCGCGAGCGCGACGATCAGCGGAAACTCACCGCCCGTCGCCACCGCGCGGCACGCCACGTACGGTTCTCCGCCGCGCAACTCCGCCGACGCTGTATGGTGCGACTGCACCTTCGCGCCCGCAATATAGAACGTCTCAAACTCCACGGCATCCCGCGTCGGCGCGTAGCCGCTGACCATAACCAGCTCGCCGTCCTGCACGAAGTAGTCCGTGCCCAGCGACGCTCTCGCGGTATATGCCCGCTGCACAATCGCGCTATCCACCCAACTGCACGCTCGCCCGATGTGATAGATAGTGAAATGGTCGTCATAACCCTTCACCATCGTCACGCCGCCCCCCACAGCCGCCGCATGATCCGGACCGGGCAGCGCCAGCGTATCGCGGCTAAGCTCCCGGCCGCGCCGGTCCATCCAAACGACGATTAGACCGTCTTCCGTTGAGCTCTCGTGCAGCACCACAAACAGCGAATCCACTTTCAACGGATACGTTTGAACCGCCGGAGCCGCCAGCCACGCCGCTTCGCGTTTGCCCAGGCTGTCCTGCCACACCATGAAGCACTCTTGAATGCACGAGTGCGCCACGAATGTTGCCGTGCCGTGTTCGCGATTCGTCCAGCGCACCAATTCCGGCACACACACGACATACTGCCGTTCAATGAACCCGTAACCGCGCGTGCTGTCAAACGTCTGCGCCGCCGGATTCCATGTCGCCCCCGCTCCACCGATCGAATCGCGGTGAAACTCGACCCACTGACAATTCAATGAACCGTCATCCTGCGCTATGAAGCGCGGCAAAAACACCTGCTCGCACGAACCCGTATCGAGCCGACCCGTCTGCAGAGAACGCGAACAGCCAACCAGCAGCAGCAATAGCGCCGATAACAAATAGGTGCGTGAAATTTGCGTGGTAATCAAAATGGAAAAAGGTCCAACATCCGCGTGCGCTCCGCCTTCCGACGGCTCCCGGCATCCACGCCGGTTACTGCCACTTCGAAAGCGCGTCGAAATATTTGCGGATCAGATCTTCATAGTCCGGCGTGTATTTCGCGTCAAGCGCGCGCAACAGATCTTCGCGCAATTGATCCTCGCCCGGCTTCTTCGGCAGCTCGCGCGGTGAAGCCCGCACCATGTCAATGCCCGTGCTCGATTTGCGCTGCGGTGAAAACTCGCGCTCGCGGTTCGCGCGCTGGAAGTCCAAAAGTTTCGACTCGATCTTGTTCTGGCGCTCTATCGTCTCCGGCGTGATCTTGCCGGAACGCAAATCCGCCGCAACTTTCTCCATCTCTTCCTTCATCCCATCGAGTCGCCCCACGGTCTGCTTCGACGCCGACGCTTCCGCCGCCAGCTCGCCCGCCGACTTCGCCAACGCTTCCTGCTCCCCAGCCAGCCGCTGCATCGCCGCCGCCTGACCCTGTGACATCGTGCCCGGATTCGTCATCATGGACGATGTCTGCTGATTGATCTGCCCCTGCTTCTGGCACATGCCGCCGGCCTTGTTGCAGTTGGAATTGCTGTTCGGCTTATTGCACTGACTTTGACACTGCTTGCACGCGCTGTTCTGCTGCTTCAGCGTCTCGTTCAGAGCCGCCAAGGCCTGCTTGCGATAGTGCGAAGCCGTGCGCGAATCGCGCTCTTGCGTCGCGTTGCAGGCCTTCTGCATCTGATTCAGCGTCTCTTCCATCGCGGCCATCAGCTTCGGAGTCACCGCCATGCTCTTCTTGGCAAGCTCCTGCATGTCTTCCTGCACCCGCTTCATCGCCTGCTTCAAATTCTCCTGCTCTTCGGCAAGCTCGTTCATATGCGGACTGTTCGGATCCGTCTCCTGAGATTCCTGCCAAAGCTGCTCCTGCCGCATCGAAAGATCAAGCATCTTGTCGCGCGCCTTCTCCATCTCCATCATCGTTTCCATGTCCTGATTGGACTGCATCTGCTGCCGCAAATCCTGCATCTGCTGCGCCATCTCCTGCATCTTGCGCTGCATCTGCTTGCCCTGCTTCTTCGCCGACTGCTTCTGCCCCATCTTCATCTGCTGCTCGTTCTGCTGCATCTGCTGCGAGAGCTGCTCCTGCTGCATCTCCTTGTTCAACTCTTCCATCTTCTGCTCGCCCTGCAGTTGATCCTTCTTCATCTGCTCGGCAAGCTCTTTCATCTCCTGCTCGATCTTCTTCATCTCCTGCGACAGCTTATCCTGCTGCTGTGCATTCTGATCCGCGTTCTTCTTATCCTGATCGAGCTCGTTGTTGAGCTGCTCCTGCTGCTTCGATAGTTCGTCCAAACGCCGCGACAATTCGTCCAGCTTTTTCTCCGCCTGCATCTGCTTCAGCATGTTCAAGGTCTGATCCAGCGCCAGATTGAACTGCTCCTGCATCTTCTGGAAATTCTCGAGCGCCTTGCGCATCTCCTCCGGCGACGGCTGCTGCATCGCTTCCGACAGCTTGCGCATCGCCTCGCGCATCTCCGGAGTGATCACCTCTTCGACCAATTCCTGTATCTGCTGCATCTTCTCCATCACTTCCGGTGAATAGAGCGAGCGCATTTCGTTGGCGATCTGCTGCTTCTCAATGGCCTGCGACACCTGTTCGAGCACCTGCGACATCTGCTCCTGCTTCTCCATCAACTGCGCGATCTCCTGCTTGCGCTCGTAGCTCATCTCAGGATTCGACTTGTACTCCTCAACCGCCTTCTCCACCTCTTCGCGCAGGTCCTGCGATTCCTCTAACAGCTCTTCAAGCGTGATCGTTCGCTTCTCTTCAACCTGCTCCTGCTGCTCGAAGATCTCCGCCATCGAGGGGAAACGCAGCACGCGCACGTCGCTCTTGGCCCGCTTCGGTCCGCTGATTCGGTCGTTATCCCACACCTCGACGAACATCAGCACCTGATCCTCAGGAAGCAGTTGCAGCGGCGTCAAATCGAATACCGTCTCAACCACGCACCGGCCCGGCTCCGTCAACCGGTAATCCAGCGCCATACGCTCGTAGCTGTCATCCGGCACGTCCCACGGCTGATCCCACGGCGACGTGCGGTAGTAGCGCAGCGTCATCTTCGAAAAACCGTAGTCATCCGCCGCGTCCGCCACCAACGGTATCTTGATGTCCGCCGCGATTTCCAGATCGTTCGCTGGTTCCACAAGGGAAATCACCGGAGCTTCGTCCGGTCGTGCGTTGATCCGGTAGCTGATCTCGTCGCGGTTCTCACGGCCTTCGCCGTCCCGCAGTTTGATCTGGTACGTGCCGCTCTTCGTCACCGTAAATTGGCCCGTCGCCTTGCTGCCTTCGAGCGTCAGCGCTAACGTCTCGCGCGGCGTCGTCAGATTCTCCCCGGTAATATCAAAGAACTCTATCGCCGCCGATTGCAGGGTCTTCGTCGCTGAAATCACCAGCTTCGCCTGCGTCCCCACCACCGCCGATATGTCCCCCACGTTTTCTTCCAGCGTCAGCGGCTGCAACTCCGTATAGGCGGGCGGCGTCAGCGTCAGCGACAGATAGCGCACCGCCGGCAGCTCCTGAATCGTCGCCGTATATTTCGCGCTCGTCACCGCGCCGCTGTAAGCCCAATATTCAAACGATGTCGCCAGTCCCGTCCATGTTACGGTGTATTGGCCATTCTCATTACCTTCAACGGTCAAGGGAGCATCTGCCGTGCGGCCTTTCTCCTTGCGCGTGATCGTAAGTTCTTTGGGAAGCGTGCCGGTGGCTGTGACAATCACTTGAAGCGAGTCGCCACGTACGAGTTCGACGTCGCCCGGAGCCACGTGCAGCACAAATTCCGGGCTCGGCGAATAATCCTGACTCGGATTCATCACACGCTCAGCCGCAGACATTAACGGACGACCGAACACCACCAACAGCGCCACCGCCGCCACCGAAGAAAACAGCGCATAGCGCGCGTGCTGCTTCAGTCGCGCGCGATCCGGCAGCGCCGCCGGTGCAATCGGAACCAACTCTTCGGCCACACCGCGCCCCGCCGCTAAGATCAACTCCGGCGACACACCATCGCGCTCGGCATTGTCCACCTTATCAAGCAACTGGAGTGCATTCAACACCCGGTCACGAATCCCCGGAATGCGCTCGGCATACTGCCCCGCCAGCTTCTGGTCCGTCGGCGCAAACAGCGTGAACTTCAAGATCGGCCAGACGACGCCCAATCCCAGCGCCGCAATCGCTGACGCAGCCCACACGCTCAACAGCGCCGTGCGCGCACCGCCGCCAAAATGACCGAGCGATTCCAGCACGAGCACAAGAAGCGTCACCGCGATAAACGCCGCCACCGCCAACAGCGCATGGCTCTTCAATGTATTCAGAAGAACAGCGCGCCTCAAGCCCGCCATCCAGTTGCGTATCGTCGTCAAAACTTCTCGTGCACCCATTGTCGTCTGTTTCTTTCTTCTATCGTTAGTGCGTCACTCGCACAATTCCCATCCTAGTCTCGCGGCGGCACCCACCGCGGGTGCCCCTATGCCTATATACTCTTCCTGACTTCCTTCAAGATCCGCCGTTGCTGTGTCCGCCAGCGCGCCATCGCCACCTTCAAGCGCTCGCGCACCACCGACGGCGGCAGTTCACCCGTCTGCAAAAATTGATAACCTTGAATCGAGTGAGTGAAGTACCAACCCGTCAATTGCTCCACGGCGTGCTTCACAGGTCGCCGCGACGTGCGTGCTCGAAGAAGTGCCAAGTGAACCGTCCTTAGTTACCGAACATTGCCGAAAACAACAACACCAATCCCACCACCGCCGCCAACGGGTGTATCAAGGCGATCCCCGCCGGAATCGGCGCCTTCATGCGCCGCAGCGCAAAGAGTCCCACACCGCCGAAAAATGTGATCAGCAGCACCATGAAGGCAAACCACGGCGTCGGTCGCGGCGACGATGTCGCGTGCAGAACCATGAATGACATCCCGATAAACGCCAGGCTGCCGTGAATCCACACAAATTTCATCTTGGCTGGCAGCTTGCGAATCAACTGCCACAGCGGATTCGTCCCCACCAGCGCCGCCAAAATCAAAAATATTGATGCTAGTCCGAGATACATCGAATCTCTCCCAAGTTGCTTTCTCAGTCCCCCTCGCTTAACCGGGGGCAAAGGGGGTCAAACACCCAAGCGCGTTATCTTCTCATAGCGCCCAGCTTGCTGGGCAAAATCCCCCAAACAATATCGCAATCGTCCAAGTCTTTCCCATTCCGCGCCAGCGGCAAGGGGTCCAGCGTCCACGCTGGCGTCAGCGCAGCGTTGCCCACTTTTCAAGTGGGCTACTCGCTTCCTCGCGTCAGCGCATACACCAGCACATTCGTCCCCATGTCGAGTGCCGCTTTGCGCTTTTCCGGCGGATCGTTATGAATCTCTTCGGCTTCCCAGCCGTCGCACAGATCGCATTCGTAGTTGTAGTAGCACACCATCACCCCATTCACAAACAGCCCGAACCCTTGCGCCGGTTGCTTATCGTGCTCATGAATCTTCGGCAGTCCGCTTGCAAAGCGGGTCGTTGAGGAATAGATCGGGTGCGTAAACGGCAGTTCGTACCATTCCGCGTCCGGCAAAACTTTTTTCATTTCGCGCCGGAAGCTCGCGTCCATCCCGTAGTCATCGTTGGCGAACAGGAAGCCGCCCGCGTTGAAGTAGGCGCGCAGGTTGTTCACCTCATTTTCCGAGAACGAGACATTCCCATGGCCGTTGATGAAGGTCACCGGATAGCTGAACAGCTCGTTGGAGGACGGCTCGACCGCGCGCGGTTCCGGATCGAAATCGGTGCCGGAGGTCCCTTCGGCATAGCGCAAAAGATTGCCCAAAGCTCGCCCGCCCGAGTACCAATCGCCCCCGCCGTTATACTTCAGCAGGCCGACTTTCAACCCACTTTCCGCACCGAAAGAGGCCGAGCACACCCCCAGCCAGAGCGCGCAAATCACCAGCCAACCCAGCCCCAGCCGGGAAGTCCTATACAAAGGTAGTATTTTCAATTTGTTATTGTCTGTGTACCGATCCGTTCACTCAACCCTTAAACTCTTGGAAATTAACGTTGGTTGCGGGGGGGCGAAGAATTCGCTTCTTAGACCGTTCATTGCTGCCTGCCTGACCTGTTCATAATAATCGCAGATATTCTCAATTGCCGCGCCCTCCCTTTCAGCCTATCGACGATTTCTTGGTCAACGGTTTTTGTTTCAAACTGCACTATCGCCGCGTCGTCCGCCACCCATGTAATGCTGGGCATCATGATCCCGCGTTCGGCCGCGATACTCTTCAACTCAGCATCGAGTATTTGCTTGATTGGCAATTCTCGCTCGATTGGGGAATAGCTTAGGTCGTGGAGCCTCGGTCCGAGTGTGATCATTCTTGACTCGTTTATTTGGGTTTGAATCAAACCCGACAAGTATTCGATCTTTTCTTCGACGGAAAGCGGCGGTCTAGAACTCTGCGTGTGCAACCGCATTCCCAAGTACTTCCATAGCGAGTTCTCTGCTCCGCTTCTCTTAACAGATTCAAGTATATGCTCTTTCAGGAGATTGATGTCCCCCTCCTTTTTCCAAGAAAAGAGAGCTGCATCATAAGTGTAATGATTGATCATCCCCGTGTCGAATGGAATATTCTCGGTTAGGCTATCTCGCAAGAGGCAGACCGGCTTGTTCAGCGCCGTTCGGACACCAAGCTCAAAGAACACATTGGGGTTTAGAATCGAGATGTCGCATAATACCAAATCACTGTCTTCAAGATTGTGAATTATGTCTGCCTGAATAATCTCAGACCCCGCCGATGATGGCGGAATAGGTTCAAACCCCGCCGCTTCAATCGCAGGCCGGAAAAGACACTCATAAACGTGCGTAAAATGATCCGGTCATCTCTGTATTTGGGCACGAGATGCCCGGGAGTCGTAATTGGCATTATGACAAAGCACTTTGGCATTACTATTCCTTCGCAATTGTGGGATACTTCTTGAATCGCTCGTCCAGTCGAACTTCCCGAAATATCGGCCATTCATGTAATGAGTCAATGCTGAGTTCTTGACGTTCTATCAGGATATCTATTTCTTTGAATGCTTCATCAAGCTTTCCAAGCAGCACGTTTTTCACTGTGAGGAAGATCGGCTCTTTTGCAGAAACATCGAATCGTTCAATTTCTGTCTTTACTTCCTCAAATTGGCCGGTCCATTTTCTGGCCTGCCAGTAATTGACTTGACCGATCAATCTGCTCTTCTCGGAAAGACCTTTGTCATACATTACGAATTTTGACAGCCACTCGCCCGTCTGATACCGTTCTTCGTTTATGGCTTCCTGTTCTTAGGCCGAACAAGCGCACAATTGTGAGCAAGTCCTTTATGTGAGTCCCGTTGGTTGAACTGCTTTGCGCCTTCATGAGGAAGTCAAAATGGATTCGCACTGAGCCAAACGATGTCCGAACTGTGGAGTTACTGGCTAGCATGAAGGCCTTTGCGCCTTTGATTTAAATTTGTATTTTTGTGTTTAAAGGAAGTGTGTCTAGAATTAACCATGCGCTTGTGCACAACAGATGTCCTACTGTTGCCAGACTCCTCGAGAGTCCGGTTGTTGGAGATCTTGGATTAGGCTCTATTGAAAGGTGACCATGGGTCTCGCTCTTAGGAACGGTTCCGGCTCTTTCGGAGGAGACCCGTCAGCAAACAGACTCGTCGTTTGGATTCAATTGTTTCATATTTGCACTTTCCAAATGCCGACTTGGAAAGAAGAAGTCCTGAAGTGTGAATCGGTTTCACCGGTCAAAATCTGCGGCTGGTTGCGCGCAATGGTGGTTCTATGTGTACCTGGACAATGCTGCTGACCAAGCTGATAATTCGCACTTCGTCTAAGACTGCGGTGAGGTGTTCCCGGTCATGAAAGGCCGTCAATTGCTTGAGGGCAAGTCAAGGAATCTGTCTGTAATGACTCTGGCACTGTTCGGCCTTAGCCGATGTCCGGCTTATTTCTCAGTACTCAAAGGTAATCCTGACGAGCGGCAGCTTGCTGGGGTCGACCCGGGGTATTAGCTGCGGGAAAGCGCTTCCGTGTTTCAGTCGACAACGTTTGACCAGATTCAAGAGGTTCATCTGATTCGCTTTGCAGTTCCTGCATGGGAAGCAGATCTCTTGACGCTGGGCCTTGAGATCTCCATCAATCTCTGCCTTGCTCCCAACCCATCGCCCGCACAAGCGCAACAACGAATACCAAATTGCTCCTGTCCCTTGCGGTGCTTTTATCGGTCGAGCACAACTGATTTCACTCGCCTACGGACGTTACGTTGCCTACGCTCGAAACGTCTGAAGCTGCTTTATACATGAATTGCCATCTTGTCAACTGGAAGAAATTCTGCAAATTAGGCCAAATTACTTTCTCCCGCACCTGCACACTGCCCGCCTTTCATCCCCCCCTCTCCTCCTCCCCAAATCCCTAACTCCAATGCCAATCCGCGCAACCCCACATTGCACAAACGTTTAGCTAAATGCTTGTTTTAAGCAAATAATTCTTGACAACACGTCTACAATGTTGTATATTGTACGCACAAAATCGCTCCTTCCCATACCCCCACGGGCCAGCGCTCTCGACCTCTGCCGCGTATGATACACCCCCCCCCGGGTCCCTTTACAGCGCGCCACGCCGACTACCCTAACCGAAACACGATCGAAAGATCGTGATACAACCGTGGAAAACTCTCGCGGATTTCCCCCGCCCCGCGTTCCCATCCATCAAAGCTGCCTCTCGACCAAACTACCGTGCGCCCACACGCGCTAGCGGCAATAGGTCCAGCGGTACGCTGGCTCTCGGAATAGAACAATCGCTGCAGTAGCACTCAGCGATGACGGCAAAGCGGTCACGGGGCGATCTGCCTGAGCGTAAACCTCAACTCTCCGGCCCTAATCCCAGCCCAATCAACTGCTTACAAACAGCCAAACCCCCGCAATCCCCCAATCTAAACACCGAATATAGCAGTTTTTAGGGTAAAATACCGCTCCCGGCTTGCCCAACTTATAGAAAAATGAGTATCTTGGGCGGTCAAAACGGTCAATTCCCCACAGGATCCCCCTTGAGCCACACCTACGACGATAACCGCCAGCTCGACAGCCGCATCGGCGCCGACGATACCCTCTACGACCCGGGTAACAAGGCCCGCACCGAGCGCCTGATGAAAATGCTCAACGCCTATTGGGAAAAATACCCCCTGCGCGAACGCTGGCTCGATGTCGGCTCCGGCGAAAGCTACATGCGCGACGTCCTCCGCGACCGCACCGGCCTAAAAATCGAAGTCAGCGAAGCCGACCTCGATGTGGACCGCTACGACTATCCCGATAACTCGTTCCACACCCTCACGCACTTCGAAGTGCTCGAGCATCTGTTCAACCCGCTCTTCCATGTGCTCGAAATGAAGCGCATCATGGCCCCCGGCGCAAATCTGTTTCTGGTCACACCCAACGACTACAGCCTGATCTACAAAGTCGAACACATCTTCTCGCGCAAATATCGCCCGCACTTTCATCAGTTCAACGAGCGCGACCTGCGCGACCTGTTCCAGCGCGCCGGCCTGAAGATCGTCCACTTGCAGACCTTCTACAAATCCCCCACCGGCACCATCGCCAGAATCAGCCAAAACGGCTTCTTCCTGCACGCTCAAAAAGCGTAAGCGGTTCAAAGTCATAAGGCATATAGAAAAGCGGGCCAGAGAAAAACTCTCCGGCCCGCTTTGCATTATCGCGTCCTTGCAGACTAAATCAGATTTCTCTGCTGCGCCGCGTACTTCAGTTCATCGCGGAACTGCGGATGCGCCACGCGAATCAACGCCTGCGCGCGTTCCCGCAGCGTCTTGCCGTGCAGATAGGCCACGCCAAATTCCGTCACGATATAGTGCACGTCCGCACGCGACGTCACCACACCCGCGCCCGGCGACAGCGACGGCACAATGCGCGAAATCGAACCGCTCTTGGCCGTGGATTCCAGAGCGATAATCGGCTTGCCGCCCTTCGAACGCGCCGCGCCCCGCACAAAGTCAACCTGTCCGCCAAAACCCGAGAAGATCGTATGCCCGATCGAATCGGCGCACACCTGACCGGTCAGGTCCACCTGCAGCGCGCTGTTGATCGAAATCATGTTGTCGTTACGCGCGATGATAAACGGATCGTTCGTGTGATCCACCGGACGAAACTCGACTAACGGATTGCTGCGCACGAAATCATAAAGCATCTTCGAACCCAGCACAAAACTCGCCACCATCTTATCCTTGTGCAGCGTCTTCGCGCGGCAGTTGATCACACCCTTCTGCACCAGCTCCACCGCGCCGTCCGAGAACATCTCGGTGTGCATGCCCAAGTCGCGCTTGTCACCCAGACTCGCCAGCACCGCATCCGGAATCGCACCGATTCCCAATTGCAGACAGGCGCCGTTCGGCACCAGCTCCGCGCAAAACAGACCAATTAGTTTTTCCTGATCACTCGGCGTGTTGCGCGGCAGCTCCGGCAGCGGATGATCGTAGTGAATCAGCGCGCGGAACATGGACTTGTGCAAGAAATTCTCGCCATAGACCCACGGCATCTGATCGTTGACCAAACCGATGACGTTCTTGGCATTGCGCGCCGCTTCAAGCGTACACGCGCAGTCAATTCCCAAACTGCAATGGCCGTGCGTGCCCGGAGGAGTTACCTGCAGCAGGCAGGTGTCCACCTTCAGCGCCCCGCTGCGAATCAGCCCCGGAATCTCCGACAAAAACACCGGCGTATAGTCGCCGCGGCCCTCGTTGACCGCCGTGCGCACGTTTGCGCCGGTAAACAGCGCGTTCGCCCGGAAGCTCTTCTCCATCCCCGGTTCCGCGTAGGGAGCCGGACCCATGGTCATCAAGTGCGCGATCTGAACGTTTTCCAGCTCTGCCCCGCGCGCGGACAAAGCGTCCACCAACAACTGCGGTACGGCCAATCCTGACCCCACGAAAACACGGTCACCAGACGATACACACCGGAGGGCGTCTATCGCCTCAGCCAGCACTTCGGGCGGGGCAGCAGAATGCTCTGCAACATGCGAACTCATTGCTTCTATGTCCTTAGATATTTGGCCCGCGAAAGCTGACACTCACAGTCAGTTTATGCAACGCGGGAACAATTGTTTGCGATGAAGAATGTAACTTATACGGCCTACAACAACCGTTCCAAAATACGCAATTGCTCGCAAAATTTCAACGAGCCATTTTCGGAGGTGTATCATGCTATCTTTCCGCAAGATCTTGTGCCCGACCGACTTCTCTGACCCGTCCTTTCGGGCCTTGGCCACGGCGGACGAGCTCGCCCGCCGCTATCAGGCCGAGCTGCACGTGCTGCACGTCGTTTTGCCCGTGCCGCTGGTCGAACTGCCTCCCGGTGCCGGTTCCGTCGCCTTTGATGTGAAGCAATACGAGGCCGACATGCTCAAGGCCTTCCGCGCCAGGCTGGACGAAACGCTGGCCCAGTTCGTAAAACCGGATATTCCTATCCACCGTTATGTGGAGATCGGCGATCCCGCCCATGAGATAGTGCAGCTCGCCGACAAAATCAAGCCGGACGTCATTGTGATTGCCACGCACGGCCGCACGGGACTTAAGCGTTTCATCTTCGGCTCCGTTGCCGAAGCCGTCGTCCGCCGATCGCCCTGCGCGGTCCTGACGATTCCGATGCACTAACCTTGCGGCCCGCCGTTCATGAGCGGGGCAAGCGCTTCAGCAAAATTGAAAAGCCGAGTCGGGTGACTCGGCTTTTTGATTGTGCGTTGCGACGGTTTTTAGAGCTTGCGTTCGACGTAGGTTTCGTCGGCGATCTTTTCGACCCAACGCTTGAACTCGCCTTCTTGCTTTTTGGCGAGCGTCATCTGCTCGATACGGCTGTAGTCTTCGTTGAGCGTGATCTTGCGCGAGAAGACGCGGTCGGTCACTTTCAAGATATGCACGCCAAAGGCCGTGCGAAACGGATCGCTGTACTCACCCTTCGACTTGCCTTCAATCGGCGTCTTAAACTCGTCCGGCAGCTCGGTTGGACTGAACCAACCGAGGTCGCCGCCGCTGGCCGCCGTTTTCGTATCCGCCGAAAGGTTCAGCGCGAGTTCGGCGAAATCATCGCCGCCGCGCAGCCGCACCACCAGCGACTCCGCCGCACTCACCGTGCTCTGCAAATCTGCCTCCGCCGGCACGATCCGAAACAGAATATGATTCGTGTTAACCTTCTCGCCCGTGCGCTCGTTTAACCGAATGACATGCACACCGAACGGCGAGACCGTGGGCGCGCTGATCGAATCGGGCTCCAACACGTAGGCCGCCGCCTCATATTCCGGCACCAGATCACCGCGATTCGTCGTCCCCAACGCACCGCCGCGCTCCGCCGAACCCGGATCCTCGGAATAGCGCGAGGCAAACTCCTCAAACGTAATCGAACCCGATAAGATCGCTTGCCGCGCCGAGTCGGCGCGCGCAATCGCCGCGTTCGTCGAAGCCTCGGCAATCCGATCGGCCAGCAGAATGTGCGACAGCCGAATCGCATCCCCTGAGCGGCGGCAGCGAATCCTTGATCGTCTCCCAGAACTCCAGCACCTCGTTCCGCGATACGCGCACCTGCTGCATGTGCTTGCCGCGCGTGCGCTCGATCAACAACGTCTCTTCCACCAGCGGACGAAACTGCCGCTTGATCTTGGGCAACGGCATGCCGTAGTACGATTCGAGCTTCTCCTGCCCGCCCACCTGCGTCAAGAGATTGCTGACACGGTTGTCGAGTTCGCGGTCAATCTCCTTCGGAGTGACCACAATCGAGTCCTTGCGCGCCTGTGTCAACAGCAGTTTCTGCGCGATCAACTCCTCGAGTACTTCCTTGCTGAGCGTGTCCATCTGCGCTTCAGAAAGCGAGTCCAGCGCCACGCGCGCTCCAAGCGTGTATTGCAAATACTGCAACACTTCGCTTTCGAGAATTATCTCGTCATCCACCACCGCGACAACCCGGTCAATCACCTCTTCGCCGCGCGCCAACGCGGCGCACAACGCCAGCGTGATAAGCAATGCTCTGATCATTTCGTGTCACCCATTAGACGCGGCTGATAGCGGCCGCGCAATTCCGTTTCCCAACGCTCCTGCCTTCTTTGACTCTGCTCGGTCAACAGTCGTTCCCGTATCTCCTGCCGCACAGCATCCAGACTGAGCTGCGCCCCCTCCGGATAGAGTTCATGCAGCCGCAACAGCCGATAGCCCTCGCCGAACGGCAGCACCGGCGTCATCCGCCCGCGGGCAACTTGCGCACAGCCTCAAGCAGTATCGGATCCAACTCGCGCGAGTCCGTCAGCCACTTCCCTTCCCAAATCACCATGTCCGAACGCAACTGCGACGTGTCCGCCCGCTCTAATGCGCGGCGAAACGCCTTCAGCGTGTCGTCCGACTCGCACCAAAATCCCTCGATCAGATAGCTGTCCATCGGGCGCCGAAACTCCGCCAGATTCGTCGTGTAGTAGTCCGCGATCAACGAATCGGTAATCTTCGGTTCCGGCAGACGCGCCAACAACACGGCACGATGAAAACGCGCCAACAACTCGCGCTCCTGCCGGGAAACGTCGGCGTCTTTGCGCAGCCCCGTGGCCTCGACCTCCTGCTCAATCATGGCCAGCTCCAGCCATGCATTGACCAGCGGCTGCCGCGCTTCCGCACTCAAACTGTCGAAGGGCACGCCCGCCCACGTCGCGAAGTCCGCGCGACTAAGCGTTCGTTCGCCTACGCTTGCCACGAGGTCGGCGGTGTTTGTGCGATTGCAGGCCGCCAAAAGCAAACACAGCCCGACCAGCCAGATGCCCTTATTGATCACGAGCCGCGCGTTCCTGTCGTTCGGGGGGAAGCGGCCACATCGATCCGAGCAGCTCGTCGTTCACTTTCAGGGGATAGCGCGACACCAACAGTTTTTCCAACTCCTCTTGCAGCTGCTGTGTGCGCGCCACGCGGTTCTCGCGCCGCGCATCGCCCTTCGCTTCGTCCCACGTCTTCGTACGCGACGGATAGGCCGCGATGAGCTGGAGCACCGAGTAGTTCTTCCCAACCTTCACAACCTCGGACACCGCGCCCGGCTGTCCGAGCTGAAAGGCCGACTTGCCAATCATGCCAAAGCGTTTTTCTTCAAATGGCCCGATCCGGCCCGAGTCGCGTTTCGTGGATTCCTTTTCGTTGAACTGCCAGGCGAGCTTCGCAAAGTCTTCGCCCTTCAGCGCGCGATCGCGCACGCGCACGGCCTTCGCGCTGTCTTCCTTAATGAAGATCTCGCGGATCAAGCGCGTCTCCGGCTGAATAAACGACTCCAGGTTGCGCTCGTAATACGCCTTGTCCGATTCTTCGCTGCCTTCGAGCTTCTCGGTGATTTCCACCTTCTCGACCATGCGCTGGATCGCCGCCTTCTTTTGCGCCACGACGTTCGAATCGGCATAGGCCTTTTTGATGTAACCGTCTTGGCCGGCCTTGTCCTCAAGGAACTGCGGTTCACACAGAGCGTTCACGAGATCATGCACCGACTGCGGATTCTTCCAATCCACGCGATAGGCGTTGCTGCCGACCTTCTGAATCATATCTTCAATCGTGATCTTGCCGAGCTTGTGCGTTGCCGCCACGAGCGCCTTCTCGTCGCCCGTGAACATCGGCCCGAGCTCCTTGTTCAGCGACATCTGCGGATCCGTCAGCTTGCCCGTGAACATCGCCAGCGCGTTTTCGTCATACTGCAAGGAGTACTCCGTATGCAGCGCGTTGACAAAATCCCGCGCGCGCGCGCCGAGCTTCAGACTTTCGACCTCGCGCAGCCGCATCGCCAAATCCTTCTTCATCTCTTCAAACGGCGGGCGGCCCGTCACATCACGAGTCGAATCCACCCAGATCAGGTGCCAGCCGAACGGCGATTCCACGGGACCCGCCGTTTTGCGCAGCGGCGCGGACCACACCGCGCGCTGAAACTCGTCTACCATCCGGCCCCAGGGGAACCAGCCCAAGTCACCGGAATCAACAGCCGTCGTCGCGTCTTCCGAGAGCAGCGCCGCCGCCGCTTTGAAATTGAGACCGTTGTCTATCGCGGTCTTGATCGAGTCAATGCGACTCTTCAGGCGCGCCGCCGCCGCCGCGCTCGAATCCGCCGCGCTCTTCTTCACCAGAATATGCCGCGCGCTGATTTCCTTCGCTGACCTGTCATAGTGCTCACGCAACAGCTCATCGGTGATCACCGGCGCGATGATGCGCTCTTCGTACAGCAGATCGAGCGCTCGGCGCTTGGCCGCCGCTTCGAGATTTGTAGCGATCTCCGGGTTCTCGTCGTACTTGCGGGCCAGACCCTCAAGATATTTCGCTTCTTCGATCGCCATGTCGTGCGCGATTTTCTTGCGCTCTTCAAGGGGCCGTTGCTTAATGTTGTCGTCGGTGCGAAATTTCGAGAGCATCGCGGCGCGGTATTCCTGCTCCGTGATGGTTTCGTTTCCGATTTTGGCAATGTAGTCTTTCTTGCCTTCGCAGCTCGCCAGCCACATCATGGCCAGCAGACTCAACAGAAGTCCTGTTCGTTGCATGGTGTTCCGGTTCATTTATGTTGTTTGCAGATTCAAAACAAAATGGTAGCTCGTGATGCTCATCCCGTGCTTGTGGTAGAAGCGGTGCGCGTCATATCGGCCAGCGTGGGTTCCGCTGTCCAGATGGACGGCTGCCAGGCCCTCTTCCCGCGCCTGATTCACGATAAAATTGAACAAATGGTCAGCGCGGCCCCGCCCACGGGCCGCCGCAGCGGTGACCAAATCGTCAATATACAAAACTTTTCCCCAATGTAGCAGTTCCGTTCGCCGGTACCCCGCCGCCGCCAATGGCTGACCGCTCTCCTCTATGTGAGGATGTAGCCATGTTCCCGCATCTGTCGCAATACCTGCTCAACGAATTGGTCCGCGGTAAGGTGCGGCCGGAGTTCGCGCATGACATTGTATACAAGCCGAATCTGTTCCGGAGATGTAGCGTGGTGGATCGTCATGGGCTGTAGTGGTTTTACCTTGTTCGCAGGTCCGGCGAGGAACGGTTGTAAGGTTGGTTACGTATACGCTATTCTTCCCATACGCGCTTCACCATGATCACACTCATCCGGTTCCCCGCCATGGCGGTCGGCACGAATGCAAAATGATTCACGTCCGCCACGCCGAGTAGGTAGTAGCCGCCCATACCGGCCGGATATTCGTGCACCTCATAGAGCGAATCGTAGTACGCGCCGGTCCAATTCAGCCGCAGAGAATCGCCGTCCACCGTGATCGTCAAATCGTGAATCACGCTGTCCGCAATGCCCCATTCCGCGTGAACGCCAGGACATTGCCTGCCATGTCGCGCGCGCGCAGGGCAAAACGATAGCGCTCGAGCGGCGGAGTCAGCAATGTGAAGCGCTGCATCGCCGTGTGCTGATCACCAGAGCCGTATAACTGGCGGAAGTGGCGCGGGTCACGCGCGGCGACAGTTCCGACAGCTCGGTCGTGTCGTACACAATTTCGTAGGTGTCAAAATGCTGGTCGTACGCGACGCCATCCCAGCGAATATCTACTGTGGACGCGTTCACGCGCGACACCTCGCGCAGATAAACCGCTTCCGGAGCCAGCGTGTCCGGCACCTCGTGCCACGTCAGCGCAGAATCCACCGCAGTTACGAACGGCGCGAAATAGTCTATCACCAATCGAAAGTTCGCCAACCGCGCGGGCGGGCGCCCGGCAGCCAGCGCGCAAAATCCGTCGGCTGCCACAGCGCGTCAGGATACTCGTCGAGTTCGATATGGACGAAATTCTCCGTGTCGAAGCGCTCGTCGTGATTCGCATGGCATGCGTTGCCCTGCTGGTTCTCCGGCACGCCCAGAAAATCGAACACACTGCGCAGCGCGACGGTGTCCGCGCCGAAATAGCTGTAGGCCGGGCTGCACCATAGCGACACGTATTCGTCCACGCGTGTGACGACGCTTTCATCGCCGTCGAAGCCGTTGATCGGAAACAGCGGCAGCGCGTGGATATAGTCCCGATGCCGGGACACGTCACGCAGCGGCGGATTGGGAAAATGATCGTCGAAGAAGCACGAAATCTGCATGTCGCCCAGCGGCCCATGCTCATTGTGATCGTACGAATGCAACTGGATTACCACAAACTCGCTGACCGGCGGCGCGTCCCAGACCGCAATCGCCGCTTCCGTGGCCACGGCGAACGGATGTCGGCCGTTGCGCGACGGATCCGAAAGCGACAGGCCGTTGTTGTACGTTGCGAAGGTCGTGTCCCACAGCACTTCGCGGCCTGCTCCGGCAATCATCAATTGCGCCAACCCGTCGCGAACAAACATCTCTGTCGCCACCGGCGGCGCCATGTAATCATCTTCCGGATGCGGCACCTGCACAATCGCCCGCGCATGCCGCGCCTCCGGATTGAACACGAACACGCCCCAGCCGTTGCGAAAGCCGCCGATCACAGCACGCGCGCCGGTCGAATCGCCGTTGGTGTCCACATAACTCGAATCCAACCGCTCGCGCAGCAGATAGTAGTGCCGCCGCACGCCCGGCTCCTGCAAGCGCACAAGTTCATAGCGCCACTCGGCTTCGTGCCGCATGAGCAGCGAATCCACTTGCGCCCACTCTTCGGCAATCGCGAAGTCAAACACCTGCCGCCAACGCGCCAGCGTCGAATCGCCCGTGCTGTCGTCGGTAATGTAGGTGAATCCGCCGAAACCGTTCGTCACCGGGTCGAGATTGGGCGGACCATAGTCGTTGTAGTTCGGTCGCACCAGGCGTTCCGAGACATGTGACAGCCAATTGTCATACGCGCAGGCCGAGCAACTGTCCAGGAGAAATCCGCGCAGAAAACCTGTCTCATGCACGATTCCCACGCCGAGGCCGGCAGCCACAGCAACAGCACGGCCCACCACTTCACCGTTCGTCGGTCCGATTCGTCATTCGCCGGCCCCCCTCTTAGATTACCCGCGCTATTCGATCACCCGCTTCACCATGAGCACACAGACGCCGTTCCCGGAGTATCCGGTCGGAACAAACACAAAATTGTTCGTCAGTGTCGTGCCCAAATAGTAGTAGCCGCCCAATCCCGGCGGGAATTCCCAGACTTCATAACGGTCATCATTCGGCTGCGCGCTCCACGTCATTCGCACGGAATCACCGTCGCAGAACGCTGCCACGTCACGCACCATGCCGTCCGTGATGCCCAGCGCGGGCGACAGCTCCGATTCGTAGCCCAGCACATCCTTCGCGCGAATTGCAAACGTGTAATCCCACACCGGCGTGCGCAGGCCCGACACCGTGATGGACGTCCCCAGCATGTTGCCCAGCGCGTTATAACCCGTGTTCGTCCGCGCAATGTGCGGCGACGACAGCGACACTTCATTGGTATCGAAGAATACCTGATACGTGTCAAAGTGCCGGTCGTAGGCGGGCGCATCCCAAGTAATGGTCACCGCGCCATTCGCTAAATCATACGCGCCAGTCAGATTGCATACCAGCGGCGGCTCTTCATCGGGGATTTCATGCCATGTCAGCGCCGAATCCACCGCGGAAATGAACGGCTGATAGTAGGCCAACGCGTGACGGTACGTATTCCACTCCGTCGGCGGCGTCCCCGGCAGCCAGCGCGGCCAATCGAGCGGCGCCCACAATTTGTCAGGATATTCGTCCAATTCGATGTGAATGAAATTCTCGGTGTGCCGTTGCACGTCATGCCCTGCATGGAAATAGTCGCCCACGACATTATCCGGCGCGCCGATCAAATCACCGACTACGGGAATCGTCAGCGTCGTCTCCGCCGTCG
Organism: bacterium; assembly: GCA_016702305.1. Taxonomy (NCBI): domain Bacteria; species bacterium. Next base: position 387,421 of record JADJEH010000017.1, read on the forward strand.
TATACACGTACGCCGGATTGCTCCACAGGCCGATGTAGTTGTTGACGGCCACGTCAATCGTGTCGTCGCCGTCCACGCTCGTCACGGGAACACCGGATGCGCGTGAAACAGGTCGCGCTGATTCACGAAGTTTCGCAGCGGCGCGTTCGGGAATTCGTCGTTATGATAGCAGGAAACCTGAATGTCCGGCAGTGGGCCGTGCGTGGCGTGATCGTACGAGTGCAATTGAATCAGCACCAGCGGATTCACCGGCGGAGAGTTCCATGAGTCCTTGATCACGCGCGAGAGCTCCGAAAATGGATGCCGCGCATTGCGCGATGGATCGGAAAATGTGCGCGCGTTATTGTACTGACCGGCCGCGCTGTCGTACATCACTTCGCGACCCGCGCCCGCGATCATCAGAATCGCCATTTCCGCCTGTTGAAACAGCTCGATGCCAACGGGAATTGACATGAAATCGTCTTCGGGGTGCGGCATCTGCACGACCGCCCGCGCGTGCCGCGGAGCGGCGCTGAACACAAACACGCCCCAGCCGCGGCGAAATCCGCCGTGCACGTCGTTCGCCGTTAGCGTGTCGCCGTTCACGTCCACGTAGGATGAGTCGAGCCGTTCACGCATGACATAGTAGCTTGCGCCGGTCGGCTCTTCGATGCGGGCGAGTTCATAGTTCCACGCGCTGTCCTGCCGCGCGATCAGGGAATCCGCGCACTCCCAATCGCCATGGATGGCGCACAAAAACACCTGCCGCCAGCGCGCCATGATTGAATCCCCGTGCGCGTTCGCATAGATGTATTGAAATCCGCCGAAACCGTTCGTTTGCGGGTCCAGGTGCGCCGGACCGTAGTCATTATAGCCGGGCCGTTGAATGCGCTCCGACACGTGCGATTGCCAGTTGTCGTAGGCGCATGTCGCGCATGTGTCCATCAAGAATCCCGTCAACGTTCCATTTTCGATCACCAACGCGCGGGAGAGCGCCGGTGATAGAAGCATTAAGACAAACAATAGCCGACCCGTCATCGCAGGGCCTCGTATGATTAAAGTGACTCCACTAATTCGCCATTTACCGCCGCCAAATATTCCTCCGCATAGCGCAACTTCGCGCTCCATTCAGGCCGCTTGCTCAAGTTCAACCGGACCGTCACTCCCCTCGTCGCGTCCAACTCGATCGGATAGCCGTCGCTGCGCCGCCAGCGCCAGCATCTTGTCACGCGCCGCATGATCCGCCGCAAAGCCCAACTCCATACGCGCCGCCATTACGTTCACTTCATCCGCGCCCAATTGCTCCGCAAGAATCCGGATGCGCACCATGTCAAACAGCGTGCGCGCCGGGTCCGGCAAGCTACCGAAACGGTCTTCGACTTCGCGCGACAGCTCCATGACCTTCTTCACGTCCTTCGCGCGCTAATTCTCGATAGATGTTCAGCCCCAATCCGCCTTCAGGCAGATAGTGCTCGGGCATGAACGCGTCCGTGTCTATCTTCAATTTGACTTTTCCGTCTGCACCTCGCGGACGGCTTCCTCGATCAACTGCTGATACATCTCAAACCCGATGGAGTTGATGTACCCCGACTGCTCGCGGCCCAGGAGATTTCCCGCGCCGCGAATCTCCAAGTCGCGCATCGCCAACTGAAAGCCTGCGCCTAACGACGAGAAATTGGTCAGCGCAGACAATCTGCTGCGGGCGATCTGCGACATCTCGAAATGCGGCGGCACGAGCAGGGTACGCGTAGGCCTTGCGCGAACTGCGCCCGATGCGCCCGCGCAATTGGTGCAACTGCGCCACGCCCAGCCGGTCCGCGCGATTGACGATCATGGTGTTGACATTCGGCATGTCCAAGCCCGGATTCGATAATCATCGTCGAGATCAACACGTCAAGATTCTGCTCTCGGAGAAATCGAGCATCACCTGCTCCAGCTCGTGCTCGTTCATCTGACCGTGCGCCACGCCGATGCGTATGTTCGGCAGCAGACGGTGCAGCATCTCGGCGACAGGCGATGCTTTGAATGCGGTTGTGCACGAGAACACCTGACCGCCACGCGTCAATTCGTGCTGCACCGCTTCCTTGATGACCTTTTTCTGAAAACGGCACGACGTCGGTTTCAATCGGCTGCCGTCCCGGAGGCGGTGTGGTGATCTGCGACAGATCGCGCGCGCCCATCAACGCCATGTGCAGCGTGCGCGGAATCGGCGTCGCGCTCATCGCGAGCACGTCAACATTCGCGCGCAGCGAACGGATCTTCTCCTTCTGCACTACGCCGAAGCGGTGCTCTTCGTCTATGATCAGGGACCGAGTTCGTCGAACTGCACATCCTTCGACAGCAGCCGATGCGTGCCGATAATCACGTCCACGTCACCCGCCGCGAGCTTCTTGAGCGCCTCGCTTTGCTCGCGCTTGGATTGAAAACGCGAGATCACGCGCACGTCCACGGGCCAGTTCTTGAAGCGCTCGCGGAATGTGCGATAGTGCTGCTGCGCCAAAATCGTCGTGGGCACGAGCACCGCCACCTGCTTGCCGTCGGTCACGGCTTTGAAAGCCGCACGCATCGCGACCTCCGTTTTGCCGTAGCCCACATCGCCGCAAATCAGTCGGTCCATCGGCATCGGGTTTTCCATGTCGCGCTTGACCGATTCGCTGGCCGTCAACTGATCGGGCGTGTCTTCGTAGGGGAAACTCGCTTCCATTTCGCGCTGCCACGGCGTGTCGCCCGAAAAGATGATCCCGCGCTCCGCGCGTCGTTTGGCGTAGAGTTTGATCAAGTCTTCGGCGATGGAGACCAAGGACTCTTTGGTCTTACGTTTGACTTCGCGCCATTCCTTGCCGCCGATCTTCGACAGCGGCGGCTGAAAACCTTCCTTTGCCGAGTACTTCTGCACCGAGGCGAGGTTTTCGAGCTTGACAAACAGATGGATGCCGTCGCGGTATTCGATCTTCAGCACTTCGCGCTGCATGCCGCCCACCGCGATTTTCGTCAAACCGCAATAGCGGCCGATGCCGTGCTCGACGTGCACCACATAGTCTCCGACCTGCAGCGCATCAATGTCATGCAGCGGCACCGCGTTCCCGAACTTCGGTGAACTGGCGCTTGCGCCGCTTGCGCCCGAAGATGTCGTGGTCCACGAGCACTACGAGTCCGGCCGCCTCGAGCATGAAACCGTGCCGCAGGCCACCTTCGCGCGCGCTGAAGGAGTGCTCCGGCACGCCGCGCTCGACCAACACTTGCGCCAGGCGGTCCGCCGCCAATTGATTGTCGCACAGCAGCACGGTTTCCAATTCGCGCGCGGTGTATTCCTTCACGCGTTCGGCAAGCAACGGCAGATTCGACGCGAAGCGTTCCTGCGGCGCGCCGGCAAAGTCGAGCGTATGCGACGGCGGCTGCGGTGACGTTTGCAGGAACACCTGCGCGAATCGCTGGACCGCACCGTAAATCAACTCCGGCTCCATCCACTTCCCGGGCTCGTGCAGCGCACGTACCTGTTCGGGAATCGTGACCGGAATCTCTTCGTCGTCTTCATAGACGATGTCGTGCAGGTCTTCGCTGAGATGCGCGTCATCTTCGTCGTCTTCGTCCGGCGCGGAGTTTCGCAAATCGCGCAGCCGCAGGCCGGGCTTGGCCGTGCGCTCTTCATAGCGCTCCTTGACGGCCATATGCGCCGGTCGGCCTTCGGACCAGACAATGATCGTGTTCTCCGGCAGATGCTGGAGCAGATGTGAATTCCCCGCGCCGGGCGTCTCCGCCGCCATGATCGTCACGTCACCGAGCTTGCCGGTCGAACGCTGCGTCTGCGGATCGAAGCTGCGCAAGTCGTCAATGTCATCGCCGAAATATTCCACGCGCACCGCATGCGATCCGCCGAACGGATAGATGTCGAGCACCGCTCCGCGCACCGCGTATTGCCCCACGCCTTCGACCATACTTCGCGCGTATAACCCGATTCGTGCAAGAATTGAATCAGCGAGTCGCGCGGCAGCGTCTCGCCCTTGGCGAGCGTGTAGGTATTGCGCGATACCTCCTGCAAGTCGGGCAGCGGATCGGGCAGCGCGCCGCGGCGCGACGATCAACGGCTGTTTCGACCGCGCGAGCGTCATCAGCACTTCGGCGCGCTCCGACAATTCAATCGGATTCAACTCGCGGTGGTAGTCCGGCAGCCCCGGAAAAGGCTCGTGACATTTTCACCCAGCAGTATCGTGAGATCGTCGGCAAATTCCTCGGCGTCCTCGAGCGTTTCGGCCACCAACAGCAGCGGCCGCCGCGATTTCTCAAACAGGTAGCTTGCCACCAGCACCGGCAGCGCGCCCGGTACGTTTTTCACGAGCACGCCATGCCGCGCCTCCGACAGCGCGGCCAACGTCTCGGCAAAACCTGCGTATGAGTATATTCGTTGCTTTAATGAATCCATTATTGATCAGACGCTCCGCCAATGTATCTCCAGCGTCTGCAGTCCTTATTCACTTTCAGAGCACGTCACTTCCACTTTGATCCGGTCGGGGTCTTCGAAAAACACGGCGTAGCTGTCTGGCCCGCCGGCGTGCGGATGGCGGTCTTGATATAGGATGGTCACACCGCGCTCCCGCAGCTTGGTTGTCAGCGCGTCCACCTGCGCGGGTGACTGCGCGTGAAAGGCCAGATGATTCAGGCCCGTCCGGCAGCGATGATACTTGACATCCAGAAACCTCGGCTCGGTCTGGACGAACACCTTATATGTGGAACCAGCGCGAAAGCTCACGCCCTGATCCCACTGATGATAGACGGTGTAGCCTAACTCATCGCACAAGAGCCATGACCAGAACGCCAGGTGCGCGCCAAGTCAAAGACATAAATTTCAATATGATGGAGCATGCTTCGCTTGTCAGGCTTTTGCGCTTGGCTTGACCCATTTGCTCGTGTCGCCGAGTACCTTCTCGCCCCACACCACACTGGGATCGCGGGAACGAAGGCCGACCTGCTTCACATCCTCAACCGTCAGAAAGGCCTGCGGATCGAGCTCGTTAATCGTGCGCAAGAGCTTGGGCACGTTGCGGCGCTTTTCGGCCACGAATAGGATGTCCACTTCGCCGGTCTTGGTCTTGCCGTCCATCTCGACGACCGAGTAGTTACGCTCCCACAGCTTGTCGGCCAACCCTGCTTCACGCCGGGCAATCACGCGTACCATTTGATGACCAATGGCTATCCGCGACTCGATCCACATGCCCACGAAGCTGCCCGCCGCGAAGCCCGCCGCATAGACGACCCCGAGATACCACTCGTTGAGATTGCGGATGACCTGCGCGACGACGTTGATCCAGATCAGAACCTCGAGAAACCCGAATAGCGCGGCCAATACTTTGAAGCCGCGCACAATCGAGATCGTGCGCATGGCGCCAAGCTCTGATCGGCGATACGCGCGCAAAATATCCCAACGGCCAGGAGCCAGACTTGCCCCTGGCCGACGCTCGTCAGCCAATTGGCCAGCTCCGTCAGCAAGCCTACTTGCCTTCCTTCGGCTGCTGCTGCATCATATAGTCCATGCGCTCCTGGCCTTCACGCATGTGCCGCCCGCGCAGCGTCTCGAGCTTGGCCTCGGCCTCTTTGAGTTCGCCTGAAGACTCGAACCGCGTCCACTCGCGCTCTTTGGCCCACTTGCCCAGATCGCTCTCCCAATTCACCGCTCCGCCGAACAACACCACCGTCGGCTTGGAATATTGCTCGAAAGCCATTTGAATCGCTGTCGCCAGGGCCGCCGAGTAGATCTGTCCGCTCGAGCTTACGCGCCGCAGGTCTAACAGCAGCCCGTCCTTCTTCGACAAACTGTCCACGGCTGCCGCCAACTCGCGATCAATCTTCACACTGTCCGCGTGCGGCAGGATGGTTATCTGTCCTGAATGTTCGCCCGTGGACTTGTACCCGACCATCTGCGCCGCTTCGACATTTGTCCACAGCATCACACAGATTGTCCACAGCAGAATTCCCGTCATCCGTCTCATCTGTCGTCCTTCTCGAAATTATTGGTGGCTTTCTTGTCCCAATTTACTCAATTCCAAGCGTGATTTCCGCGCACTTCCATTGAGCTTCCGCAGTTTTACTGCTTATCCACGCACTCCACACATCCACAATGCTTGTCCACAATAGTACACATTGTGTGGATGAGTAGTGTGGAGAGTTTGTGCCGCGCTGCATGCTCACGACTCAGGCGATCTCCTCCCAGGCTTGCTCCCAGGTCGTGAACAAGTGCGTGGTTATCCTCGCTTTGTGCGCGGCTTCACGATTTTTCGCCAGATCGTCAATGAACAATATTCGCTCTGGTGCAATGCCTGACTCCGCGACAATTGTCTCAAAAACACCGGGATCGGATTTCATCTTGCCGCGCTCGTAGGAGGTCAGCACCTGCTCCACTTCGAGTGCCCACGAGAACTCGCGCCGAACCCATTCGATATGCAGCGGATCGGTATCGGATAGCACCCAGACCGTGCCCCACTGCTTCAACTGTGCCAGCGCCGCACGCGCTCCGGGAAATTCGTCAAAAATATCGCACCAAATCAACCGCAGCCGCTCGCGGTTCGCTGTGGTTGCCGACCAGCCCAGAAACTCGCGCAGCTCTTCAATGAACTCAGGAGCCGAACGCTGGCCCCGTTCGAAGCGCTTATTGCTCTCACCTACTATGTACCGCTCGCGAATCTCCTCCCGCGACCGCACCCCACGCTCCGCCGCACGCGAGACAAACCGCTCAAAGTCAAGCTTCAAGAGGACGTTGCCGAGGTCGAGGAGGAAGAGAGGGGGTGTCATCGGTGTCGTACAATGTCACTTAGCCAATGCATTCCCGCTACTTCCCCTTCGCTTCGACAATCGTCTCGAAGCCTGCCCAGTACATCTTCTTCATGTCGAAGAGCGGTTTTTCTTTCATCATCTTCTCCATGCGCGGGTCGTGGAGCATCGCGAGCATCGTTTTGTCGCGGTGCTTGCGCGACTTGAACTCCAAAACCGAGGTGATGGCCACCTCGCCGCGTTTCAAGGGCAGCACGTTCGTAAAGGGCGGTGCATATTTCGGCTTCAAATCCTCGCCAATGAACTCGCGATAGTGCAGCGCGCCATGATCCACCGCCACCCGCCCGAACCGCCGCGCCAGCTTCTTGTACTCCGCCAAATTCTTCTTCGGCAGCGGCAACAGGAATAGAACTACATAGCCTTTCATTTTTGGTCTCCCTTTGTTCAAATGGTTGTTCCCACTCATTTTGTCAGCGTATCACTAGCAAAACGAGCACTCGATTAGCGTGGACTTTCTACCCTGCCTTATTCAGATAAGTCGTCGATTTCGCCAGTTAACTGCTCGCGATAAGTTTGTGCACGATTTTGCCAATCCCGAAATTCACTTTCGCTTAGCTCGTCAATGTTCGAAAGGTGGTACTTTGCTTTGTAGTACTTGGTTGTTCCTGACATGAAGATGTATGGCTGCCTAACGGCCGAAGCTGTCAGGCGAAGATAGTGATTGTCTTGACCAATCGTGTAGCATCCGGCTATCTGGATTTGACCAAGCTCGTCTTCAAATGCTAGCGGGGCGGTCTGTAACAAGTCAATTACACCCGGAAGCAAGAATGTACTTTCCCGAACTTGGTTCTTCGTCCGAATCGAAAGCAGATCGCCGCCTTCGCTCATGTACCATTTGCGAAAGGCCTCGCGATACTCTTTTGTGTCTTCTATCTTTTCCCACGACTTCTCTGTCATCTTAAGCTTTTTATACTCTAGGGTTGTCTTGAATGTCGCCTCTGCTTCGCCATCAAGCGATCTTCTCTCTCTGAAGATGAAGCTCACGTGATGACGCAAGCCCGGAACGAAGAACTCTCGATCAACCAGAAATCCGCTCCAGAGTTCTTCAAATTCACTTGTGTCGGCGGGTGGTACGCTGGTCGCTGGATACGAGATGGCCGGAAAAGACCAGAGGAGGTCGCGAAACATATAGTTGCTGCTTGTCCTTATGTCTCGCGAATCAAGCGGGATAAACACGTCGCCCCGCCATAGTTGGCGGTTTGTCCCAATTTCATACAACTCAACCGAAATTGACGCTTCAAAATAGATCGCCTGCGTTCTTCTGGACCACGTAGCCGTGCTAATCGAGGCAGATTGCCATAATCCCCCGATTAATGACAACCCCGTCAGGAATTGAGCGGATCCTGGAATTGCTGTGTAACTCAAGCTGCGCAATTCGGTTTCATCAGTGCGTTTTTCTTCGACGCCAAAATAGACTCTCAGTACGGCCGCTGCGCTGTCGTCAACGATGTGATATCCTTTGCGCTCAAGTAAGAGTGACGCTTCTGTAAGCAAGTACTCTTCCAGAATCTGGTTTCGAGATTGATCGGGCGTGCCTCGCTCGCGCAAATCCAGTTTTAGTTTGTCGTATTTTGACCAATCTACGCCAGGTGACGAATATACTCTTGTCTCTAGCGGCGGGATTGGCCGAGGTGGCACTACTTTAGGAACCGTCGAAGCACAGCCCAGAACTACTGCCAAGCAAAACTGAAAGAGAAGTAATCTGTACATAAAGACAGCTCCAGATGAAAATAGAGACGAGTGATCGCCTGCTCTTTGCCCAAACGTTCGCGCCAGCGGCACTGGGTCCAGCGTCAACGCTGGGTGCGCATATCCTTCTTCCACATGACATACGCCTGCAGGTAGTTGCCGAACTCGGTCCAGCCCTGGCAGTTTTCGAAGGCGTATTTCAGGCCGCGCGCGCTCCAGCCGGACTCGGTAATGGTCAGCGTGACTACGCCTTTTTTCTCCGTGAACTCGAACCGCACCGTTGAAAGCTGCGTCTTGGAGCCATGCAGCGGCCAGTGAAACTCGAGAAATTGCTCCGGTGCATATGCAACAGGATAGAGCGGAAACGTGCCGTGACTCGGCCAAGTCCAGAACACCGTTTCGAAATTCTCGTTGAAGTCGCCCTTGACCTTGTGCACGAAGAACTTCTCAAGGTGCTTGGCCTGCGTCGCCGCTTCCCACACCTTCTTGAGCGGTGCGCGCATCGTCGTCGCCACCGTGAACCCGATCTTGCCCGAGGCCAGTTTCACACCGGCGCTCGTGGTCACCGTCTTCTTTTTGGTTGCCATGGATTATCCTTTATCCCTTGTCCTTTAATCGTCGTCTCGTTCGCCGCCTTTGTCATCTAAGACTGGGACGGCGCCGCCGCGCACTTCCGGATGATTAATCTTGCCCCCCGCCGCACCGACGTTGGTGAGTAACGAGATTGCCACCACCATCACCACGACCGCTCCCCAGGCCGCCCACGGCGGCAGCAGCGTGTGCTTGCGCGTGAACCACCATAGCCCGAGAATCAAGATACCAAACGGAATGATGATATTCCGCGCCGTTTCCGCCAGCTCTTCATGCGGATGAATGTAGCCTTCCATATTCCGCGCGTCGGGCTGCGCCTCGATGATGTGCTCGGCGTCTTCGCCGAATGAGAACACCACGCCGGTGCTGATGGTCGCGGCGACGATGAACCCCAATGCCACGCGCTGCCAGCGCCCGTCTCTCCACAGCGTCGCCAAGACTAACATGGCCGTGCTGACCATCAACAGGATCGCCGGAAAGTGGGCCAGCACAATATGCCAATGCGCCGCGTTTACAGGAATCGGAATCATTGTTTTTACTCCGTTTGTCTACGGTATATTCCGTGAAATATTTCGTACCAATTTGCGCCATCGTCGCTCGAGGCGTTCCATGAGCTGTTCGACTGATCCATCCGGAAGCGGAGTCATGGTCATGCGGGCGCGATAGGGCGGCAGTCCGGGATCGTTTCCGGTCCCTTCCAACACCATCGCGCCATTCCGCAATCCTCCGGTGTATTCCATCTGCCCCCCGTCGCGGTCAATCCATGTCTGGTGCCACAGGCTGTCGGCGCGGCTGAAGTAGTTGATGCTCTGGCCCGGTGGCCCGACTCTGACTGCCATTGTTCGTGGATGAAACAGCCGTGCTCTGTCGTGGTCAGCGTATTGACGCCGGCCTTCTGGTTGTTGCTCAAAAAGTACACATCCCATACGCCGACCCAGAAATCCAACTCGCGCATGCGTTGATCGTACAGGCAGGGTTCGACATAGCGGTTCAACTGCTCGCGCAGGCTCGCCCACTCGCCGCTCGTGCGCAGCGGAGCGGATCTGTGTCGCTGTCAATCTGTGCGCCCGGATAGCCGTTGCTCAATCCGGTCTCGAGCTTGATCGCTGAGGTGCGCAAGTCTCCCAATTGAGCCAACGCGCAGGCCCAGTTGTAGTTCGTGTAGGCCGGGTTGAACTTCAGCGAATCGGCTTTGTGAAAATGTGCGGCAGCATCCGCATAGAGCGCGGCTTTCAGCTCGCAGTAGCCGAGGCGGTACCAGGCGCGACCCGACTCGGGATGCTCGGCCACGAAGGCCGAGTATTCCGGAATCGCCGCCGTGTAATTTTGTGCGAAGTACAATGAATCACCGCGCGCCGGAGTTTCCGCGGCGAGCAGCCTCGGTACCCACAGTGCGCATATAATAAGGAGAGCGAGACGAGACAAAATGGCCTCCCGTGGGAAAATTGAAAGCTCTGTTGGCTACTTCGTTTTGCGCGGCGTCTTTTCGCGCATCACATCCACGCCGAACTTGAGGTAGGCCTTCAGATAGGTGTGGAATTCCGTCCAGCCTTCGCACATCATGAACGCGACTTTCAGGTCCTTCTGCTGGTAGCCGTAATCATGCACGCGGAAGATGGTCTCGCGGGGGCCCTTCTTGACGAATTCGAAGGTCATGGTGGTCATGTACTTCGGGCCGTAGGCCGGGCCGACGAAGACGATCTTCTCGTATTTCTTGTATTCGATCGGGTACATGTCCATGGTCTCGTCGCCGTACGCTTTCCACCACCAGCGCACCGGCGCGAGGTCTGGACCCCATTCACCGATCTGCTTGTCGCAGAAATATTTCTTGAGGTGCTTGTCTTCCGTCACCGCTTCCCAGACTTTTTGAGCGGCTGCTTCATAATGTGCGAGGTGGTGTATCCGAGTTTACCTTTGGATACGGGAGTTTTTGGTTGTGTGGCATGGTGGGGGGTGGGTGTTTGTATGTGATGTTGGTTTGGTGTATTTGTAGGGGCGGATGGCAATCCGCCCGTGCCGGACAGGATCGAAACCTGTGGATCTATTCTTCCCAATACACGCCTTGGAGATCGGGATTTTCCTTGTCCAATTCCCAGTTCAAGGGATTGTCCATGATGTATTGCCGCGCTAGTCCCAATTCATGTTCGTTGCGGATAATGCGATCGTAGAAACTGCGCTGCCAAACTTCCACGCCTTTTGTTCCACGGATTTCGTTGATTCGTTTCGTGGTCGCGCGTTTGAAGGCGGCGATGATTGTGCTCAAGGGTGCCGTTCGCGCATACGTGGTTTTGACGGTGACTCTGGAATGATCCGCCTCGCTTGGGGCGGGCGGATTGCCATCCGCCCCTACATCAACGTTTCGCGCGGGTCCTGCAAATGGGCCGATATAAGTATCGTCAATCCGCAGAATCGCATGAAAGTGATTTGGCATGATCATGAATTCGTCCAGCCAGATAGCCTCCCGAATCTCAGCGGTCTTCTTCCATTCAATTTTAACCGCCTCGCCAAACTCGTTGAGCAACATGGTTGCGTTTACAACTTCACCAAAGAGTTTGTGTCGCCCCTCCACGCAGATTGTCACAAAGAACGTCCGCGGATGGCGGTAATCATGTCTCTGCAACCGCAGTGAATTCTTGCGTGTGTATCGCTCTTTCATACCTTAGGTCGGATTCACGAATCTATGTAGGGGCGGATGGCAATCCGCCCGCGCAGAACAGGGCATCAAACGAATGATCTGATCTGGTAATCCGTTAGGAATTTCCTTTTCTCGATCGCCCCCGCCACCTTCCCACCATTCTCCTCCAGCCAATCTCGCGCGTGCTCGGCGGTGACGCCGCGGAAGTGCATCACTAACGCGGTTTTGAGTTCGCCGTTCGCCATGGTCAGGAGTTCGTCGGCCCACTCGTAGTCGCAGCCGGTGATCTCGATCAGAATCCGGCGCGCGCGCGCCTGCAGCTTGCGGCTCCCCATCCGCAAATCCACCATCAAATTCCCGTAACACTTCCCCATCCGCACCCAGGCCGCCGTCGTGATCATGTTCAACGCGAGCTTGGTCGCCGTCCCCGCCTTCAGCCGCGTCGAACCCGTCAACACCTCCGGCCCCACGGGCAACGAGATAATGACATCGGGCTGTGCGCTGGTTTCCTCATATCCCATACTCTCGGCATCGAACTCGTTGCAGATGAGGAGCGCTGTGAAGCATCCGTGTTGCTTGGCGTATGATAAACCACCCAAAACGTAGGGCGTGCGCCGCGACGCCGAAATGCCGACGACCACATCGGTCCGGCCCAAACAGCAGAGCTCGAAATCGTGAATCGCGCCGTGAGGATTATCTTCGGCACCTTCGGCGGCTTTGCGCAGGGAGTCGTAGCCACCAGCGATGAAGCCCTGCACCATGGTCGGATCGGTCCCAAAGGTCGGCGGGCATTCGGACGCATCGAGCACGCCCAAGCGCCCGGATGTGCCGGCCCCTATATAGAGGAGACGGCCGCCAGCTTGGAAGCTGGTCACAACGCGTTCCACGAGCTTTTAAATTTCGGGAATGGCCCGCGCGACCACGTCGGGCACTGTCCGATCTTCGGCGTTCATCGCTTCCAGAATTTCGCGCGTGGTCATGCTGTCGAGATTCAGCGTGCGCGGATTGCGGGCCTCGGTTGCGAGCCCCGCGAGTTCTTTGAATACGTCTTCTTTCACCGGTCAATAACGAGTTTTAGCAAGCGCCCGCCGTCGGGTAAGTTGAGTTCGGAGAGTAGGTTAAGTCCCAGTTCTTCGGGCCAGGCCTCGTGGCGCCAGTCCTGCCCTTTCCAAAACAGAAAGTAGCCGTCCCGCGCCAACAGGGGGCGGCACCACTTGGACAGAATCGGCAATTCGGCCAGCGCCCGCGCCGTAATGCAGGCGTAGCCGGGATGCTCGGAGTGGATAAGGTCTTCAACACGTGAACAAACCACTGTAAGCCGTTGTGCGAGCTCTGTTTCACGTGAAACACGCGTCAGAAAGGCGGCTTTTCGCTGGTTCGACTCGACCAAAGTCCATGTCAAATGAGGAGTTAGAAGCGCGAGGGGGATGGCTGGAAAGCCCCCGCCGCTGCCCACGTCGAGGATGTGTCCGGCCTCGGGGAGCAGGTCCAGCCCCGCGAGGGACGGGGCAAGGTGGCGCTCCTCCAGTCGGCCACGATCGCCGTGCGAAACCAGGGGAATCCCCGCCTCGGCGACGCGCTTCATGTAGTGCGCAAGGTGTTCTTGAGGGGTCAATGTAAATCGCTATTCACAGCTTGTTCACAGTGCCGGCCTCGCCGGACTCATCCGATCCTATTATCTTGGAGCCTGAAAAAGCAGAACTTGAATGCTGTAGTGAGAGTGTATCCTGAGCAAATCCAGAGAGTTATCCACGAGCGAGTGTGGATGTTTCACGTGAAACGCTCCAAAACAAGAGCTTACAAATGGCCCAGCCGTTTCAGGTGAATCAGCAGGGCCGACGTGTCGGACGGACGAACGCCGGAAATCCGGCCTGCCTGCCCGAGCGTCAGCGGTCTAAAGAAGGTGATCTTCTCGCGGGCCTCGTGCGACATGGAGTGCACCTGCCAGTAGTCCAGCGTGTCCGGTAGCCGGACCTCTTCCCAGCGTCGGACCTGCTCGGCACGATGTCGCTCTCTTTGGATGTAACCTTCATATTTTACATCCATTTCCACACCAGCCAGGAGATCGTCATCCGGATCGGTGATGCGTGCGGAAAGCTGCGCGCTGTCCTGAATCATCTGGCTGAGGTCGGCCTCAGGACGTTTTAGGATGGCGGCGAAGCGGCTACCCTTCAGCTTGGGGTCTGAGAGCAATCCTGACTCGGCAAGCTCGTCGAGCCGCGTTTCGTATAAGAGCGAAGTGATTTCGTTAAGTTTTTGTTTCTTTTCCAAATAACGTTCGTGCTGCGCTTCTGACACCAGACCGATCTCGCGCCCAATTTCCGTTAACCGTAGATCCGCGTTGTCCTGGCGCAAGAGCAAGCGGTGCTCGGCGCGCGACGTGAACATACGGTAGGGTTCCTCGGGCGTTTTGGTGATCAGATCGTCAATGAGCACCCCGATATAGGCTTGGTCGCGGCCCAATGTAAGAGGTTGCTCACTTTTCAGCATGGCCGCTGCGTTGATCCCTGCCATTAGGCCTTGCGCTGCCGCCTCTTCGTAGCCCGTAGTCCCGTTGATCTGCCCGGCGAAGAACAGACCTTCTATCACTTTGGTTTCTAACGAGTAATGAAGCTGATGGGCGGGAAAGAAATCGTACTCAACGGCATATCCGGGTCGCATCATCTCGGTCTGCGCGAGTCCGGGTACGGTCCTAAGTGCTTCAAATTGAACGTCTTCGGGTAGACTCGAACTGAACCCGTTCATGTACACTTCCGACGTGTCCCAGCCCTCGGGCTCGAGGAAAATCTGGTGGCGGTCCTTGTCGGCGAAGCGGACGATCTTGTCCTCGATAGATGGGCAGTAGCGCGGCCCGCGCCCGGTGATGCGCCCCGCGAAGAGCGGAGACCGGTGCAGGCCACTCCGTAAGATATCGTGAGTCTTTGTATTTGTATAAGTTAGGTGACACGCCAGTTGGCCGCTAATGGTCTTTCCACTGCGCACGGAGAATGGCACGATCCGGCCGTCGCCGGGCTGATGCTCGCACTGACTGTAATCAATGGACCGACCATCCAGCCGGGGTGGTGTACCGGTCTTCAGCCTGCCGACTTCAAACCCATGTTTCATCAGCATTTCGCTAAGACCGAGCGCCGGGGCTTCGCCGATACGCCCGCCTGGGAGTTGCCAATCCCCCATATGCAACAGTCCATTCAGAAACGTGCCGGCGCAAAGCACGGCCGCACGGCACTCCAGGCGCTGGCCGCTGGCTGCGATGCAGGCGGCCAGGCGGCCGCCTGTAGTCTCGAAGTCTATGATTGTATTCTGCTTGAGATCGAGATTGCGCTGTCCATTCAGGGTTTTGCGAGCTTCATGAGCATACAGTGTACGATCGCACTGCGCCCGTGGTGACCAGACGGCAGGGCCTTTCGAGCGATTCAGCATGCGAAACTGCACGGTGGCCAGATCGGCCAGCCGACCCATCTCTCCGCCGAGTGCATCTATCTCCTTGACTAATTGGCCTTTAGCAAGTCCACCGATGGCGGGATTGCAGGACATTTGACCGATTGTCTGGAGGTTCTGCGTCACCAAACAGGTGCGGAAGCCCAGGCGGGCCGTGGCCAGCGCGGCTTCGATGCCTGCGTGGCCGCCGCCGATCACGACTACATCATATATATGTGTTATGGCCATCTACTTCTTGCTAAGTCGAGTACAATGAGTTGTTTGAGAAAAGTTTGTGAATCAACGAGCAATTCGTGATCAAGGGTCAATTTTATCGCTAAGTTGAGCGCAGAGAGTGGTTTAACAGGGTGTTGGGCCGGCATTAGGAGAGAGATCCTTCAGGCCGCGACGGCCTTCAGGATGACAATGCGATTAGGGTGACTGGTGCATTACGCGGGCGGATTGCCATCCGCCCCTACATAGGCGTTGTAACGAGCTTGAAATGCTCGATTTGCACGGGGGTTTTTGCCCAGCAAGCTGGGCGCTACGGAGGAAGGCAGGTTCCGGGCGGATTGCGGCGGACCTTGACCCGGCTCGGCGAGTCGCTGTGCAAATTGTTCGGCTTAGCCCTCTAACCTGTTAAGTTGAGTGCAGAGAGTGGTTTAACAAGGGATTGACCTAAGGCATGCCGCACCATGGTAGCGGGGGCCGCGGCTCTGGCATGCCCCGGGCGAGAGTCTCGAATCTCGCTGCTTGTTCAGATTTCCCGATGCTCTTTGCCGCTGCGGCGGCTTTCAAAAAGGCATCGCGATCCTTCCAGCCCTGCGCAATCATATGTTCGGCCAATGCGATGACGCGCTCCGCCGGTTCAAACTCGTAGGCAACCAGGACACGGCTACTCGAGACCCTTGATGAGTCGGCGAAACTCGCAGCCTGTTGAAATTTCATTCCGTGACGCAGTGAAGCGCGGCGTGTTCCATCTGGAAAGCGCGCGACGGCAAGGAGTGAGACATAACTGCCGGCCAGCGCTTCCGGAGCGCGCCCACGAAAATACCAAGTCGGCAAGCTCCCCTCACGCCCAGGATTTAACGGGCCCGGCACGACAGAATACATCTCAAGATCGCCAAGTGTGAGCGGTATTGAGGTTCGATCCGCGAGATCTTCTTTGCTAAACTGAAGAGTAATCTCGATCGCTTGGGCAAGCTGGAGAATTGAATCCAGCTCGCTTGGCCGCTCATGCATCAACGAGACTTCCACAAAAATCTCGGAACCCACCAGAATCGAGGATCGCGGGTTGCCGATGACACCTCCCATTCCTGCACGTCCGAACTGCGCAATCGGCTGGGCGGCGAAAAGAGCTACGGTCAGGATGTGTGAAAGCAGAATGTACTTTAGCATGAGTTCTCTACGGGCGGGTTGTCATCCGCCTTTACATACATTTCGTAAGGCGCTCTTAATGCTCGATTTGCACGAGGGTTTTTGCCCAGCAAGCTGGGCGCTACCGTCAGAACCCTGAGAGATCCTTCGGGCCGCGACGGCCTTCGGGATGACAATGCGATTAGGGTGACTGGTGCATTACACGGGCGGGTCGCGGCGGACCTATGCTTTGCGCGGGCGTTTTGTCCGGCCAGAGGCCGGACCTAGGTTCTTCGCTGCGCGTTCTGCGGCTTCGATGGCGAGTTTGCCCAATTCGCGTAATGCGTCGTCGTCCTCCAAATCCTCAGAAGACAAGGAGTAGTAGTGCATGCGCATGTTCGGTTTGTCATCGAAGGGCGCGAACTGTTTCATCTTGCGCGACTCGAAGCGGGCGCGCGTTTCCTCGTCGCCCTTTATGTAGACATCATCGCCGTCCGTGAGCGCGAACATCTTGCCGTTCAAGTAGAAGCCTGCGCCACCGAACATCCGCCGCGCGGTGATCTTCCCGCACAGTCCGGCCGGGAGGCCGGACCTATGGGCTACAATGACGTTCAGACGTTCGGTGT
The DNA here is from genome assembly GCA_016702305.1 of bacterium. Taxonomy (NCBI): domain Bacteria; species bacterium. Next base: position 404,536 of record JADJEH010000017.1, read on the forward strand.
AGTAGTTGAGGATGTCTTGGTTGAGGGGCATATCTATTGCTCCACGTGAAACGTATGCTATCCTGCAACCGCGGGCGGATTGCCTGCCGCCCCTGCGGTAGCTTTGCTCCTTGAAAACACCTTCACTGCTTCCCACAATAATAATACAGCGAGAACAATTAACACGAGCGCAACCCATGGGACGAAGTTCGTGGGTAGCGCGAGGCCATCGGGTGTAACAAATCCTCTGGAAACATATTGTAAGAGCGCCCAGCCGCTCATCACATACATGATGATGGTTGGTATACCAGCGATGGGCCAAACCCACTTGGCGCGATAGGTACGGTGCAGCCAGACGGTGATGCCTAACAGGCCGATCGCCGCGAGCAGTTGATTGCTTGCGCCGAACAACGGCCAGAAGACACGCCAGCCGGGAATGACATTGCCCGCAGCATCGGTTGTGGTTTGCAGAACGAAGATCAGCGGAATGAATGCGGTCAATGCCGTCGCGAAGTAGCGGCCGAGATTGCCCTGCCAACCAAACAGCTCCTGCAAGATATAGCGGCCCAGGCGCGTGCAGACATCGAGTGTGTCATACACAAAGGTCGTGAAGGCCATCAGCCCGAACAGCACGCCGAAGCTGGCGGGAATCCCCAGCACCTCCATGAAGCGCCCCAGCCCAAGTGCATAGATGAAATTGGGTTTGCCACCCAAATCGGCAATGGCTTCCTTGGACAGGATCATCACGCAGGAGAGCGAGACAACCGCGACCATCGCTTCAAGCAGCATCGCGCCGTAGCCGACTTTCTTGGCATCGGGTTCCGTGCGCAACTGTTTTGAACTCGTGCCGCTGGCGATGATCGAATGAAACCCGGAGCAGGCGCCGCAGGCCACGGTGATAAACAGAATCGGGAAGAGCGACGACGTCCCCGCGCCGGCGGGCACGTTCCAACCGATGAAGGCGGGGTATTGGATCTCGCTGCCGCTCAACAGCACGCCGACTGCCCCCGCGATCAGCGCCGCGAACAGAAAGAAGCCGCCAAGATGCCCACGCGGTTGGAGCAGAATCCACATCGGGGCGATTGCGGCAATGAAACAATATATAAGGAGAGCGACGATCCAGAGTTTCTGCGCGATGAGGTCGGAGACGCCGAACCAGCTTGCCAAATCGAGCGGCAGATATTGACCGAACCAGATGGCAGCGCCGACCAAGGGCAGGAAAATCAAAGTGGTCGTTAACAACGACAGTTTGGTCCAGCGGAGGACGAAGGCCATCACGATGGGCAGCGCGAGATAGAGCAGAGATGAGGTGGCGATGCCCGCGCCGCTCACTTGCTGGCCGCTCTCGAGGGTGATGTTGCCCACGAAGCTGCCGGCCACGATGTCCGTGAACGCTACAATAATATAGATGAGCGCGATCCAGACAAAGGTCAGGAAGAGCAAGTAGCTGCGGCGGGTCATGTGCTCGCGCACGACTTCGGCGATGGAGCGCGCTTTGTGGCGAATCGAGGCGACGAGCGAGCCGAAGTCGTGAATGCCGCCGATGAAAATCGCGCCGAGCAGTATCCATATTAATGTGGGCAGCCAGCCGAACATCATCCCCGCTACGATCGGCCCGACGATGGGCCCGGCGGCGGCGATGGCTGAGAAGTGCTGGCTCATCAAGAACTTCCAGTCAATCGGGTCGTAGTCCACACCATCGGCCAGCTCGACCGCGGGAGTCTTGCGATTGGGATCCAACCGGAGCAGACGCGCGAGCAGATTGCCGTAGGTTTTGTAGGCAATCAGCAGGACGAGGGCGGAGGTTAGGATGATGGTGAGGAGCACGTTTTTATAAAGAGGAAATTAATCTAAGCCTTTTCTGTCATCTTTTGTTGGGGTCTATTTTGGGGAAGCCGGTTTTTCTTGATCAAGCTTTTCGAGAAAGTAAGTGCGTTCTCTCTTATATAAATCCGCTTGTTCGGCTTGGGATCCTCTCGATGCAATTCCACTTAGCGCTACTTTTTCAAATGAGTTGTACAGGGTATCCAAGTAGCTGATTGCTTTTTCCCAGTTTTGAGATCGAGATGCGGCGCTCTTGCCTTGGTCGGCGAGTTCAATGAAGCCATAAGCCATACCGGAATCGGCGGTCATAAGACATTCTTCAAAACGTTGGGCTCTTAGAAGATTGTTTGCCTTGAATATGAAAACTCGAATAGAGTCGTTCTTTGTTTGCGGTTGCTTGACGTACACGAGATCTTCCAGTTGCTCGCCGAAATACCCGGTTGCAATCGGGCCGTATGGCAGCGGGTCGAAACGCGGTATAATTCTGATTGTCTTGCCGGCAAGTTCTTGCGGAACCTCGAAATAAAACTTATAGTCCGGGTACAATAAGCGAAGCTTCTCTCGCTGATAGTTCTCGTGGCCTGCTCGAAACATGCTGTCACACAGCATGTCATACCAGTCGTTAAAGTAGTCGAGTTTTGGAGGTTGAATCTCTATTGTCGATAGCGGTGCGAACTCGCCGTTTGGTTGAAGCTCGGCGAACTCTATTTGCAGCCACTTTGGACACTCTTGCGGTAAACCGTGGTACTCTTGATCCAAATCTATTTCACCTTCGCTTGGGTTCAGCGTCAGGAGAATGGTTTGTCCGGAACCGACGAGGATTGTGTCAACTTCCGACGAGTTAAACGGGTCACTTGAAACTGCGCTTACTGATATTCCGTAACATGTGTTGCGAGCGTGGGCAAGTGACGCGCAGACAAGACATGCCGTTATGAATAGAGACATCTTCATGTGCTGACTCGGATTGCGCTTGGGGTGATTGGGTCCTTTTACAAGATCCTTCACTGCGTTCAGGATGACAAGCGTTTGAACTTCATGCCATCGTGATCACAACCTTGCCGCGGGCGTGGCCGGTTTCTACGTGGCGGATGGCTTCTGGGACTTCGGCGAGCGGATAGGTTTTTTCGATGACGGGACGAAGTTTGTTGGCTTCGATTAGATTTTTAATGTCCGTCAATCGGTCGGGGTTGGGGCTTGATGCGACCAGTTTGAATTTCTTGCTGCCGAGCGAGTGGAACGGGCCGAGAAACATGACTTCTAAGAGCAGCTTGTTGCCGCCGCCGGGCATGGCGTAGATGCCGTTGGGTGTGAGCACGCGCTTGAAGTCGCGGATGGGATAGTAGCCGTTCACGCACAAGATGGCGTCGTAGCGTTTGTCGCCTTGCGTGAAATTCTCTTTGGTGTAATCTATCACGTGATCCGCGCCGAGTTCGCGCGACTGTTCGAGGTTGCGCGTGCTGGAGACGGCGGTGACTTCGGCGCCGAGCGCTTTGGCGATTTGCACCGCGTAGGTTCCAACGCCACCGGCGGCGCCGTTGATCAGGACTTTGTGGCCGGGCTGAACTTTGGCGATGTCGCGCAGTCCATAGAGTGCGGTGACTGCGGCAAGCGGTATTGCGGCAGCTTCGACGAACGACAGATTCATGGGTTTGGCGACCAGCATTTTGGCGCGCGCGCAGGTGTATTCGGCAAATGCGCCGAGGCCGTCGTTAAACACATCGCCGAAAATTTCATCGCCGACTTTGAATTCGGTGACGTTCTTGCCGACTGCTTCAATCGTTCCGGCGATGTCGCCGCCGAGGATGTGAAATTTTGGTTTCGGCTTGGTCAGGCCTAGCATGAAGCGCACGGGAAACGGTTCGGCGCGCAACAGGTGCCAATCGGCGGCGTTTACCGAGGCGGCGTGAATCTTGATTAAGACTTCGTCATCGTTCGGCGACGGCGTGGGGACGTCTTCGTATTTTAATACATCGGGGGAGCCGTAGTTGCGGAAGGTAATGGCTTTCATAAGGATATGATTTTGTCTAATTCATTCCTGCCGGGTTGCGCTGTCGCCGGGCCGGAGGCCCGACCCAGGTTTGTCCGGCGCGGCGGAATTGGGTGACGAGAACGCGACAGATTCTCTGAGGGGTCCTTCACTACGCCGAGCCTTCGTTCAGGATGACAGTGCGCCTGATGTTGCTGAATGCGCTCGGGGGTTTTTGCCCAGCAAGCTGGGCGCTACGGCGGAGCGGATTCCAAATTCAAGATTCTTGTTTCGGCGAAGATCTAATTCAAGCCTACGAGTTTGCGGAAGTCGGGGTCTTCTTGGTAGGCTGCGAAGTCGGGGTCTTCGCGGGCGTTTAGTTTGGCCAGTGAATCTGTGGCGATGGCATCGGCGAGTGCGGTTAGTAAGCCGTCGCGTTGTTTCAGCTTGGCGTAACAGCAGGCGCGGTTGTATTTCACCCAGACTTGATTGGGCACGAGCTTGTCGGCCTGATCGAGCGTTGTGATCATGTCAGCGTAGCGCTCAAGCTTGTAGAGCGCGATGGCTTTGTCCAAGTAGCCGAAGTAGTGTTTCGGATTCAGAGCGAGCGCGGAGTCGTGATAGGCGATGGCTTCTTCGCACTTGTTGGTCATGCAGAGCAGCCAGCCTTTGAGATTCACGAGAAAGTAATAGTCTTCGACCGACTTGTTCTGGAAATCCGGTTCGATTGAAGCGAGCGCTTCTTCGGCGCGGCCCATCTTGGCAATGATCATCGCGCGGTACCAGCGCGTGTTGGCGCTCGCGGAATTCAGAGTTAGGGCCGAGTCGAGCGCCGCCAGCGCTTCCGGAAATTTCCCGAGATCGTTCAGGATGGCGCTCTTGGCGACCAGCGCGCGCGCGTTGCGCGGACTGATGGCTAAAGCGGAATCTATGCTCGATTTGGCCGATGCATAGTCACCCATGATCACGCGCTCACCGTTGGCGCGCAGCACATAGTAAACGACCGCCATACTGTCGGGCAGCGTATTTCTGTTCACGCGCGAGATCAGATGCATCGCGCTGTCCATCTCCAGCGCCGCCATGTAGAAGAGCGCGCTGTCCAGCGTCGTCTTCTGCGTCGGCAGAATTTGACTTAGGTTGGCTTTGTAGCGGTTCGGCGCTCCATCGGCGCGCCCGCCAGTCATTCCGGTCAGATCAATCAGGTCGAGAGATGCGAGAAAGACGCGCTTGTCTCCCTTGTCCTTTTTTGATTCAGAGTTCGTGTCCGGCTGCTTGCATCCCGCCGTTAACAGAGTTAAGAGACATGCTGCCGTCAGCAACGCCGTGAGAATGGACTTCATCGCGTTTTCCCCAAGGTTCTTTCTAAATTTCTTTGCGTAGCTGATTTGGCGATCAACTTCCTAAACGCCGAGCTTGTTGGCGCGCACAGCGTGAATGTAATCCACGTACGGCGGATCGTAGCCCTCAGCGCGCAGCTCGGCATTGATCTGGCCGCGATGGTGCGGTGCATGCAAGACCAGATGCACGAGAATATCGCGCACGCTGCTCGCGTAGCGATCACCCTGCGAGTTTACATAGTTCACCGCGCGCGCCAGCGACTCCTCCGACAAATTCTCCAGAAACAACGACCAGCGCTTGTCAAGCTCGCGCTGCTGTTCGTCGCAATCGAAAATCTGCCAATCGGGCCACACGAGATGGTTGCGCGGCTCTTCGCCAAGGCGATCAAGCCACAGATGCTCCGCGGCCAACATATGCGCCAGCAGCCGCACGGCGCGCGCCGGCGGCTGTTCGAGGTTGAGCAAACACTCTAACATCTCAGAGTTCGCCCAGCGCGTGTAGTGAAGCAGGTGCTTCAGGTCGGATACAGTCATCACGACACTCCGTGCCCCGCGCGGCACCCGCGTTGGATGCCGCGCTGGGGCGAGTAGTGAATTTCAGTGCTTGGAGAAATACTCGTGCCAGCTGAAGCTCGAGTCCGGCTGTTCCGGCAGAGCACTCAAGTAGCTAAACAGCGCGGCCATTTCCAGACTGTCGGCGAACTTGGTGGCGTAAATCGGCATTGCCAGCGTATCCACCACGGTGCCGTCGGCGCGAACGCCGGTTTTGAGAAAATGCGCGAACGACTCGTTGGTGTAGTGCTTCATGTGTTTCGTCAGATTCGCGGCGGACGGCCATTTCGGATCGCCTTCAAACACCTTGCCGCCCGAGTAATTCTGAGCGTGACAGCCCATGCACGCGATTTCGGCGAGGTACTTGCCGTATTCGGCGGTCGGGGCAATCTCTGGGCGCTTCGGACTCTTAAAGTTGTGATCCGTGATCGCGGCTTCAGTCAGCAATCCGCCTTGTACCAGCACCATTTTGCCGATGGGGCCAAGCGAAAAATTCGGCCGTTCTTTGTCCACCTTGGGCGCGGTTTTCAAGTATGCGTAAATCGCCGCGAGGTCTTCGTCAGAAATGCGGTTGAGATGAAAGCTCGGCATGATCAGCGCGCCGGTTTTGTCGCGCTTGATGCCGTGACGCACGATCAAGTCCAAATCCTGAATCGAGTAGTTCGCCGGCAATCCGCCTTTGCCAAATGTGATGTTGGGCGCGACGTAGTAGGCGAACGGGCCCATGTCCTGCTCCTGGCCGCTCAAGTCCAGGCCGTGGCACGCGCCGCACGTGCCGACGCCGCGCATTAGCTGCCGTCCGCGCGCGACCGTGGCGCTGTCGCTCGGGACGTAGATGTTCTTCCCTTTGATGTCGGGGTAGGTTTGGCTCATAATGCTCGACGCTTGCCAGAAGATATAACCGGCGAACACGACGAGCACAAGCACGAGGATGCCGAGCGCAATGCCCAGCCATTTCAGAAACGGTTTCATGCAATCTCCCCTTATTGAGTTGCTGATTGGTTTGGTGTGTTTGTTTACGTTTTGCGGGGTTTACCTGCTTTCGATGATATCATCACTAATTCGTTGTAGGCGAGCGAAGCGGGCTATTCGAGATATTCGGGCGCTTGTTCGCTCAGAAGCTCTTCAAGTTGAAAAGAGTGCCGGAGCGGGTGAACGACGGCATGTTCGAGCATGGATTCGATGGCCATATCCACGCCCCAGCGTGACGCGAACACCAGATCAAGCTGATCGTCGCGAATGTTGGCGAGCGGCTCGCGCCACTGTTCCAGCAGATGATCCAGGAATTCGTCGCCCTCTTCTTCGATCTTTTCCACGGCGGGAACCGGATTGATGGCCGGGTCGGGCAGTTCGAGTTTTTCGCAGATCCAGGTCATGTAGCCGCGCCCGGCGCGCAGCACGTGAACGAGCAGATGATCAAGGCTCAGATAGTCCGGGTCGTCGGTTTTGGGCAGCTTGATGTCGGCGGACTTGGCCGCCCACCAGATATCGAGGAAGTCCTGCATGAACTGTTCGTGCATCAGTACGCAGGCGCGGGCGCCGCGGGCGCGGTAGTGTGAAAGCTCGGCCATAGTTGTGCTCCTATGAAGACAGAATCCACCAATTTACCTAAGCTGAGAATATACGAAACTTGAGGGACTCTAATGCGACCAATTGCGCTGATTGGGAGTACGGCTCCGGAGTAGGATTTTTGTGTTTTTCTTTGTGCAAATACAAAAATAATAGTTGCTTGCGTGTGCATTCAGGATTAGGTTGAACGAGAGGGATGAACAATCAAAAACCCCGGCGTGTGGCCGGGGTTTTTGTAATGGGAGTGTGTGCTTTAACTGTTTAAGCGCGGGCGGCGATGCGGTCAATCATTCCTGTGAAGATGAGCTTATGCAGCGGGTAGATAGAGTACCAGTAGATCTGGCCGCTTAAGCCTTTCGGCTCGAAGAAGGCGGTTTGCTCAAGTGAGCAGGTTCCATCGTCGTGCGGCTGAACTTCAAATTGCAGCCACGCACTGCCGGGCACTTTCATTTCGGCATGTAGCCGCAAGAGTCGCGGCGGTTCGACGGCCTCGACCCGCCAAAAGTCCACCGGGTCGCCGACTCGTAGGTCTGTGTGGCTCCGTCGGCCGCGCCGCATGCCTACACCACCGACGACGCGATCCCATAAACCGCGCAGCTCCCACAATGCATCGGCATATGGCCAGCCAAAGTCGCCACCGATCCGAGTTACGCTCTCGAAGAGGCACCCGGCAGGTTTGGCGACACGGCGAATTCGGCGTTCGAGCACCATGCCTTCAATCTGCCGCATCGTGAATGTCGGCGGCAACGACTGACCGAGCGCGGAGAAGGAATCGCTCCAACGCGTGGTGACCTTGTCGTTTACGACGCGGGCCAGCGCGAGATTGATGGCTTCTTCGACCGTCGTCGGGCGAATCGCAAATTCGTTACTCGCGCGCAAATCTCGCAAGATCATCTCCGTGCGCAAGCCATCAATCAACGGGCGCGACACCGAGGCTGGAACCGCAGTCACGAGGTCCACCCAGTACGACGACAGACGAGGAGTCAGAAACGGAACATGAATCATGCGTCGCTTCAGACCGCGCAAGCGCGCGTACATCAGCATCAGGTCTTGATAGCTGACGACGTCCGGTCCGCCAATCTCGTAAACTTCGGTTGCCGCCAATCGCCGATCGTGCGCGGCTATGAGATAGGATAGAACATCGCGGATGGCAATTGGCTGTGTGCGGGTGCGTACCCAACGCGGACAAATCATGATTGGCACGCGCTCGGTCATATCGCGTAGAAGCTCGAATGAGAGGCTCCCACTGCCCACCACCATGCCAGCGCGAAACTCGATGACGGGTGTCGCACCACGGCGTAAGACCTCGCCTGTGACATGTCTGCTTGACAGATGCTTCGAGAGCGGTTCGTTGTCCGCGCCAAGTCCGCCGAGATACACGATGCGTTCGATACGGGCGGCAGCCGCCGCGCGCGCAAAAGAGGAAGCCAACTCCACGTCGCGTTGCGCAAAGTCACCCGGACCACCCATCGAGTGTATCAAGTAGAAGGCGGTCGTTACGCCATGCAGCGCTGCGGCCAACGCGGCCGGATCCAACCCATCGCCCTCGACGATTTCAATGTTCTCCCACCCGGAACGCCGCAACCGACCGGCGCCGCGCGCAAGACAACGCACCTTGTCGCCGCGCTCCAAGAGCGCGTTGACCAATCTTCCGCCAATGTAGCCCGTTGCGCCCGTTACGAGAATCATGAGAGCGCTTTTTGCAATTCGTCCATGTGTTCCACTATCCGCGCGACGCCGATGGAGCGAAGGCGGTCGGCTGCGCCGGGGGATTGGTGGCGGCCGCCGATGAAACCCCAGACGGTCATGCCGGCACTCAGAGCCGCGGTTGCGCCGACGACAGAGTCCTCAATCACAAGACATTGCGACGGCGCGATATTATTTTGCTCGGCGGCAAAGAGATACACGTCGGGTGCGGGTTTGGGGCGCGCGACCATCGAGACGCTGTAAATGTTATGCCCCTTGCGGCTGCTCGTCAGCAGCGGGGTCGCCGCAGCGGGGGCGGCCGCGTGCAATTCGAAATGGTGCAAGAGGCCGACGTGCTCGAGCATCATTTCGATTTCGTGCGGGCTACTGCTTGACGCAATCGCCTTGGGGCGATGTCTGATGCGCTCGAGCAGGTCGGCGACGCCGGGGATGGCTTCAAGTTCTTCGTGAAACGCGCGCTCGACGCGAACCCTCATGATGTCGCGGAACTCGGGCGGCAAGCCGTTCAAACTCTCAAGATATTCGGGTGAGCGCGTCGAGAGGCCGACGTAACGGCGAATGTACTCTTCGATCGAAATCTGCTGGCCGAACTCGGCGCGAGTTTCCACTTCGATACGCGCGACAAGCCATTCGCTGTCTACCAGCACGCCGTCGCAGTCGAAGATCAGGAAGAAGTCTGAGGTCAAAAGTCTGAAGTCAAGAGTTTGGGGCAAGCGCAGGCACCTGCCGCCGCGAATCGTCGCCTTACGCCTTGCGTTGGTCGGTGAAGCTGGCGCTGATGGCGATGCCGCCGCGGGTGTTGAAGTGGACGACGACTTCGACGTGCAGCGGCTTGACAAACTTCATGAAGTCCTTGCCGATGTCCACCGCGAGATGCTCGTGAAAGACGCCGACTGCGCGAAACGTCTCAAGATAGAGTTTCAGTGACTTCGACTCGACGACATATTGGTCGGGCGTGTAGATGATTTCGATTTGTGCGAAGTCGGGCTGGCCGGTCACCGGACAGAGGCAGGTGAACTCCGTGCAATTCAGCGTGACTTCGAGCATGCCAGGCGAGTGATTGGGAAAAACTTCGAGTCTGCGCGCGGCTCTCGCCTTGCGGCCCAGCGATTTCAACGCCTTGGTGTCGGTTTTCGTAGTGGGCACGATGCTACTCGCCGCTGCGATTAAAGCTGGCAACCGGCGCCGGGTCGGGTTCCGTGATCAACTGCTTGAAGTTGCTCAGCGCTTCTTCGACTTCGTACGGCTCCAGAGCGAGCAGCGGCTCGGGAATCGTATTGAAAAGCAGCAGGCGTTTTTTGGTGACAATTCCTAACTGCTTGGCGCCGTTGCGCGTGCCGGTAAACAGATAGACGTGCTTCGGCCAGAAATTAAGATAAGCGCCGATGCGCATCGCCACCTCGTAGGCATAGAGATCATTTAATCCGGGAATCGGGAGCACGGCGCGCTCGACGGTTTCAAGGACCGCGTCAAACGTCTTGGCCGTTTGCAGAGCTTCGAGGCGCTGCACGAGAATTTCCTCGGCCTGCTTGAACGCGGCTTCGGTGCCGCGGCGGGCCTGCCGCGGACGCTTGGCGCCCGAAAATGAACCGAGTGCAGCGGCGCGCACGGCGGATTCCAACGATTCTTGTTCGACGAACCACGTGAACTCCGCCTTGTTGCGCGGCCGGTTCATTTCAATGTAGTTCTTGACCACCGACTTCAATACCGTGTCACTAAGTACGGCCATGTCATACCCCTTTGTCTACTTACCAATACAAAATTGCGAGAAGATGCGATCGAGGATCGCTTCGCCGATGGATTCGCCCGTGATCTCGCCTAAGGCGTTGGCGGCGTCGCGCAGGTCGGCGGCCTGCAGCGCGGATTCGTGAAACAGTTTGGCTGCGCGCGTGAGCGCCGTGTGGCTGCGCAGCAGAGCGTCGTGGTGGCGCGCTTCAGTGATCAGAAGCTCGCCGCCCTGTGACGCGTCATCAGAGAACGTAAGAGCGATCGCAGCGAGCAGCTCTTCGACGCCGCTGCCCGACAACGCGGAAATATGAAAGATGCCGCGGTGGGTCGGGAACGGAGTGGGCCACTCGGTATGACTGAGATCACTCTTATTATACACAACTAACGGGGCTTTCGCCGCAATTTCGGCTAACATTTCGCTCGCAGGAAGGTCGCCGGTAGCGCTATCAATCAAGAGAAGTGTAATATCGGCCCGCTCGATTGTGGTTCGGGCGCGCGCAATACCAATGTTTTCAATCTCGTGATTCGTGTCGCGGAGTCCCGCGGTGTCCTGAAAGATGACCTCGTGGCCAGAAAGTTCGAGATGTGCCTCTACCACATCGCGGGTCGTGCCGGGGTGCGGGGAGACGATGGCGCGGTCGTCGCCGACGATGCGATTTAGGAGCGTGGACTTGCCTGCATTGGGTGCGCCCACGATCGCGACACGCAGGCCTTCGCGCTCGAGACGGCCCCGGGCGAAGGTTGAAATCAGGAGCTGAATCTGGGCCTGCAGATCAGCGAGATCTGTTGCGCGTGATTCCTGGGACTGGAAGCTCACATCTTCTTCGCTGAAATCCAGTTCGAGCTCAAGCAATGCCAATAAATCCAAAATCTTGGAGCGCATCTCGTGGATGCGGCGGGAGAGCTTTCCAGATAGCTGAGTAAGCGCTGCACGAGCGGCGGCCTCGGAGCGGGCGTGAATCAGGCTGGCGACGGCCTCGGCTTGGGCCAGATCGAGCTTGCTGTTGAGAAAGGCCCGCTCGGTAAATTCACCGGGCCGGGCAAACCGAATATCCTTCGACAATATCAATTTTAATAATCGCTTCGAGGATATGTTGCCGCCGTGACAGGAGATCTCGACAACATCCTCGCCTGTGTACGAATGCGGGGCCCGAAAAAAGCTGATCAACGCTTCGTCAATCAGCTCGTGGTCTTCATTATATATGTGGGTGTGGCGGATGGTGTTCGGGGCGACTCCTTCCAGCCCCCCCGCAGAAGCGCGGGGGGAAGCGGAAAGCTCGATCGCGACATCCCACGCCTTCGGGCCGGAGATACGGATGACGGCGATGCCGCCGATGCCGGGAGGCGTCGCGAGGGCGGCGATGGTGTCGGGGGACAACGTCATGGAGTAAACGCGATCAGCCGCGAATCGCTGCGAGCATAGAGCGGATGTTTGGGCGAGCCGTCGCGATTATGGGCGATGCAATGAAGTTGCGCGGGAAGTTGGGACAACACTTCGCGCGCGCGATCTTGCGCGTAGAGATGGGCGCCCCATGCGACAACGATCGGGGCTTCGAGCTTTGCCAGATGCAGATCGTTGCGTGGGCCGATGCGCTCGCGTTCACCATATTGCTCGCGCAACTTCGTGGGGCACGTACAGACGCGCGCGTAAAGGTTCGCCACTAACACCGATCCAAAACCCCAACTGCGCGACAGACCAATAACTTGGCGAATCGTGGGATCGTCTTCGTGTTCGTTCGCCCGCGACGGATTCAACAACACCCACGTGACGCGCGGCAACGCGTCCTCCCAGACGCGCGTGAGCGTGTAACGATAGTTGCGGTCGGTGGAGAATTGGGCGCTTGATTGCATCACGATGCGGGGCATGCGCAGCGCATGCCGCCGCGACAGTTTATTTCAAGCGCTTCTTGACGGAGTCAATCTTTTCGGCGAGCTGCGCAATCTTGCTGTCAACGTCGGCGAGCTTGGCTTCCTTCTCTTCGCGCCAGCCGGCGACTTGGTTGGCGAACTCGTCGGTGCGCGCGTTGCGTTCCATGTCGTTTAAGCGCGCAATTTGCTCTTCCAGGCGCACGCGGAAATCACGCATCTTGACGAGCTTGTCTTCCCACTCCGTGACCAGGCCCGATGTGCGCTCGGTCCACTGTTCGTATTGTTTCTTGCGTTCGGCGCGTTCACCTTCGATGCGCGCGGCGGCGATTTCCCACGCCGCGTCGAGCGCTTTGCGAATCTCGTCGCGCTGCTCGCGCGAGAGCTCGGCGGAGCGCTGCCACGGGCGCAGCTCTTTAATCTTCTTGTGACAATCAAAGGGATCACCGGTCGCGGCGAGTTCGGAGCAGCTTTGCATGTGCTCTTTGCCTTGCGCGTAGTTATCCTCGCGCACGGCTTTGCGCTGCGCCCAGACGGAATCGTCGGTCGTCTTCCACAGCTTCCACAGCGCTTCGCGATCCTTGGGCACGAGCGGACCGGGGTGGTCTTTGGTGCCCGTGAAGGCTTCGCGGATGTGTTTCAGTTTGTCCGCGAGCGCGTTGAAATCGTCGGCGAATTTCGCGTTGCCGCTGTTCTGCTGCAATTCGATCAATTGCGCTTCGAGCTTGCCGCGCAGTTCGAGCGACGCGAGCTTCTGCTCTTCGCGCTCACTGTTCTGCTGAACGCGGACGTCGTCGCAGAGCGCGCTGAACTCCTGCCAGAGGCGCTCGCGGTCGGCGTGCGGCAGCGGCTTGAGTGTTTTGAAGAGCGCGCCGACTTCTTTGGCGTGATCGAAAAATTCCTTGTACTGGCGCACGCCGTTCTGCATGTGACCCCGGTCGAGCGCGGCAATGGCGGCGGCGAGCTGCGCGAGATTTTCGGCGGCGTCGCCCTCTTCTATCGGGGACGGTGAATGGGGGATAGGGGATGAAGTGTCGCCGCTCTCCAGCGAGTCGGTGGAAAACGATTCGGTCGGCTGTTCGGGCTGTGCGTCCGCAGTCTGTTCAGGTTGCTCGTCGGGCGTAGTCGGCTCGGCGGTGTTGGGGGTCTCGTCGTCGGGGTACATGGGGGTGAATGAAAGGTTTATTCTTCGAAGTAATCTGAGTCGAGTCGCTTTATGGTGTAGTTCGTCACGGTGCTGACGCCGATGTCGTGGTCTATCATGAGTTGGGCGAGTTCGTATCCATCTATCAAGACAATCTTCTTTGCGCTCAAGTTCTCTGCGTATGAGCGTGCCTCTTTTGTATAAGTACTCGTTGTGATGAACACGCCCTTTTTTGCGCCGTGTGGATCCAAGCTACCGGAGAAGTCGCCCACAGTCCGACATCTACCAGGCCGTCTTTCCATCGCTTTGCTTGCACATAAATCATGTCCAGGCCGAGCTTGTCCTCTTTTATTATGCCATCAATGCCACCATCACCGCTTCGGCCTACGACCTTGCCCGCATCTTCAACGGAGCCGCCATAGCCCATTTTCACCAGAAGTTCAACTACAAGCTTTTCAAAGAAACGGGGCGAACAAGACTTTACCCGCGCAAGTGTCTCGTCCGCAAGAGCAGCGCGAGACTGGGTGTAGCCCTCCGCGATTCGCTCGAGGGGTGTGCTTAGGCGGGCTAAAGTGATTGAGTCCTTGTCGTCATCATCTTGGTCGCCGCCAAACTGGTTCTTCCACTCATTGTACGCAGGAAACTTCTTTAAGTAGCGCATGTCTATTCTATCTGGCGCCGTTTTCAGAGTCTTTCTGCCTAAATCGGTGATGACATATTGGCCTCGTCCTCGTCGCTCTAGCAGTCCCGCTTTCATCAAATACACAAGCGCCCAATTCGCACGATTATCATACATTGGCTGCGCTCCGCTCGGAAGGGGGTGGCTTCTTTCCTCCTCCGTCACGCCCAATGCCTGCGCAAGTTGGTCGTATGTCTCGCGATTTGAGCGAACGACTCCGTCCGCATGAATGCGAAGTATTGGCAGCATCATCGTTTGAAAATCAGGGATTGCCATATTTCAACGGAGTTTGTGTGACTTGACAAGTTTCTTCACCCGCGGCGGGTTCAGGACGACGATGCGCCTTGTGGTTGTAAATCGCGTCTGGGGGTTTTTGCCCAGCAAGCTGGGCGCTACAATGCGGATGAGGAACCGGGTGACAAGGTGTTGAGCGTCGTTGGTGTTCTGACTGCGGGCGGCAGGGTTGCCGCCACTACATTACTTCTTCGGCTTCTTGCGCGGTTTGTCTTCTACTACCACTGCGGGGGCGAAGTCGGTGGGGAGTTTGATCAGCCGTTGCTCGACGATGGCCCAGACGTTAAACAGCGTATAATAGAGCGACAGACCGCTGGGGAAGTTGTTGAACAGGAAGACCATCATGAACGGCATGATGTAGAGCATCGCCTTCTGATTCGGATCGGTGAGCGTGGCCTTGCTCATGAAATATTGCGACACACCCACCACGATCGGCAGCAGACCGACGCCCGCGCCGTACAACGGAATCGTGAACGGCAGGTGAAACAGAAAGTCGGGTTGGCTCAAGTCGCTGATCCAGCCCATGAACGGCGCCTGGCGGAATTCAATCGTCGAACGGAAGACGATGAACAGACCGTAGAGAATCGGCATCTGCAAGATCATCGGGATGCAGCCGGCGGCGGGGTTGGCGCCGCGATCCTTATAGAGCTGCATCATGGCGGCGTTGAGCGCCTGCGGATTCTTGGCGTGCTTTTCTTTCAGCGCTTCGAGCTCGGGCTTGAGCGCGGCCATCTTCTTCATGGCGATCTGCGACTTGCGCGTCAACGGCCAGAGCAGCACCTTGACAATGATCGAGAAGATAATAATCACCACGCCGTAGTTGTGCAGGATCTTGCCCATCTGCTGCAACAGCCATAGCACGGAGAGCGAGAACGGCTTCACGATGGTCCAGCCCCAGTTCATCGTGTTCTCTAAGCCGACATTGTAGGCTTCGAGATTTTTCTTGATGATCGGGCCCCAATAGACTTGTACGCGCTGATCAAAGGTCGCACTTTCCCACGGCAGGCGCAGCCCGGCATCGTAGAAGTGCGGCTGCGTTTTGTCTTGAGGGTTGCGCGTGCGGCCGAGCAGATCGGCACCGACGCCGGGTGCGACGGGAATCAGCGCGGCCATGAAATACTTCGAACGCGTGGCGACAAACGGCGTGCGGCCGGTGGCCGAAAATTCCACCTTGGGATCGCTGCCCAGCGCGTGATTCTCGAGCTCCTCGCCGATCAGCGCGTAGGTGCCACCAAACTCATGATCCGATGCCGGATCCGGTTCCGTCGAGGGTACGCCGCCTTGCCAGGTGAGTTTGGCTTCGCGGGTTTCGGTGGGCTGGAAACCAGTCGCCTGGATATTCAAGTCGAAGCCGTAGCGTTCGGCATCCACTATATAGTAGAGCGACATGCGGCGGCCTTGCGGATCGGTGCTCACCAATTCGAGCGAATCAAGACCGCTGGAGATGTTCAGGCCGCGGCGGTTGGATTCAAAGTGGAAGCTACGTAAAGACGTGAAGCTACGCGGACCAAAGTCCAAGTCCCACGTGCCCAGAGCTGAATCGCGGCCTGAGGCCATCGTGTGCAGGTTAACCGGCGGGCCGTTCTTCAGGTTGTAATTCTTGAGGATGTAACCACTGGGGCGACCGTCCGAGCCAACGATCAGGCGAAACTTGGGAGTCTCGATCGTGACCAGTTCGGGGTTGTAGGGGCGCGCAGGGACAGAGTCGGTGAATGAGCCCTGAGGGGTGAACGAGGAATCGGGAGTTCTTGTCGCCGTTTCTTGCGCTACAATTACCGATTTATCAGGTGTTTCGCGTGGTTTGACCGGTTCGACAATGGTCTCGGTCGGTGGTGTCGGCGGAGGGGGATTCAACCATTTCATGTAGGTCGGCATGAAGAGCAGGATCAGGCCGACGAAGACGAGGGCAATGATGGTGTTGCGATCGAACACGGTATCTCTCAGTTAAGCGGTTGTTGTTTTTGACTCTGGCACGTTGTCTACGCCTCCGGGATGCCAGGGGCCACACTTGACCAGACGGCGAACGGAAAGTGCAAATCCTACGACAAACCCTTTTTTACTAAGCGCTTCTATGGCGTATTCGGAACAGGTCGGGTGAAACCGGCAGCGGCCCCCGAAATGTGGTCCGAGCGAAGCCTGATAGGCGCGAATCAAAAGAATAAGGACGCGGGACACTGGACTATTGAGTGGAGGGTGGGGGATGAGGGATGGAAGCCAGAATACGGCTTAGTCTACCCTCGATGTCGGACCAGTCGGAAATGGGGCGGCGGATGAGCACAAGATAGTGTGTCTGCTCAGGCCAAAGGTGCTTGTTCAGGCGGTAGAACTCCTTGAGTTTGCGCCGGAATCGATTGCGCACGACAGCCGAGCCGACCTGACGAGTGGCCGCACAGCCGAGCTTGCGCTCGAATTGACCGGGCAAAAAAAAAGAACCAGCTCCGGAATTGTCCGGCGCTGGCCCATCTTACGTACCCGTTCCAGCTCCGAACGGCCCGACAGGCGCTCGGATGATCGGAACTTAGTGTCGCTCATCAGAGACGGTCAGGCGCTTGCGGCCCTTGGCACGGCGGCGGGCCAGCACCTTGCGGCCCGTTCTTGGTGGCCATCCGCGTCCGGAAGCCGTGGCGATTCGCACGGCGGCGGCGCGATGGCTGATAAGTTCTCTTCATGGCTGGGGTTATCCTTCTATTTTCAGTAAATCTTTAGCGATTGTAGGCGAACCTGAAAAATAGGGAAATCCATGATGAGAGGCAACCGGGGGAGCGAGAATTTAAGTGTTTTGTGGGACTGGGGTTGCGGGAAATGGCGGCACGGCGGGGGAGGCGCTGGGGGAGCCGGATGAAAGACAAAGGATGAAATGCGGTTGGCGGAGGGTGAAGCGAGGTGCTCCTTGGGGCTCGAGCCCAGAGCCGGCGACGGAGCGGTATGGGAAAAATGTATGATGGGTTGCAGGCCAGGCAGAAGTTGCCATTATTAACGCACAGAGTGGATAGGGAAATTTTGACCTTGTTGACGAGTTAGAAAGTAAGAACTCCTCCGGGTCGGTTTTGCCTCTCTGAGAGAAGGCCAAGAGGGGGCACCAGAGCACGAATTAACAACTCTCTAACGGTTGTAAGTGCGAGAAAAAGAGGAGTTATTCTCCTTGACACTCCCTGTGGATGTGTTATATTATGAGCCCGTTACGTGAGGTATGTGGCTACGTGCATGTCTCACAACGCTCTGGCTAATCCTTCCGCTCACCTCTTTAGTTTTCGATAGATCTCACCTATGGCTTCAGTTGCCACGTCTCCCGCGACGGATTTGTGGACCGCAATTATGTCTGCGGTCGCGCCGTCTGTGTCAGAGACCACCTTCAGCTCGTGGATCGAGACGCTCAAACCTGAGAAGCTCGAAGACCGCGTCCTGACCTTGCTTGCCCCTTCGAAATTCCACCGTGAATTTGTAGAAGAACACTTCGTCACGGGCCTTGAGGCCGTGGCCCAGGAAACGACCGGCGAGCCGATGCGCGTGCGCGTGCGGGTGCAAGGCGGCGGCGAGATACCGCGGCAACGCAACCTGCGTTTCGTACCGCCGAGCCCGACACCTGAAGCCCCGAGCAGCAACGGACATGGCGTGAGCGTGACCGAGGCGGCCATCGAATCGAACCTGAATCCGCGCTATCGGTTCGAGAATTTCGTGGAGGGTGATTGCAACAGTTTCGCGCGCGCGGCCTGTTTAGCAATTTCAGATTTATCACGGCCCACGTTGTGGAACCCGCTGCTCATCTATGGCGGCACGGGCCTGGGCAAGACGCACCTTCTGCAGGCCATCGGCAATCGCGTGTTGTCGGTGCGCCGGAATGACGGCATTCGCGTGCGCTATGTCTCATCGGAACGCTTCACGCAGGATTTCATTCAATCTGTGCGCTTGCAGCAGGGCTCGGATTTCACGGACAAGTACCGCAATGTGGACCTGCTGCTGGTGGATGATATTCAGTTCTTTGCCACGAAAGAACGCACGCAGACGGAATTTTTCCACGCCTTTAACACGCTGCATCAGAGCGGACGGCGAATCGTGATGACGTCGGACCGGCCCGTGCATGAACTTGCGGGATTTGATGAACGCTTGATCTCCCGGTTTGATTCGGGGCTTGTGACCAACGTCAATCCGCCGACGTATGAAACGCGGCTGGCGATTTTGCAGGACCGGGCGAAATTTGAGAAATTTCCGCTGCCATTAGATGTTGCGGATCTGTTGTCCACGCATATCACCAGCAATGTGCGGGAGCTGGAAGGCGCGTTCGCGGCGCTTGTGGCACATTGTCAGTTCGGGCGCGTGCCGCCGACGATTGAATTAGCGCAGCGAGTGATTCAAGAAAAAACCGGTAAGCGTACGGGACGGCCGCCGGTGGAATTGATTCAAGCGACGGTATCCGAATACTTCCGCATCAGTCAAGATGCCTTGCGCGGCAAGACGCGCAAGCAGGAGATCGCCTATGCGCGCATGGTGGCGATGTACTTGATGACGGAATTAACGGAACATTCGCTGAAGGCGATTGGCGGATTCTTCGGCGGGCGAGACCATTCAACCGTGATTCATGCGCGTGACACGATTGCCGATCTGCGCAAAGACGACGATGTGAAGACGGTAGCCGCATTAAATGACTTGGAACGCCGGCTTTCATTGGGTCCGTTGATGCGGACAAGTATGTGAATTGTTGTCAGTAAGTCCGCATGTTGTTGACTCGCGGAGTGGACGGCGGGGGATCAGGGCACAGTTAACAGACGCGGCGGGTAAAGAGCGGATAGGTCAGGTGAGTGGTACACTCGGTTATGCAGGAGACAGAGTACCACAAACACAGATAGTTCGCGCGGTTGTCCACGAATTCACCGGCTCTGTTACTACAACTACTCTTTTTTCTCTTCTCTTCAGATTCAGATTCAGAACCCTTCCATGAAATTTTCCGCACCTCAAAGCAGTTTGGCAGCAGCACTCGCTCCGCTGTCCACCGTTGTTCCGCAAAAGAGTCCGATGCCGGTGCTCTCGCATTTTCTGGCTGAACTGAAGGGCAACAAACTTGTTCTGACCGGTTCCGGATATCGAGGTCACGATGCAGACCGAGCTTGAAGTGCAGGGGCAAAAGGACGGACGCACGCTGTTGCCGTCGCGCAAGTTTTGGAACTGATGCGCGGGCTGCCGGACGTGACGGTCACGATTGAGGCATCGAAAGAGCATCGCATCACGATTACCGACACCGAAGGCAAGAAGTACCAGTGTTCCGCGGAATCGGTGGATGTGTATCCGCAGGTGCCGCAGCTTTCGGAGACGCAGATTTTCAAGATGCCGCGTAACAAGCTGCGCCGCATGATCAACAAGGTTTCGTTCGCCGTATCGCGCGACGAACTGCGGCCGCAGTTGACCGGAGTGTTCATGGAGCTGTCGCAGGATCATTTCCGACTGGTGTCCACGGACGGTCACAGGCTTGTGAAGATGAGCACGAAGGCCGATGGATTCAAGGGTGAGATGCAGACCGCGATCGTGCCGTCGAAGGCGATGAACGCGGTGGCGCGGATCGCCGAAGGGGAAGGCGACATCGAGATCGGTTTCGCGGGTTCGCAACTGGGATTTCGCGCCGGCAACACGACGCTGATTACACGATTGATCGAAGGCCGTTATCCGAACTACGACGCGGTCATTCCGACCGAAAACAGCAAGGTGTTGACGGTCGGTCTTGATCCGCTGTTTTCGGCGGTGCGACGCGCGAATATTTTCTCCAACGAGATTTCGCGGCAGATCCGCGTGAAGTTAGAGAAGCAGGAATTGCAGATCAAGGTTGAAGACATCGAGCAGGGCAACGAGGGGTTTGAGACGATTCCGTGCGAATTCAATGGGGATTCGATGGACATCGGCTACAACGCGAACTACGTGACCGACATGCTGCGGCAGATTGAC
The DNA here is from genome assembly GCA_016702305.1 of bacterium. Lineage (NCBI taxonomy): Bacteria > bacterium. The sequence goes on from JADJEH010000017.1 coordinate 425,112, forward strand.
ACGCCGGACGTGCGCTTTGAGTTAGGCTCGGCCACGTCAGCGGGCATCGTCAAGCCGACCGAACAGGAAGAAAATGAAGACCTGCTGATGCTGATCATGCCGGTGCGCCTGAGCTGAGTCGCAGCGGCAGAGACTCGTTCGAGAACATTGGCGGGCTAATAACAACCCCCGGCGTGCGGCGCCGGGGGTTGTGTGTTTGTGGGGGCGGAGTGCTTGAGAAGGCCGGGCAGAAAACGTAAATTGTGGCTATGGGGTGGAATGCGGAAGCCAGATCCCGGTGGGGAATCGCGATCGTCAGGCCAGAGGCCTGACCCAGGTTGATCCCCGGGCGGCGGAAGGCCGCGGTGGCCTTCAGGATAACACGGTGAGGTCCGCTTGTCTTTCAGTAAGTACAAAATAAACAACATAGTATGATACGAGTTCGGCCGATTGATAAGGTCCTTGATGCGTTGCTGCGGGACAAGAGGTACCAGCGGGGGCTACGGCTGGCGCGGATTGAGGAGCATTGGGTGGAAATCGTGGGGGAGCAGATCGCCAAGTACGCGCACGTCCAGGGGTTTGAAAAGGGGCGGCTCATGGTGCAGTGCGACCACGACGTGTGGCGGGCAACGCTACATCATACCAAGCCCGAACTGCTGGCGCGGATTGAACAAGTTGTGGGCAAGGGCGTGGTGAGGGAGATTTTTCTTTCGTGACGGACAACGGAAAAGGGATATAGGATGAACAAGAGATTCGCGATTATCGGGACCATGCTGGCGTTGACAGTCATTGTGACGTGCTATACGAATCCCGAGACGGGACGGCGCGCGTTGATGCTGTTTAACTCGTCGCAAGAGGCGGAGCTGGGGTTCTCGGCCTTCGAAGATATTAAGAAGAACACGCCGCGCACGCGCAACAGCGACGAACAGGCGCTGGTGGAAAAGGTCGGACGCAAGATTTCGAGCGTGGTCAGTCTGCCGAGCGCGAAGTGGGAATACGTCTGCTTTGACTCCGACGAGCCGAATGCGTTCTGTTTGCCGGGCGGGAAGATCGGCGTGTATAACGCGATATTGCCGATTACGAAAAACGAAGCGGGGCTGGCGGCCGTGATGGGGCACGAGGTTGCGCACGCCACGGCGCGGCACGGCGGCGAACGGATGAGCGAGCAGATGGTGATCGGGCTGGGCGGCATCGCCCTGGATGTGGCATTGTCCACCAAGAAAAAAGAGACGCACGATCTGGCCATGACGGCGTATGGCGCGGGCACCACGCTGGCGCGCACGCTGCCGCATTCGCGCTCGCAGGAATTGGAGGCGGATAGGCTGGGCCTGATGTACATGGCGCGGGCGGGTTATGATCCGCGTGAAGCCGTGAAATTCTGGAAGCGCTTCAAGGACTATAAAGGCGGCGGCGCGCCGATCGCGTTTCTATCCACGCATCCGACGGATGACCGGCGCATTGCGCAGCTTGAAAAGCTGATGCCGGAGGCGGTCGCGGAATGGGAGAAGCGCGGGAAGTGATGGAATGATAAATGATGAGTGATGAACAGGAGGACCATGAAGATAGCTCTGTTGGCGATGTTAATGGCGACGACGCTTGCGGCACAGACTCCGGCAAGCCCGCCCGCTGACGCGAGTGGGGATCGGAGTGCGACGCATTTACGCGTCGAAGTGGAGACGAAGTATGCGTGGATCTATCAGAAATCGGTGGCGCGGGTGTGGGCGACTGTTTCTAAAGATGACACGACACGGGTGAACGTGGGCGAGCTGTGTTTGCAACTCGATTGCTATGGACAGCATAAGATCTGCGAAACCGACACGAGCTACCTTGAAGTCAGCGAAATCAAGCGGCGCATCGGCGTGTCGAAAAAAACCGCCTACGTGAAAGCGTGGACGAATGACGCGGCGCTGGATACAGTGCGGGTGGAGATGAAGCCTTGAGATAATCGTGCAAGGTCACATGAACGAAAGGAACACTTAATGAGCAACTCTGTAAAGTTCATGCTGGCGGCGCTGCTGGTCTGTGCCGCAAATGCGTTGGCGCAATGGAACATGACCAATCCGAATGAAACCGCGCCGGGACGACCGCGCGGAGGCAAAGGGTTGGCGGTGGATCCGCCGGGGAATGCGTATGTACTGCCGGTGGTGAGTGGCGATCTGTATATGCGCTGGCGCTCCGTAGGGTCGGGTCAATGGTCGGCGAATGAATGGGTCAGCGATTCCAATGCAACCGCGCCTGTCAACGACGCAGCGATTGCGTGGAATGTGCAGCTTGACCAGCCGGTTGTGGCGTACGAAGCGAACAACCGAATCTGGTTTGCAGCACGCAACGACTCGACGGGCTGGGTGCGCACGGCGCTGAGCGCGGCCGATGAAACGGCGTGGACGCCGGATATCGCGTGCAACGCTGATGGTATCCTGTACGTCGTGTGGGTGGACGAGGACGGCGACGAATATCAACTCAATTATGCCTACTTTGACGGCGGAAGTTGGGAGACCAATGATATCGCGGCAGAATTGGGAGCATTCGGCACGGGCGCCGCGCCGCGCGTGGCCGTAGGACCGGACGGCGAGGGGCATATCACCTTTCGCGGCGTGGTTGTCGGCGCCTATGCCGCGCAGCATGCGACAAATGAAGCGCTCGGCGAGGACAATTGGATTATCACGACGCTGCAGGTCCCGCACGCGGAGAGCTATCCGGGAGATGTTGCGGTGGACGCCAACGGCGGCGTGCATTGCGTGTCTCAGGGGAGCGAAGGATTCGGAATACCGCGACAGGTTTACTACCACACGCGTGATACCGCAGGGGAGTGGGCGTTTGGCACCAGCGTATCGGGGGAAACAAACGCAGGCGATGGACGCGTGGCTGTAAACAGTTTGTCCATGCCGCATTGTGTGTGGTTGGAGATTTCCGGAAACTTCTATACAGGGATGCTCGGCTATGCCACGGCAGAAACGGGCTGGACGGTCGGCACCGTGTATGGGAACTCGGACGGCGACGTCGCCTTGGCGATTGACGGCGGCAACTTCGGGCATCTGCTGATCAATGACATGTCGGGCAACGCGATTTATGAACGCTCGACGCTGCCGCTGGCGCCGCCGGAGCATTGGCCGGAGGTGACGCTCTCGCCGGACACGATTGATTTTGACACCGTCGTAGTTGGTGAAGGCGGCGAGATCATCGGCTGGGTACATAACTTCGGCGAGGTTGGTCTTGAGTTGGAGCGCGGGTTTGTTGCCGGAGACGGTTTCTCGGGCGGCGGAGTACTGCACGGCACGCTGTCTCCCAATGGCGGCGGGATGGGTACGAGTATCCACTTTGCGCCGGACGCGCCGGGCGAATACAGCGGTTGGTGGGTTGTTGAAACCAATGCGCCGACGTCGCCGGATTCGGTGGTCATGCGGGGCGTGGCGGTGCCGGATACGGTCTTTACGCCGGAGCTGCTGATTGATCCCACCGATATGCGATTTGATTCGGTGCGTGTCGGCGCGGACAGTGTGATGGCGGTGCGGTTGGAAAATGTCGGCGACAGCGTGCTGACGCTGTTTGACTTTGAGGTATTCGGCGAGGTCTTCAACGGGCCGCCGGGCTGGATCGTTGTCAATCTTGCCCCCGGCGCGTTCATGACAACCGGCGTGCGGTTCGCACCGACGGATGAGCGGATGTACGAGGGCTATGCCGTGGTGTTCAGCAACGCAGCGTCGAGCCCGGACACGATTTCGCTCGAAGGATTTGGAATTTGGCCTGACGCCGCCGGTGACGCACCGCTGCCGGACGAATTTTCGTTTGCGCCGCTCTATCCGAATCCGTTTAACGGCGCGGTGAATGTATCGTACACGTTGGCACGCGCGAGCTTGGTGTCGCTGCGGGTGTATGATGTGCTGGGTCGCGAGGTGAGCGTGTTGGTGGACGCGGCGCAGAGCGCGGGCGAACACACGCTGCAATGGAACTGCGACGAGTGCGCGGCGGGAATCTATCTGCTGCGGTTGGAAGCGGCGGGGAATGTGCTTGTGCAGAAAGCGGCGTTTGTGAAATGAGAGATTAGAGAGCTCGAGGCGGAGCGATGCCGGAAGGCTGGGTGATGTTCCTGAAGATCGCCGGGCTGTTGATCTTGTGGGTCGTGACGGACAAGATTGGCGATTTTCTGCTGGGGTTTTGGTCCACGGATAGCGGATCAATACCCGGGATGATCGTGCGGGTGTTTTTCTATCTCGGCATCGTGTCACTGATCTGGTGGCTGGTGCCGTAGGGGAAAAGAAGCAATTAGAAACGGGGTCGGCCGATGGATGATCCTGAACTTGGCACGTATTTAGTCTTTGGCGGCGCGTTCTTGTTGTGGGTCGTGTTCGAGCTGTGGTATTGGTTCGGGCGCCGCTGGTCGCCGGGCGAGGATTTCAAAGACGAAATCGTGCGGCAATATGGCGCGGCGAAGGCGTGGCGCTATTTGTTCATGTTCGTGATGATGCTGTTGGTGATCTGGGTGGTGATGACGAGCGGGTAATGAAGTCAGAAACATGGTCATGAGAACTATCGTAACGATTGCGCTGATCGGCGCGTGGGCGGCGTTAGAATATTGGTGGTGGCGCTGGGAAAAACGGCGCGCAACGCAGCCGGAGTTAGCGGCGAAATATGGCGCGGCGCGGCGGGTGTATTATCTCGCGCTGGTCGGGTTGGTGGCCGTGGGGGTATGGTGGGCCTCGACGTGCGGTTGGTCGCCGGCTTGACGTGTGCCACCCCCCTCGGGTAGGGGCGAAGTGACGCAGTGACGGAAGGCGGACCCCCATCCCATGACCACATTCCTCTTGAACAGAGGAAGGGGGAGCGGAACGGGATGTGGTGGATTGTTGTTTAATGTGGACTATTGCTCGCGCCGGGCCATCGAAATGAGGAATGTTGTATGCTGCGAAAACTGACTATCTCCAGTGGAATCCTGCTCTTACCTGTGTTGGTTTGGGCACAGTTCTATTGGCCCCAAGACGGGATGGCAATTCGTCAGGGGGCGCATCTCGGTTGGAGCGGCGCCGCAGTGGCGGCGGGTAACGACGTGGCGCTGTTCTACTATGATTGCTTGCGGGATGGTACGCGCGACGTGTGGGGGACGCGCATCGCTGCAAATGGCGAACACGTGTGGGGCCAGGACGGGACGCTCGTAGCGGGCAGCAGCAGCGAACAGCGCGCGCCCGTGGCAGCGGCCTACGCGGATGGGAGCGTGCTGGTGGTGTGGGAAGACTATTCAGTCGGGCGCTTCCGCGATCTGGTGGCGCAGCGCTATGATGCCAGCGGCAATGCGCTGTGGTCACCGCAGAGTGGCGTGGTTGTGGTGCAGCAGGAGCGCGATCAGTTTGACGCAAAGCTCGCCATAAATGCAAACGGCTTCGCATTTATCGCGTTCACAGACGACCGCTTGACCGTGGGCGCTGAGACGCGCCTGAATAGTTTTGCGCAGGTGCTCACACCGGATGGTCAGCGCGTCGGGCCACCCGACGGGATTCAACTGCTGGACCGATCGGTGGAGTACAATCAGGCGCTTGACGTATCGTGCGTGGGCGATGACGCGTACGTTCTGAACAGCATGAACAGCGTTACCAACGACTTGGTCATCCAGAAAATTTCCACCGACGGTGCGTTAGGTTTTCCAAACGAAGAAGCGGTGGCCGAGTATGCCGACTTCGGTACGCACCGGTTGATCGCCATTGAAAACGGACTGGCGCTGTCGTGGGCGGCGCGGGGCGGCGACAACTATGGCGATGCGCGCCTGACGCTGCTGGATACAAATCGGCAGCCGCTGCCGGGCTGGTCGGCGGCGGGTGTGCTTGTTGCGGAGGGACCGCAGGTGCAGGCGATTCGCGCAATGACCGAAGCGCCGGACGGCGGAGTCGTTGTGGCGTTGGCGGACTTTGAATTTGATCCCGATGAAGCGGGACTCGCACTCTATCGCTTCAGCCGCGACGGAGCGCTCCTGTGGGGGCCGATTGAATTCGGCACGGCGGCGCTGCGTACGACGCCGGTGGATTGGTATTGGGAGGGTGATGAGTTGGTGATCGTGTGGACGGAGATCGAGAATTTTACGCACTATGTGACACACACCCAGAAGCTGGCCAACAACGGTCAGAAGCTGTGGGGCGAAGCGGGCAATGTCGTGTGGGAACGCGAGGGTAAGAAGCTGCGCGCGGAGGTTGAGAAGCCTGCTAACGCGGCGGCGCGGCTGGTCGTTGTATCGGGGCGTTCGATCATGCAGCCGGAGAGTTTGTTCGTCGGCGAACTGAATAGCGCCGGACAATTGGCGCAGGCGGAATTTGTCAGCGGCGGTTTGACGTATGACACCTACGATCCGCGGTCGGCAGTGATGGGCGACGATCGGTTCGTGGTGATTTGGAGCGACAGCCGGTCGGACCTGAATCGCGACGTGTACTTTCAAATTCTGGATCGCAGCGGGAACGCGCTGTTGGAACCCAACGGACGGAAGCTGACTTCACACACTGAAGTTTCGATCTATGATCCACCGGCGGCGAGCGGTGACGGCGCCGGCGGCGCATTCATCTCGTGGATCGCGGATTCGGTCGGCGTGGCCAACATGCTGAACATCCAACATATTGATGCCAGCGGAGCCTTTCTGTGGGATGCTCCGGCGACGGTGTACACGCAGCACGGGTATCATGGACAGACGTACTTGATTCCCGACGGAGCGGGCGGCGTCTTTGTGGTGTTCGCGCGGTTCAACGAAGCCTTTGTGGCGCGGCCCTGCGTCGCGCACATCAACACGAACGGCGCGTTCACTTGGCAGCCCGAGTATCACGAGTTTCCCGGTGAAGCGGGCAACGACGTGATCTTGAGCGGCGCGGTGAGCGACGGAAATGACGGAGTGTTTCTGTCGGGAATTACGGGGCCGTGGACGGACACGCAGGCGGTGCTCTATCACATCGAGCGCGACGGTAGTTTCGGCGACGGATGGACGGATGCGGGGCGCACGTACGGCCCGGCGAACTCACGTGAACGGAACTCGCAGTTGCTACGGGTCGAAAATCACGCTTTGTTGACGTACGAGGTGCCGCACAGCGCAAACTCGGCGTTGTATCACGTACACGGTGTGCTGGTCACGGCGGAGGGCCAAGACGTGTGGGGCGCGGACGGCCGGCGGCTTTCACCGGATGGCGCGGCGGTGGTGCGGCACAAATTATCGGAGGATGGATTGGGCGGATTCCTGCTGGGCTATGAGGATTTCCGCACCGGTGATCACGCGCACGCCTATGTTGCGCGCTTTGATCAAAACGGCAATGCACTTTGGTCGAATGTCGAACGGCGCGCCGCTTCGCACAACGGTGATCAATCTGCGCTGGCGCTCACGCATGACGGACAGGGCGGCGCGTGGCTGGTGTGGGAAGACCTGCGAAACAGCGACCTCTATTCGGAGATAGACCTCTACGGCACGCATATCGCAGGCAACGGCGAGTATGCGACAATCGGCGGATTTACTTGGCCCGCGGAAGGCTACCCGATTTGCGATGTGCCGACCTACCAGCAGGAACCGGTGCTGATGCCGTGGGTAAGCGGCAGCGCGCTGGCGGTGTGGAAAGACCTGCGCTCGAGCAATCCGGGGCGCTGCTGCGGCGCAGGGGCGGTGGGAGATATTTTCAATAATGTTTACGGGCAGGTGCTGTCGGAAGTGTCCTTGGGGGTAGACGACGAACGTAGCGCGGTGCTGCCGGACGCAATAGAACTCGCGGCCTATCCCAATCCGTTTAATCCAAGTTCACAATTGGCGTTTACGCTGCCGCGCAACTCGCATGTGACGTTGACGATTTACAATCTGCTGGGTCAGGCGGTCGAGACACTGCTTGATCGGCCGATAAGTGCAGGCGCTCATGCGCTGATGTGGGACGCGAGCGCGCAAACCAGCGGGCTGTATTTTGCAAAACTCGAAACGGATGCGGGGTTGAGCGCCGTGACGAAGTTGGTGCTGGTAAAATAGCCAGCGCAGGCGCTGGACCCGTTGCCGCTGCCGCGAACATGGAAAAGCCGAGGTGATCAACCTCGGCTTTTTGTTGTGTGTCGCCGCGCCAGTGACGCGGCTTAGGTTTGTCGAAAGCAAGGCGAGGGGAAGCCGAGAACTACCGGATGTCCCACTCGCAATTGTTGGCCGAGAAGACGGTGAGGATGTTGGCTTCGTAGCGCAGGCCGGTGACATCGCCCGAGGAGCGGCAGGTTTCGCCGATCTGATTTCCCGTGATCACATCGTACGGTGTGAAGGATGAGCCGCTTTGCGCAATGGCGAGCGTGTTGTCGGGTGACAGCCAGACGCGCTCGGCGCCGCGAATCTGCATGAACATGTCGCCGCGCGGAATCGTGCCGTCAAAGAAGCCGGCGTTGACGAGCGTAAGTGTGCCGGTGTTCTCCCAGATGCCCGCGACGGTGCAGGATCGGCCAAATCCGTAACCTTTCGCGGAGAGCGAGTATTGCTTCAGGCCGATGCGCTGATTCTCGGGCAGATTGGAATTGTCGTCGCACTCTTGACCTTTTTCCTTCAGTAGATCGTAGAACGCGATGCGACCGTTGGCAACCTTCGCGCAGATGTTGCGGCACTCGACGGAGTTACCCAGCGTCTGCAGCACTTCGAACGATCCGGTTTGGCGCACGACTTCGACTTCGATTTGCAACTCGGCGGGAGTCTTCATTCCAAAGGCCGAAGCCAGCAGCGTGAAACTGTGTGTGCCGCGGCGAGCTTTGCCAAGATCAGGCGTGATTGAGACCACGACTCTGCCCGGCGGGTCCACGATGGCAGGTTTGATGGCGACATTGAGCCACTCAGGAGTGTCGGCTGCGGGTGCGAGCTGTATGGCGTACTCTTGTCCATTCTTCCACGAGACGTTGATGGGCACTTCGGCGGTCGTGCCCCACTCAACTTGCAGCGAAGATTGCTGCGCTTCGATAACAAGATCGCTTTTCTGCGCGGTGCCAAAACCTTCGGGCGCACTCTTGGAGCCGCCGCTTTCGGGGCCCTGGCAGGCACGCGTGAAGACAGAGGCCGCAATAACAAACAGGGCAATGGTTTTCATGGGTGGGACACTTTCTATTTAATGAGCAGAATCACGTTACTTAATGTCGAACGACCGCGGGAAGAATGTATTGCTCGATGATGGCTTCGGGCTGCCAGAAGCGGCCATTGCGGAAGTTGCCCGAGGTGACGACGATGACCAAATCAAGTTCCGGGATCACGGAGATATATTGTCCACCTGCGCCGCGCGCTTCATGCGCAATGAACGACTTGCCGCTCCAGTCATATTGGCGCTCCCACCAGAAGTAACCATAGCCGTTGTGCTGCTCGGTATTGGCGAGGGTGGTGTGGCGGCGCCAGGAATCCGCGACCCACGCGGACGGGAGCACGCGCCGACCTTGCCACTCGCCGCCATTCAAATAGAGTTGACCGATCTTGAGCATGTCGCGGGGGCGCATGAACATGCCGCCTGCGCCGTAGGTCTGTCCGGAGAAGTCGGTTTGCAAAATGTAATCGGTGATGCCGAGCGGCAGAAAGAGCGTTTCGTCCAAGAAGAGCTGCGGTGGCAGCGGCGATACGCTTGCGAGTATCGCACCGGCCAGACAGGCGTTGGCGGATCCGTAATTGGCAACAGCGCCGGGTTCGTTGATCAGCGGGGCGCTAAGAATCGTGCGTGGCCAGTCGGGTGTTTGCTGATAGGCATCTTCCGAGGCCGCGGATTCGTGGTCGGCGCCGAAATCCACAGCATCGAGTCCGGAGCTCATGGTCAGCAGATGGCCCACGGTGATGCGCGCTTTGCGCTCGTCGGTTGCGCGCGTGTCGAGCAACGCGGCGGGCAGATAGTCGTAGATGGGCGTGTCAAGACTCTTGAGCAGTCCGCGCTCGATCGCGCTGCCGATGGCCGCGCCGGTGAAGGTCTTTTGCGCCGAGCGCAGGTCGTGCGGTGTGACCGCGTCGTAACCCGCAAAGTACTGCTCGTAGGCTAATTTGCCGTGACGCGCAATCAGCACGCTGTGCGTGGCCGTTACAATTCCGGCGGCAACGCTGTCGGCAAGCCGGGATAGCGCACGCTCATCAAATCCGGCCGAGCTTGCTGAAATCTGTGTCCACTCGTCGGCATCGGACGATTTGCTTGGTTCAGCGCGCGGGGCCCAGGATTCAGTTGCACGCCGCAGCGGAATTTGTGCAACCAGTCTTCCTGCCAGTTGCGGCATGAGCACGATCTCGTCGGCGCGCAGAAGTGCAGCAAACTGTAATCCGGTGCGAAAGTCGCCAAAGAGCAGCGTGTCACCGTTCGCGGAAAAATTTCCGCACATGAGGCGCGGTGCGCGGCTGTCGCCGAGGATCAGGTAGGCTTCGTAGCTGTCGGCGGTGCAATTCTCTATACTGAGCAGGACGCGGTTGTCCATCTCGGGGAGCATGAACGGAGACCAGTAGCCTGTGAAGGCCGACGCGTCGCTGCGTGTGAACGCGATGTGGTATTGGTGCACACCGGACTGGATAAAGCCGCGCATACCGAGCGAGTCCCGCAGCCCGTCAAACGTGACGCCGCCAAAGTCGGCGTGATCACATCCGTTCTGAGGTTTTAGCTCGGCAAGCCACTGCGTTGTGCCATTCGAGAGCGAGAGCAGCGTGGCCGTGTCGTTCGACAGAGACAGCGACACATTGAATCGGAATGGCGTGGGTGAAGCGATGGTGCCGCTCCAGCCACCTTCGTAGGTGCGAAGGTCGGCCGAGAAAGCTGCGGCAGTCAGCATGAGACAGAGCAGGCAGGGGCGAAGCATGGGTGGTCCTACATGGTTGGGTCTGCGGGACCTCAACATGTTGCGGCGAAGAGCGTCACGCCAGAGGCGTGACCCAAGGCTGTGATCAAGATAGGAGGCGGGATTTCAGCGCGGCGAGGTGTTCGGGACCGATGCCGCAACAGCCGCCGAGAATATCAGCGATGGCGGAGACTTTAATGGCCCATTCGGCGAATTCGGCGGGTGACAACGTCTCGTCATGTGCGTTCGGATAGACGCCAAGCAATATGCCTTGCGGCACGTGCATACTCATGTTCATCACGGCTTGCGCGGCGATGTGCAGCGGCGTGCAATTGATCAGCACGGCGCCCGCGCCGAACTTGACCACCGTGCGCGCGGCTTCTTCGAGTGAATCGCCATTCAACAGCTCGGTCGGTGACTTCAAAATGAACGATGTCCAAACCGGAATTCCTGTAGCGCGCGCGAAGTGCGTGGCGATGCGGGCTTCGCGCAGGGAATTGTGCGTCTCGACCAAGATAATATCCACGCCCGCGTTGGCCAGCGACTGTGCGTTGTGACGGTGCTCGGCTTGCAGGACTAAGTCACCGGGCGCAAGTTCAGGGTGGAAGCAGTCTTCGAGCGGGGCGAGCGATCCTGCCACCAGCGCAGGCGCTGGACCCATTGCCGCTGGCGCGTCTTCGCTAAGTTGAGTTGACCGCGCTTGGGAGTTTACCCCCCCTGGCCCCGCCGCGCCAGAGGCACGGCCTAGGTTGGGGACGGCGGAGCGGGCGAGTTCGACGGCTTGCTTTGTTAGGTGTTCGGCTTCATCGGCGCGATTGACCTTGGAGAGGGTCCAGCGTGTGGTGCGGAAGGTCGCGGCGGTGATGACGTGAGCGCCAGCTCTAATGTAGCTCTGGTGGATGGCGCGGACGAGATCGGGGTGCTCTTCGACCGCTTGCGCGGTCCAAAGTGGGAGCGGCAGATCGAGGCCACGGCACTCGAGCTCCGTGCCGAGCGCGCCATCTAATAGGATAGGCCGCGTGGTCAGGCTCTGCATGCTATGCGGCCCGGCGCAGGGTTTGCGCGGATTTTCTCCTGCAAACCATTGTTTTTATTGGTAGGTACATGGTTTGCAATCGAAGCAGGGGGGAGTTTGAGCCTTTGTGAGCAAGACACACAAGGTGGTCGGCGCGTTGCTCACGGTGTGTGAAATCCGTATCTTAAGTTGTTGCAACTGCTCGAATTTGCCGAAATCTGTGGAGAAAGGCAAGGTGGGCGATGGGACGGAAATATCTAATCCTATTCTGGTGTTATGTGGTGCGGTGGATGCGCTGGGGCAGGAGAACCTTGACACGCTGTGGACACAGACGATTACATCGCCAGGCATCGAGAAGTATTGCCCGGGCTTGTTCAGGTGTACGCCCGCAACTTTAGCCATGGGGCCTACGAAGTACCCGCATTGCAGACAAGAAGTCTTAGCCAGCGTCACAGCATGTCCGTACTGCCCTCGGGACATATTACGCAACGAGCAGGCCGACGCTCAACGGAAGAATAAACGCCTGCAAGGCCGGCGCGGTACTGGTATGCGGAATTATCTTTGCTGGCTGTGTTGCGACAGGCCACAAGGACGCGACCCCAAAGGCGAAAGTTCAAACCAACCCTGCTTCCCAAAGACGCAAAGACCGACGGCAAATTGTCAACACCGTCATTTGAAGAAATTGGGAAGTCCATAGAAGAGCTATCAAATTCGGGGCTTGTGAAGAGGATAGATAGTCAGACCAGAGAAGCGTTCGTTGACACCAATATCTGGAGCATGTTGGCATACGACTAAAAGCAAATGGCGGCAGTCCTCTTCGCCGAGTACATGGCCCGGCTCCATAATGACAAGCACCCCGATGTGGCAATTCGTGACAACATGTCTGGACAACGTTTGATGAAATACTCGTCTGTTTTTGGATTTTCAGACAATTGACCTGGAACTACACAGCGCACGGCAAAGTGCTGCTGCTGAAATAGATCACAATCAATAGCCATAGACCCATGTACGCATTCCTCGCACTGCTTCTGCTTGCCTCGTCGCTGTTCGCGCAACAGCGGCCGCCAATCAATGTGTTCGACCAGCTTGAGCCGTTCCGGCAATATTACAGTTCGCGGGACGAGTGGCCGCGCGCGCATGGCTATAAGCCGTACATGCGCTACTTGTATGATGTGGAACAGCGCGCCTATCCCGATTCGACGATTCCCGCCGGTGCGCGCTGGGAAGCATTTCAACAGATGGGGCGCATGCCGCGCGTGACACTCGACGAGCCGTGGGCCGCGCTCGGGCCGTTTAATCACGGCGGCCGCACACGTGTGCTGAGATTTCATCCCAACAATCCCGAGATCATGTTCGCCGGGTCGGTCGGCGGCGGCCTGTTTCGCAGCGACGACGGCGGCGATTACTGGTATCCGATTACGGACATGCTGCCGAACCTGGCGGTCGGCTGCCTGGATATTGCGGCGTCCAATCCCAACATCATGTACATGGGCACGGGCGAAGGCTACTTCAACGGCGACGCTATCGGCGGAGTCGGTCTGTTCAAGTCCATTGACGGCGGCGTGACGTGGGCGCTGACCTCCATGAACTACAACTACAGCAGCGGCACGTGCATTTTGCGCGTCAACGTTGACCCGCGCGACGCGAATATCGTGCTGGCCTCGACGGGCGAAGGCCTGTATCGCTCGACGAACGGCGGGGACAGTTTTACGCTGGTGCGTGCAGGCAACATCAACGAAGTTAAACGCGATCCGCAAGACCCGGATGTGCTTTTGTGCGCAGCGGGTTACCCGTACGGGTCGGGAGTGAACGGCGTCTACCGCTCGACGGATAACGGTGCGACGTGGGTGAATGCAAATACCGGTCTGCCCAATCCGACGATTATTGGCCGCATCGTGCTTAGTTTTGCGCCGTCGAATTCGCTGGTCGTGTACGCGGGTATATCGGGCGACTTCGATTTTAACGGCTCGGAAATGATCGGCGTTTATCGCTCGGCGGACAACGGACAGACGTGGGAGCGCATGTCGCAGGACGGCGAGACGAGTCACTACGCCTCGCAAGGCTGGTACGACATGGCGCTGGCCGTGGATCCCGATGACCCGCTGACGGTGTTCAACGCGGGTCTGGATATCTATCGCACGGTGAACGGCGGCGAGTCGTGGTCACAGCGCTCGTGGTGGTGGCACGCTTACGGCGAACCGTCGTTTGCACACGCGGACCATCACGAATTGATCTTTCACCCGGAGAATTCGGACGAGCTGTGGGATGTCAGCGACGGCGGCATCTTCGTATCGTATGACAACGGTCAGACTTGGAACGAGAAAAACCTCGGTTACAACACGTTCCAGTTCTACGCCATGGGGAATGCGACGCTCGACACGGTGTTCGCGCTGGGCGGCACGCAGGATAACGGCACGACGCGCTACAGCGGATCGGGCGACTGGGAATCCGAGTTTGGCGGCGACGGCGGCTATTGCGTGATTGACTACACGAATAACAACACGTTCTACGTGGAGTATCAAAACGGCAATCGCTATCGCACGGACGACGGCGGCAGCAATTTTGCGGAAATCAATCCGGGCATCATCGGCGGCGGACCGTGGGTGACGCCGATCGTACAGGATCCGTTCGCGCCGAACACGATTTACACCACAACCAACAGCTCGGGCGCGAGCGTGTGGATGTCCACGAATCAAGGCCGCAACAGCAGTTGGGTGAATATCGGACCGGTGGGCAACTCCAACCAGGTGCTGGCGGCATCACCGGCTGTGCCGGGACGGTTGTACCTGGGGAGCGGCAGCAGCGTCTATCGCTACGATGCGGCGGACGGCAATTGGGTAAACGTCTCGGGGAATATGAACGGCAGCTATATCACGCACGTTATTCCCGATCCGTTCGATCCGAATACGGTTTATGTCACGAAGTCGGGATTTAACGGCGGGCAGGTGTGGCGATCCACGACGGCCGGGGGGCAATGGACGAACATCACGGGCAATTTGCCCAACGCTCCGGTCCAGGATCTGGCTGTGGACTTGAACAATCCGACGACGCTTTATGTCGGCGGCGATTTGGGCGTGTACTACACGACTGACGCGGGCCAGACGTGGGCGATCCTGGGCGAAGGGTTGCCGGTTGTGCGTGTGGATGATATGGACATTCAGCCGCAAACCGGTGCGCTGCGTGTGGCCACGCACGGGCGCGGGATGTGGGAGATTCCGACGAGCGCGGCGACGCTGGCGATGCTCTACCCCAATGGAACGGAAACATTGGCGACGGGCGGCAGTGTTACGATTCGCTGGTCGGGGATCGCCGTGGGCGGAGATGTTACGCTGGCGGTGAATCGCGGCTATCCGGGCGGTAACTGGGAGACGATAGCGGCGAATATTGACAATGACGGGGCGCATCCGTGGATCGTCACGGGGCCGGTAACGGACCACGCGCGGTTCAGAATTGTGCATACAACCGACGGCAGTCTATCCGATACTTCGAACGCGGATTCGCGCATTGCCAACCCCGGCGTAGTGGTGCTGTCGCCGAACGGCGGCGAGACGGTATTCACCGGTACGAATGACATGATTTGGTTCGAGCGCACGTTGACGGACGGATTTTTGACGATTGAGATCAACCGCAACTTCCCGAACGGACAGTGGGAGATGCTGGCGGACAATGTGACGCATCCGCAATACTACGTTTGGCGCGTGATGCAGCCGGGTGGGGAAAACTGCCGCATTAAGATCACCAGCATCGAGCAGGAGTGGCTGAGCGATGAAAGCGACGGTGACTTTGTGATGCGGGCGCCGATGATGACGATTCAGGCGCCGAACGGCGGGGAGACGGTGCAGCTGGAGCAGCCTTATGACATCATGTGGTCGGCGGCAGAATTTGTCGGAACGTTCCGTATCCTGCTAAACCGCAGCTACCCCAATGGGAATTGGGAGCTGCTGGCGCCGACGACAGAGAATGACGGCAGTTTTGTGTGGACGCCGCGCGGAGCGGCGACAACAACGGCGCGCATTCGTTTGGCGACGGCGCTCGATCCGCTGGGTACGTTTGTTGAAAGCGCGCAGGATTTCACAATTGACGACGGTACCCCGGCGACCGAGGAAATACCCCGGGCCTTTGCGGTGAGTGAAGCCTATCCCAATCCGTTTAATCCACAGACGCAGATTTCCATTGCGGTGCCGGTGCGCACGCAGGTTACGGCGCGAGTGACAAACGAACTGGGACAGACGGTTGCGACGCTGTTCGACGGAACGCGCGAGGCTGGTCAATACACGCTGACGTTTGACGGCGCAGCCTTCGCGTCGGGAATCTACTATTTGCGCGTGGACGGCGCGGGCACCACGATATCGCGCAAGTTAGTGCTGCTAAAATGACATTTGAATTAGATCATCATAAGGAGATGCGATGCGACTCTTAGGTAACTTGTTTACGCTGTTGCTGATGGCAACGGCGGCCGGGGCGACGAC
The DNA here is from genome assembly GCA_016702305.1 of bacterium. Lineage (NCBI taxonomy): Bacteria > bacterium. The sequence continues at coordinate 441,330 of JADJEH010000017.1, forward strand.
GCACAACGTGAGTTTGAGCGGCACGACGTTTACACCGTCCCTGCTGACCATCAACAGCGGCGACTCGGTGCGCTGGACGAACAACGGCGGATTTCATAATGTCGTCCACGTGGGGCAGCCGCCCGCGTTTGACAGCGGCGATCCGTCGAACGCCAATTGGGTGTTCATCCATCACTTTACCGACCAGACGGCGGCAGTCTATCCGTATGTTTGCGAAGTTCACGCGGACATGGGAATGGTCGGAGCGATCACGGTCCTGCCGCCGAGCGCGGTGGGAGATGCGCCGCTGCCGACCGAGTTTGCGGTAAGCGAAGTCTATCCCAATCCGTTCAATGCGCTGGCGCATCTGGAGTTGCATTTGCCCGCCGCGGCGAATGTGCGCGCGGAAGTGTTCAACAGTTTAGGGCAGAGCGTCGCGGTGCCGCTCGACGGATTCTCGGCCGCGGGAACGCACAGCATCGCCGTGGATGGGTCGCAGTGGACGAGCGGATTGTATTTTGTGAAGGTGAGCGCACTGGGTCGCGACGTGTTCAAAAAGATGGCGCTGCTGAAATAGTGACGCCGCTTACCACGCGCGCGAAGAAGATCGCGGCGGAACTCCTGCGACTCTATCCGCAGCCCGAGTGCGCGCTCACGCACGAGAATGCGTTTCAACTGGCCGTGGCGACGATTTTATCGGCGCAGTGCACCGATCTGCGCGTGAACATGGTGACGCCGGTGCTGTTCAGAAAGTTTCCGACGCCCGAGACGCTCGCGCGCGCGACACAGAAAGAAGTCGAAACAATTATCCAGAGCACGGGATTTTTTCGCAACAAGGCGAAGAATATTTTAGGGTTTGCCAACGCCATCGTACATGAGTACGGTGGCGTTGTGCCTCAAGAGCTTGACGCACTTGTGACCTTGCCGGGCGTCGGGCGCAAGACGGCGAACGTGGTGCTGGGTACCGCGTTCGGAATAGCGTCGGGAGTGGTGGTGGATACGCACGTGATGCGATTGTCGCAGCGCATGGGTATGACGAAAGAAGATGACGCGGTGAAAATCGAGCGCGACTTAATGAAGCTATTGCCGCAAGAGTCGTGGATCGTCTTTTCGCACGCGATGATCTGGCACGGCCGAAGAGTATGCAACGCGCGCAATCCGAATTGCGCGGACTGCACGCTGGTGAAGCTGTGCGATCGAGTGGGGGTGGAGCGATGAGGCATCGAAGGAGGTTGATGTGTTGAAACATGGACGCGTATGTATATATGAAATAGAAAAGAGAGAGTTTGTCACACTTCACAAAAAGTACTTGACCCCCCCCCCATTCGTTTTCTTATATTATGATTAGCCTCTTGCGCAAGGGCATGTGTTGTGTATGGATGCAATAACAAATCATAACTGGGGGTTCAACATGAATCGCGCGCATTATCTTGCGATGTTCGCCGTGGCCTTTTTGGTGGGAATCATCGGCACGGCATTCGCAACCTATGACAGTCACGTGCATACTGGGAATGGCACGATTGACACTTGGCCGACGATTACGGTCACCAGAGTTCACAAGATTCGCGTATGTGCGCCAACAACGGGGACATTGAGCGCATACACGTGGATAAGCGGATCTGGAATCGTTGACCAAACGGACGCGAGCAACGGAAACGCCAACACGTCGGTTGGGGCCACGTTGACTCAAGGATCCAGCGTATTATTCTCGTCGTGGGTATCGAACTACGGCTCGGGAATAGGCAAGGCGTATCTCGCTGACACTGGCAGATCACTTCCCAATTGCGGCACGGAAGCACCGTAACAACTAACAAGCCGCCCCCGCAGCAATAGCTGCGGGGGCGGACCATATCAGAGGTAGAACTAATGCCACGACTCAAAGTCTGGGCTTGCATAACTCTATTTGCTGTACGGGCGGCGTATGCCGATACATTATATGTTGCTCCCGGATTTGATATTGCTGACGCTATCGCGGCGGCGGATTCCGGTGACGTGATTCTGCTCGAGCCGGGTACGTTTGGCGGTCCAGTCTTGCCTTACGGGAAAGATCTAACCATTGCCAGCCGCTACCTGCTCGACGGTGACACGGCTTGGATTCGACAAACGATAGTAAGTGCGCCGGATGGTGATTCGTCGAGTACGGTGATTGCAGCGTATGGCGAGACCGCGCTGAATCTCGTTGGGTTCACCCTGCAGGGGGGATCGGGGACCTATGATGAACGCAACGAAATCTCCGGTGGGGGCGGGATGTATGTTCACGCAGCAAATGTCAATGTTCAGGCTTGCCGGTTCGACGGGGGACGAGCGCCATTGGGTGGCGGGGTGTTTGTCAGCGGCTCGGCATGGGAGTGGAATGCCCACGTCCGCATTCGTGATTCAGAGTTTAACGGCTGCAATGCGGATTACTGGGGGGGTGGCATTTATGCGGATTTCTGCTCGCTGACGGTGGCAAAATCGCTACTGGTAAATTTGACTTGCGACATGGCCGCAGCCGGAATCCACTCCGGAACGTCGCAAATTGCTATGGACTCGGTGGTTGTAGCGGGGTGCTTTGGTGGTGAAGGCGGAATTGGCCTTTACGAAGGATGGGGACGAATTTATGCCTGTGAATTCGTTGGCAACGGAACTCCCTCGACGGGATTTTGCAACGACATTTCCGCAAACAACTTCTGGGGCGAAATCACGCGGTGTGTGTTTCGCAATACAGATGGATTGTGGCCGTCTGTTCACATAGGGGGACGGTATGGCAGCACGAGATTTGTCGGAAACGTCTTGGAAAACAACTCGACAAGCATGGCAACGGGAACGCTGATCGTCAACGACCCCAACAACACGGAGGTATCGCATAACATTTTTCGGAACAACACGAATGTTGAGGGTGGCGCGGTTTACGCGTTCGGGCGGGCAACCGCGCGAGTAGAGTACAATACTTTCGTTGGAAACTCGAGCTTAAACCCATCCAAAGGGGCCGTGCTTCAGTCCGTCACGTTTGGTAGCCCACGTTTCAGCCAAAATATCATTGCTGGCAACGAAGGCGTCGCGGTGACGTTTTTTCCCGACTATCCGGTGGTTCTTGATGTACGATACAATTGGTGGGGGCACGCGAGCGGTCCGTATCACGAAGGGCTAAATCCGAACGGACAGGGGGATACGCTCTTCGGTGATTCCGTGTTATTTAGCCCGTGGCTGACCACCCCACCGGACACGTCTATGCTGTTCGTGGTTGATCCGCGCGAGGTGCCAATAGCAGGCACTTGGGATTTACAGAGGGTGTTTCCAAACCCGTTCAACAACGCCTTCACTGTGTCGGTGTCAGGTTTTGCAGATGAAAAATTCGAACTGGCGCTGCACAACATCCTCGGCCAAAAAGTAATGACCTTGCACCGCGGCTCTGCGACAGGTGGGATGTTCACGTTTTCCGTATCACCCGATATCGCAAGCGGTGTCTATTTCCTCGTTGCACATGACGGTCAGATTCGGGAGTCCATCAAGGTTGTGCTGTTGAAATAGTGTCATGATCTTCCGAGCAAGACAGAAAAAACCCCGGTGATGAGCCGGGGTTTCTGTTTTCATTGTGCGAGAAGTTTGTGATGATGTCCGGCCGCTTGATCCCCCTTACCTTCCCAGAGGACCAGAAGTACGAACGTTCCTACTGCTCCAGAATTTGCCGGGGCTTCTGGCCTTTGCTGGAGAGCGCGTAGGACAGCGCTTCGATTTCGATGGCCATGTTTTCGTTGCGGACGGCAACGCCCTTCGGGACGAAAATCGAGATTGGCGCGAAATTCAAGATGGCGCGAATGCCCGCTTCGACGAGCTGATCCACGACTTTCTGCGCGGCGTGCGCAGGCACGGCGACCACGGCGATCTTGATGTTCTCGTCTTCTATCACACGCTTGGCCTGCGCGAAGTCGCGTATGATATGCTCGCCGACGCTTTGGCCAACCTTTTGCGTGTCGCTGTCGAACACCACGCGAATCATGAAGCCCTGCTCCGCGAACTGCTTGAAATGTACGAGGGCGGTGCCGATATTACCGACGCCGACCAGACAGACATTCCAGGTGCGATGCAGACCCAGAATCTTGCTGATCGCGCGATGTAAATCCACCACGCTATAGCCCAGACCACGCCGACCGAACGCCCCGAAAAAGGAGAGATCCTTGCGCACCTGGGCGGCCGTCAAGCCGTTCAAGCGGCCGATCTCTTCCGAGGAGATTGTGGTCTTCTCGGCGCTGAGCGCGTTCTGAAGCGTGCGATAGTATTTGGAGAGCCGCTTAACCGTGGCATCGGAGACGCGGTTGCCCGGCTTGCCGTTCTTGGCGCTGGCGCGGGGCTTTTTGCGCGGCTTGCGCGCCTTCTTTGACTGTTGCTTTCCGGATTGCTGTTCCGCCATAGGAGATTACCTACATTGCTCCCTTGCCCGAGATGACTGCCGCGAACGTGCGCAGCAGAATACGAATATCCAGCCAGAGGCTCCAGTTCTCGACGTAATACAGATCGTAAGCGGTGCGTTCTTCAATCGTGGTTTCACTGCCACGGAAGCCGTTGACCACCGCCCAGCCGGTCAGACCGGCCTTGACACGATGGCGATCGAGATAGTTCGGAATGTACTCAGCGAACTTGTAAACAAATTCGGGACGTTCGGGACGCGGACCCACCAGCGACATGTCGCCGCGCAGCACGCTCCAGAATTGCGGTAGTTCGTCCAGCGACCAGCGGCGCAGAAAGCGCCCCACGCGCGTGACGCGGGGATCGTTGCGAACGGCCCAGACGGCGCCGGTGCCGGATTCGGCATCAGTCTTCATCGTGCGGAATTTCAGCATGTCAAACTCATTGCCATCCATACCGACGCGCCGCTGACGGTAGAGGAGCGGCTTGCCGCTGTCGAGATAGACCGCAATGGCAATGAGTGCGTACAGCAAAGAAAAGCCTACGATGATGAGAGCAGAGACAGAGAAATCCATTAGGCGTTTGGCAACGTAGCCCAAACCGGCCATCGTTAACGTCTTCAGCTTGAGTACGGGTTTGCCGCTGATTTCAGTAACGACGACACGGGAGCGTGAGTAATCCACCGCGAGGGGCATATAGAGCAACTCAAGCGGCGTGCCTTCTGCAGCGCGCGCGACTTCGCCCAGCCGCGGCTCTTCATCGGAAGAAGGCGCGAGCATCACCGCATCGAGCTCATGCTCTTGCCACAGGGCGCGCAGGGCGGAGACATCGCCGAGAGTGCGCCAGTCGGCAGATGGGGCTGGTCCAAGGGCACCGACGAGATCAAAGCCGCGGCTCTTCTGATCCGCAAGATTCATCCAAAGCCGGACGGCTTCCTTGCCGCTACCCCAGACGGCGATGCGCAAGACGCCGATGCCGCGCTGAAAAAGGCGCGCCGCATCCGTTGATAAATAGCTCGGGCAACCACGAGCAGCGGTATCATCAGCGCCAGCGTCAAGAGAAATGTCAAGCGGGAGTAGCTGAACTCGCGATAGAAGAAGATCGCGGCCATGACGAGTCCCATCGCGAAGATCGCCCCACGCAAGATCCGTGCGATTTCGCGGTCGAGTGGGACGGAAACTTCGGTCGCGTAGTGATGATAGATAATCTCCGCGCGTGGGAATCATCACGGCAGGATAGAGATCATTAATCGGACCCCAAAACCTGAGCAAGAACGCGCCTTCCGCCGCAGCGATGACTGCGGATATGTCCATAACACTGCCTGCCAAGGGCAGCCAGAAGCTGGACAACAGAGACCGCTTGCGAGTCGAACCGCTGTTCGTGCGCGCGGTCGTTTTGGGTTCACGCCGAGTCACAGTCATGCCATCTCGTTATGCCGGAGTTTCGAGTTCCATCTCATCGCCGTCATCCTCGTTGACGACCTTGGCGACGTCGGCGACCTTGTCGCCGTTGTCGAGCTTGATGACGCGCACGCCTTGCGTGACGCGGCTCATCGAGCGGATGTCCTTCACGCATTGGCGAATCACGACGCCCTGCTCGGTGATGATGATCAGGTCGTCGGTGTCGCCGACTTCCTTCATGGCCAGCATACGCCCCGTCTTGTCCGTGGTTTTGAGTGCCAGCACGCCGCCCGCACCGCGCTTGGTCAGGCGATAGTCGGTCACGTCGGAGCGCTTGCCGTAGCCCTTTTCAGTAACGGTGAGAATCGTCGAATCGCCGCGCACCACGATCATGCCGACGGCATCCACAGTCGGCTTGAGCAGCACGCCGCGGACACCGGTGGCCGAACGGCCCATCGCGCGTACGTCCGTTTCATGGAAGCGCACGGCTTTGCCTTCGGTCGTGCCGATGATCACTTCATTGCCGCCGTCGGTCAGCTCCGCGCCAAGCAATTCGTCACCGTCTGCGATATTGATGGCGATGATGCCGTTCGAACGCGGGTTAGAGAATTCAGAGAGGGCGGTCTTCTTGACCGTGCCGCGCTTGGTGCACATGAGCACATAGCGGTCGTCGGAGAACTCCTTGACGGTGACGTAAGCGCGCACCTTCTCGTCGGCGCTGCGTTCAATCAGGTTAACGAGCGCCTTGCCGCGCGAGCCGCGGCCCATGGATGGAATCTCGTATACCTTCAGCCAATAGCACTTGCCGCGGTCGGTGAAGAAAAGGATATAGTCGTGCGTCGAGGCGATGAAGAGCTGTTCGACCCAATCATCTTCCTTGGTCGTCGCGCCTTGCGAGCCGCGCCCGCCGCGGCCCTGTTTGCGAAAACCCGAGACCGGGAAGCGCTTCACGTAGCCCGCGTGAGAAATCGTGACGACCATCTCTTCGGGCGCGATCATGTCTTCAATCGTGACTTCGGCCTCGTCGTCCACGACTTCGGTGCGGCGTTTGTCGCCGTACTTTTCCTTAATCTCCTCGAGTTCCTGCTTGACGACCGCCAATCGGAGCGCGCGATTCTCATCGCGAGCCAGCGGCTCGAGTTCGGCGATTTTGGCTCTGATGTCCCTAATCTCATCGGCGAGCTTCTGGCGTTCAAGTCCGGTCAGGCGAGCGAGACGCATATCAAGAATCGCCTTCGACTGCTTTTCGGACAGACCGAAGCGGTCGCGCAATTCCATCGCGGCGGTCTCGGGCGATGAGGCGCCGCGGATGATACTGATGACTTCATCAATATGGTCCACCGCGATTTGCAAACCGTCCAAGATGTGCAGGCGATCGCGAGCCTGCTCAAGTTCGAAGCGAACACGGCGCAGCGTGACTTCGTTGCGGTGCTCGAGGAATTCGGAAATCAGATCGCGCAGCGTCAAGACGCGCGGCACTCCGTGCACGAGGGCGAGCAGAATCACGCCGAACGATTCCTGCATCGGCGTATGCTTATAGAGCGACGCCATGACGACTTCAGGCACCGCTTCGCGCTTGAGCTCGATGACGAGGCGCATACCGTCGCGGTCGGATTCGTCGCGAATATCGGCGATACCTTCGATCTTTTTGTCGTTGACCAATTCCACGATGCGCTCGATCAGGCGCGTCTTGTTTACCTGATAGGGAATTTCGCTGACGACGATTTTGACGCGGCCACTGGCCTTCTCGGGCTGCTCGATATTGGCTTTGGCGCGCACGATCAGCCGGCCGCGGCCCGTCGTGTAGGCGTCGCGGATACCTTGACGGCCAAAAATGATGCCACCGGTGGGGAAATCAGGCGCGGTGACGTACTGCATCAGTTCGGCGGTCGAAAGCGATTCGTTGGCGATCATGGCGATCGCGGCGTCGCAGGCTTCGTGAAGATTGTGCGGCGGGATGCGCGTGGCCATACCCACCGCGATGCCGTCCGAGCCGTTGACGAGCAGATTGGGAAACTTGGCGGGCAACACCGACGGAATCTGGATGGATTCGTCGTAGTTGGGAACAAAGTCCACGGTGTTCTTGTCAATCTCGTCGAGCATCTCTTCGGCGATGCGGCTCATGCGCGCTTCGGTGTAACGCATGGCGGCCGCGCCGTCACCGTCCACCGAACCGAAGTTGCCCTGGCCATCCACGAGCGGATAGCGCAGCGAGAAATCCTGCACCATGCGCACGAGTGTGTCATAGATCGCCTGATCGCCGTGCGGGTGGTACTTACCCATGACGTCGCCGACGATACGCGCACATTTCTTGTAGGAGCGCCCCGCCCCGAGGCCCAGCTCAAGCATGCCGTAGAGTACGCGGCGGTGCACCGGTTTCAGACCGTCGCGCACGTCGGGCAGGGCCCGCGATACGATGACGGACATGGAGTAGTTGATGTACGAAGACTTCATTTCGTCTTCGACATTCACCGGGATGACGCGAGCGTCGCCGTTGCCGTTGCCGGCAAGCGGCAATTCGAGATTATCTTTGTCGGACATTTGCTATCGTGTTAGACTGTCAGCGCTTATTCTTCGTCTATCGCACAGTGGTTCACACTGCCGTCGCTTAGGTGCCGTCGAGATGCTTGTACCAACTGAAGCCGTCACCCGAGATCGCCTTGGCGCGCATGACGATTTGGCCCGTGTGGTACGAGAAATGTTCGACGGAGTGGTAGATCGCCTTCAACAAGGTGTATTCATAGCCCTGCACCGTGCGCTTCTCGGTCATCCGGGCCGGATCGAACTTGGCCAGCACGTGGCAGGCCTCGAGCACCGTTTGACCGAGCGCATCGAGCAGTTCTTCGCGCGACGCTCCTTCGCGCGCAGCGAATTCGCGCGAACGCTGGCGCTTGTCAGGCAATCCGCCGCAGTTGGAAACGATCCACTGGCGGACATTGCCCTCAAGATGCATTAACAGATTGGCCACGGAGTTCGAAGCTTCGTTGGGCCGCCACCACAACTGCTCAGGGGTCAGGCGTTCGCACGCCTCGCAGATGCGGTCGAAATGCTCGCGCAGAAAAGTCTCGCTGGCGAGCAGGAATTCAGTATTGGCGTCTGGCTTGTGCATGTGCGGAAAATATGAAGCATAAATTGCAGAGCGGCGCCGACCGGGCATGGCTTACGTCTCATTCTGCATACCCAACTCAGTACTCGAAGGAGTCCTTCTCCTGCTTGCCGCCGGCCGGCTCGAATCTGAAATTGCAGTATACTTCCTTGCCGTCCACATAGGTGTGCACACCGATGGAGCTCTTGTTGCCCGGAAGCACATCCACGAGACGATCGTAGGCGATTTCGGCGGCGCGAATCATATTGGCGTAGCCCTTCTGTTCGAATAGGATACGCAGGTGCGTTAAAATCTGCTGCTTGTTCTTGCATTGAGCAATAACCCGCTCAAAAGCATCCCAATTCACATCGTCAACGGGCTGCCAGCCGCGCTTGATTTTATCTTCAGACATTCTGTCTCGTACTCCGCGGCTTACTTGGATTTCTCGGCTTCCTTGGCGGCCCGGCGTGCTTCCTTGTCCGCGCGCTTGGCCTGCTTCTTTTCCATCTTGTGCTGCTTGGCGTCAATCTTGAGTTCCTTCATGCGCTTGGCAAGGTCCTTCTGCGAGATGTTGTTGCTCTTCAACTCGAGTTTGGCAGCTTGCAGGCGGGCGGTCAGGTCGGTGATCTCCTGTTGGAGTTCAATTGCGCGCTTGTCGAGCATCGTCTGCTCTTCGCGCATGGCGCGGCGGCGCATTTCCAGCGAATCGGCTTCATCGGCCAATTGCTCTTGCTTGGTGGGAGTGCTGTCCTGCGCGTAGTTCAACTTAGCGCCGGACACCAACAGTAACGCACACATCAAAAATAACAGCTTCTTCATCATTCCTCCGGGAAAGTCAAGAGTTTTAGTCTAAAAGGTGAAGCGAATCAGGCCGCGCGGCCTGGATCGGGAAAGTCGCGATAGAGCGCGGACTTGAAATCGGTGACCATGACGAAGACCTTGCGATGAAGGTCTTCCATTTCGCCGACGCGCTGGGCGACGTCGCCGAAGGTGTTTTCGAGTTCGACCAGCGAAGGGAATTCCATCGTGATATGAAATTCACCCAACTCCGCCGGCCCGAAACCCAATTTGCGGCGCGTCATGCGCCACGCTTTCATCTGCCCGTGTGCGATCAGAAATTCCATATAGCCGCGCACGTTCTCGCAGAACTCGAGGTCGCGGCGGGATTCCTTCAGGTTCACCCAGACGTGGTAGATGTTCATCGGGATTTGGTCCCCAACTTCGCCAAAACCATCCCGCCGAACGCCCAGCGGATAGCACCGTCCAGGATGTTCACGAGGACGTAGCCGGATGTGAAACTCCACCAAATCCACTGCTCAAGCTGCACCAGCGCCATGCCGACCGTGCCGGCAATCACCACGAACAACACCTTGCCCATGAACGTCAAGTTGGGTACGGCTTGCAGAAGAAACAGCATCATGAACGACATCAGCACGAGGGCCGCGAAGTCGAGAATCATCGGCGTCGCCATGCCGTCCTTACCTTCGCGATGGAACGACATGAAGATGTTCGGCCCCCTCGCACCCTTGTCCCACGCTTCGTTCATGCGCCGCTCTTGTTGCTCGCTTGTCAACCCCTCGTCGAGCATTCCGGCCATGGGCGCCACGTAGATTCCCGAAACGGGCGCTTCCTTCATCAGCACCTCGGCAACAAGGTCTTCATCACGAAAAGTCTGCATCGTCGCCTCGTGCCACGGCAGCATCATGTGCGAGGCCGCGCCCCAAGCAAACATCACCAGTCCGGATAGAATTCCCGCCAGCCAAAAGCGTGCACCCATGACGACCTCCTTGTGAGTGTGATGCTACCAGCCGTAACGGCGGCGCGCGGCATGAATCTGTGCCAGATGATGGCGGCAATGCCAAGCGGCATACTCAACCTGCTCGTCAAGCGACACTGGACCTTCGCCGTGCCACTCAAACATCCGGGCATAATCGGACACCGTCAACGAGTCGAGCACGGCAGACCATCGCGCGTGCGCGCCTTCAAGCATGGCAAGCGTCGGCGCAACGGGCAAGCGGTGGTCGGGCGTCTTGACCCAGTCGTTCTCTTCGAAGCCAACAATCAGCGGCGCAGGTTCGGCGACTACCGCTTTGACGCGGCAATAGATATGCACGTTAACATCGCCAAGATGGTGAACGATTTGGCGAATCGTCCAGCCGCCGTCGCGGTGCGGCGTATCCAACTGTGTGTCGGTTAACTCCGCGACCGCTGTGCGCAACTCCGCGGGAAAGGCGGCGATGACGCGGGCGCGTTCCTGACAATGTGCAGGCGACGCCGGCCCGGCATAGACAAATTCACCGATAGGAAACCGAATATCCGGCAAGCGCGTTACCAGCCCATCCGCTTGCGCAGTTCGCTGATGTGCGCCGTGTGATGACGGCCGTGCCACGCCGCGTAGGCCACGATGTAATCGAGTGGCTCCTCGCCGCGCTGCGAGTGCAAGTACTTGCGGTCGAAGTCTTCCTGCTTCAAGGATCGCAAGATCGCCGCCCAGCGCACATGCAGCCCGGTCAAGAGTTCCAGCGCAGAATCCACGGGCAGCGCGTAATCCGGAGTCTTGAGCCAATCCTGTTCGTCGAAGCCCATAATCGTGGGCACGTTGTCGGTCACGACAAATTTCGTACGGCAGTAGAAGTGGATATTCGCGTCGGTCAGGTGGTGTACGACCGTGCGCACGGTCCAGCCGCCGTCGCGATAAGGTGTGTCGAGCTGTGCATCGTTCAGCGTGGCAACCGCGTTGCCCAGTTCGAACGGCAGCTCTTCAATCATCTCGACCGCCAGCTTACGCTCAGCCGCGTTCATGCGGCCCGCAAACTGAAACGGCCCGATGGGATAACGAACATCAGTCATGTGTCACCAGCCCATTCTGTCGCGCAGCCTGGTGATGTGCGCGACATGATGCTCTCCGTGCCATGAATAGAGACCGAGCAGCCACTTGATATCGAGCGTTTGTCCGGGCCGCTCGGGATGTGTCATCGTGCGGTCGAATTGATCGTGGGACAGGCGCTCGAGGAGCAGACACCACTTAGCGTGAACGGCGTCGAGCACTTGTAATGAGACTTCCGGCGGCAGCGCGCCATCCGGAGTGTTGACCCAATTCGATTGGTTGTAGGGACGAATCTCGAAATTATCCTCGGTCAACGCGAATTTCGTGCGCAAATAGGCGTTGATGTGCGAATCGCTCAGATGATGCACCAGTTGCCGCACGGTCCAGCCGCCTTCGCGGTAGGGTGTATCAAGCTGTGTGTCACTCAGTCCGGCGATTGCGGCGCGAAGCGCCGCGGGCAGGGCGCGGATCACGGCGATACGGGACGCACGCTCTTCGGCGGTCGCGGGGCGGGTGCCGTCGTATTTCCCGATAGGATACTTTAGAGCTTCGAGGTCCATGAGCTATCTTTTCCTTTTGCGGTCTTGGATCAACTTCGCTAAACTCGCGGGCATTTCGCGGCACGTGCAATGCTTCGCGTGCTCTTCATGCCAGTCTAATCTCTGCTCTAATGTCGGATTCTTCGGCATCTTGTGCGCCAGATGCCATTCCTTGTTAATCGTGCCCATACCAAACACTCGATAGAATTATCAATCAGCGGACAGTTGCTTGCCCCACCATTTCAAACTTTCGTCGTAGCGCCACTGCACGTTGAAATGGCCGCCTTCGTATTCTTCGTGCGTGTGCGGAACTTCGGCGTCAGTCAATCTTGTCGAAAGAATCCGCGCACCCCACTGCAAATGAAATTCATCATTAATTCCGCAATCAATGTATAGTCCCGCGAGTTTCTTCAAATTGGCGATGACACGGTCGTCGGCGGCCATGCGCACAGGATCGTGCACGAGCCAGCGCGCCCACACGTCCTCGCGCAATTCGCCGGTTTCCAAATCAAAGGGATAGTCAAAACCCCACGGCGAATCGGGATTGGGCGAATAGCAGGCCGACATCGCGGTAATGTTGACGGCTTCATTGGAAATGCGCTTCTGCTGATTACCATAGAGGGCAATCATGTCGCGCGGCGAAGCGTGTTTGCGCAATTCGATCAAGGCGTTCGGAAACTCGGCCAGATAAACGTAGTCGAAGTAACAGTCGCCGGAATGCATGACGCACCAGCCGAATAGTTCTGGATGGCGGGCGGCCAATACGAACGCGCCGTAGCCGCCGGAGGACTTGCCAATGATCATGGCCTGATCAGCCGTCACTCCCGCGCGGTATTCGCTGCGCATCCACGGCAGCAGTTCACCGCAAAGATAGTCTTCGTAGTCGCCGGTCGCCGAGGAGTTAATATACTGCGCGCCGCCAAGCCGCGTGAAGCAATCCGGCATGAGGACAACGCATGGTGGAATGACGCCGCTGTTGATCAGCCGTTCGATACGCACGGGAAACGGTTCGAGCCAGGCGCTCCAATTGACATGCGTGAGTCCGCTGCCGGTGAAGCCCGAGAGTACGACGAGCAACGGATAGTCGCGCGACTTCGAATAGCCTTCGGGCAGATAGACGGGAGTTTCGCGCACCGGGTCGTCGCCCAGCGGGTTGCCCGTCAGGCAGCGCGAGCGAAATTCCTCGATGATTACTTGTCCGCGCAGACGCATGCTATTTCAACACCACAAGTTTTGTAATTTCCCGCCGATTGTCCGCGGTCAGCACCGCGAAATAGACGCCGCTCGGCTCGGCTTGGGCATTCCATGCGACGACGTGTTCACCGGCTTCACGGCGCGCGTTCACGAGCGTCGCGACTGCGCGGCCCGTGACGTCAAACAGTGTCAGCGCCACAGCACTCGACCTTGCCAGCGAGTAGCTCAAACGAAATTCCGCATTGCCCGGATTGGGGTAGACCGCCAGCGCAAGCTCCTGCGGCAGCGGCGCATCTTCGGCCGACGACAGAGCCGAGCCGACCGCTACCAGCGCAAGGTATTCACTGCGATCGGTCTGCACGCGCAGGGACGATGTGAATTCACCCGCGATGCCCGGCGCGAAGGTGACGTCCACCGTCATGTCGGCGCCGGGAAGGAGAATAACGTCCTGCCCACAGCAGTTGGCGATGAACGGGCCGCTATCGAGCCAGTCGGTCACGGTGATCGCGGCATCGCCGATGTTCGTCAGGACGGCTTGCAGTGTTTGTGTCGCGCCAGGTTCGGCGGCAAACGCGAGCGTGTCCTGCGCAAAGACCAGCACGGGGCCGGCGGAATCCGGATATTGCAGATGCGAACGCCATACGCCGCAGCGAAAATCGGCGAAATAACCCGCAGCGATAATGTTGATATAGCCGCCGCTTTCGCGGGCGTAACCGAGCTCGGTGATTTCCGCTTCGACTTCCAGTTCAAGGTCCCACGTCACGCCGCCGTCAGTCGTGCGCCAAACCCTGCCGATGGCATCGTTGGCCGAGCCGCCTGCCGCATAACCGAGCGTGTCGTCCATAAACAGCACAGTGCGCACCGGAACGTCGGTGTTCAACGTGCGCTCGGACCAGGTTTGCCCGAAGTCGGTCGTGTAGCGCACCCAGCCGACGGGCGGATCGGTGCGGCCTCCGCTGACCAGAGCGCGGGCGCTGTTGGGCGCGAAGTCAATGTCCGTGTCGCCGAGCGGATCAGCGGACGTCATGGTTTGCCATGAGAAACCGCGATCGAGCGAGAGCCAGAAGGCGGATCCCGCAGCGTAGAGAAAATTTCCCGCCGTGGTCAATTCGCCGACCCACGAACCGGTGAACTCGTAGGGCAAGTCATCCCACGGCGTCGGCGCCTGCATCGAGTCGTTGCGGAAAATGCGCGCATCCAGCCCGGCCAGAGCGACGCAGATGCTGGAATCGGGAGCGGCAACCGCCGTGATCCAATCGTCGACCAGCAGCAAGGTGTCCGGCCACAGCACGTGCGTGGTACCACCACCGCGCATCATGCGCACCATGCCCGTCTCGCCGGCGCTATTGTAGACCGCGAGATAGAGCGAATCGCTGTTGAGTTCGACGCGGCGGATTGGCCGCCAGCAGATATCGGAAATGAAGTTCGGCGAGCGAACAGACAGGTAAGGCGAGACGGGAATAGGCGGCGGCTGGGGGTCGAGGTTGGTCCACGACCGGCCACCGTCCACAGTGCGGAAGACGGTGTGAAGCGAGGCGATAAAGGCGCGGCCGAGCGGTGCTTTGGCAAAACCAACGGGAACCGCGCCCCAAAGTTCAGGGAGCGCCGACGACGCATCGTAGAGCGTCGTGACGTAGAGCCAATTTTCGTCGAGCGTGTTCTCGCGCGGCACGCGAAACTCGGGCAGTACCGCCGGTTTCTCGGGCGGCGCGAACGGTGGCCGGGCGAGCGCAAGGCTGCCGCACAGCAGCAGCAGACTGACCAAGATCAATTTGGGGCAGGTCAAGGCACCTGCCACCGCGAGACTATTGGCAATACGTCGCCGCATCTTCAACTCGCGGTTAGAGTCTGTATTTCGGCTTGGGCGGGCAGGCGCGCAGATAGACGAAGATGGACATGACGAGCCAGCCCGTATTTTCGAGCACCTTGGTCCAGCCGACCTTGGTGGCGAGTGCGGCGGCGGCAGGCGAGCTGCCGAAGCAACCACAGTCAATGTTCAATCCCCGCAGTACGGCCTGAATGATCATCACGGTGAAAAAGGCCATGAGCAGCATGATCATCAGGGCCGCGCCGCGCCGCAGTTTGGGCACGAACAGGCATACTGCCGCGACCATCTCCAGCGGCGGTAGTAACATGGCGGCCAGATAGACGTAGTTCTGCCCGATACCCGGCAGACTGACCCGATAGTTCGTGATGGACTTGGCGAACTCTTCCGGGCCGAGAAGTTTGGGCCAAGCGGCATAGAGGAACAGACCTGCCAGCGCTAACCGGAAGGCCCAATCCAGGCCGATCAAAACCTGCTGTCGAGGGCTGCGAATCATAGCCTTAAATCTTAATGAGATTTTTTCACAAAGTCAAGCCAAACTCACCCAATTTTCAAGAACTTACGGGGAAAAAAACGACGCAAACCGAGACACGGAGAGGCAGAGCAAATGCCGGCCGCTTCGACCACCTACTGGGCGACTCCATTACAACTCGACAAGGCATCCCAACCGATCCCGTATTGGGTTCTCTTTGTGACCATTGCCGTAGCCATCTTGACCGTGGGGGCCCACCCCGGCAACCGGTGGAAGCGGTGGAGCTTGAAACAGAAAAGCCCCGATGATGAGTCGGGGCTTTGTGCGATCTTGAAAAGGGTGCACCCTCAGCGGGTGCCGCCACGCGCTGGCTATTCGCCGCCGGTGGCGATCATGTCCGTCTCTTTGCTCCACTCGGCCCAACCGCCGGTGAAGACCGCCAAGCGGCCGAAGCCGTTGGCCAGCGCAAACTCGGCCAAGTCATGCGACAGATGGCAATCGCCGCCATCGCAATAGAGGACAATCAAATGGTCCTTGGGCAGCGCCAGAAACTGCTCGCCGTACGTGTCGAGATGCTCAAACGGAATGTTCACCGCGCCCGGAATATGCCCCGCCTTATAAAGCGTGTCCTCACGCGCATCCACAAAATGCACATTGTCCTTTTTGCGCTTCATATAGAGCACCATCGTCGTCGCCAGATTCACTTCGTAAGGCTTATCCGACACGGCAAAGGCGCTGTCCACGGGCGCCGAGATCGCTTCATCCGCCAACGACAGCTTCGGCGCAACCAATTCAATCGGCTGCCAAAAGCCCCAGAAGGGCAAGTCGCTCTTGGTCGTCACACGCGCACCCAATCCCAACAAGATGGCCGCTACAAACAGCGTCGAAATTTGTTTCCCCAGACTCATGCTTCCTCAGTTGTTTCAAAACCCCGTGATACGTCAATCTGACCGACCAAAAAGTTGAAGGCTTCATCCACGTCGTCGGTGAGATGAAACAGGTCCATGTCGTCGGGCGAAATCACGCCCCAGCGAATCAGCGCGTCGAAATTCACGACGCTGTTCCAGAAATCCGTGCCGTACAACAGAATTGGCAGCTTGCGTCGAATCTTCTGCGTCTGCACCAGCGTCAGGCACTCAAACAGCTCGTCAAACGTCCCAAAGCCACCGGGAAACGCCACCAGCGCCCGCGCCAGATACACGAACCAGTACTTGCGCATGAAGAAGTAGTGAAACTCGAACGTGTAGGGCGGTTCGAGATAGGGATTCACACTCTGCTCGTGCGGCAAACTGATTGAAAGCCCGACGGTCTTGGCGCCGATCTTCTGCGCGCCGCGATTGGCCGCTTCCATCATGCCCGGACCCGCACCGCTGCAGATCACATGACGATCGCGCGGATCGGGCAATTGCTGATAGTGCGCGGCGAGCTTGGCCGCCAGACGTTCGGCTTCGTGATAGTAGTGCGTCAGGCGGCGGTACGACTCTTCGCGCTGCGTGCGCGCCGCGGCGGACAACCCCAGCTCCTGCGACCACTGTTCATGCAGCTTGGCCAATTGGCCGTCCAACTGCTCCTCGGGCACCGAGCGTGCCGAGCCGAAAAAGACAATCGTGCTGCGGATCTTTTGAAGACGCAGGCGCGACTGGGGTTCAAGATATTCAGACAGAATGCGCAGCGAACGGGCGTGCGCGCTGTGCAAGAAGCGCGGGCTATCGTAGGCCTTGGGGTAGAACTCTTTGTCGCTAAAGGTCAAGCTGGCAGGTCCTTTCACCTTCGCCGAGGGCGAACGTATGTATTCTCAAACCCATAAGTTGCAAATGTTGTTCCGCAATGTCCAACCACGGCTTATAGGTAAACACCTGTTTTTATTGGGTCAATTGCGATGTCGGGTGAGCAGGGGAGGCTATTTAGGGAATTTCACCCTGACTTTGAACTTGGTCTTGATCTCTTCGTTGGGCGGGAGAATCATCGTGAAATGCAGATCGTCCCGAGCGACGCGGTCGTCGCGGCGCCGCACATTGTATTCGACATCGGCGGATTCAACGGTCAGTTCACCGTTGAAACGCACCTGACAGGACACGGCGACGGTGTCGCTCTTGCTGCTCTTGAGGGTGTGCTCGAATTCGAGATCGCGCGTGCGCTTTTCGCCCGTCTGCGAAAGCGTCCTGCTCACGCATTGAATCTCGGGATCGCCGCCGAGATTCACACGCACCGTGTCGCCGGCCTGTGTGCGTTCGAGCCGGTGGCTGCCGACAAACTGTTCGAGTCCGTCTTTGGTGCTGCGGAACAGCTGCAATTCAGCAGCGGGCAACGCGAGTCCTAAACCCTCCTGCTCTTTGTTGACCAGTTGCAAGGTCACCGCCGCCGGGCCGCTGCGGTCGAGACCGCCGAAGCTGTAAATCTGATAGGCTTTGACCTTGGAACTTTCGAGCAAGACAATCTCGGTCTGTGCGCTGTCCTTGAGCGTGGCTTCAAACGGCAGCGAATAGAGCGTCAAGTCGCCATGGCGCTCGGAGGAATATGTTGCGGCGGGGGCGCGCTCAGGGATAACCGCGATTTGGTCTCCACCGAAACCCTGCAATTCTGCACCAGTGAGGCGGCTTGATTTCGAGGCCACGTCAAGTTGAACCGTTGGTTGTCTTGCCGTAGTGATCGAAACCCCGTCTTCCGTGAACATCATTTCTGAATCGCGCCCACCGCGAGCATGCAAGCCGCCGTCAACTTGAAACCCTGCTTGTGAAGACACAATTCCGGCGATCTGATTCTCATCCAGCCGATTCCCGAGCGAGAGATTGCGATAGCGCCCCAGATTGCCCTCAACCAGCACGACATCACAATGGTCATAAGTCTTGCCCACGCGATTGAGAATGCTGGCCCAGCCTTCCAAGAAGCCCGTCGAGTCATCGTTCAACAGCAAACGATAGCGCGCGTCCCACTGCATCCCCGCGGCCTCATAGCGCAGATCAACCTGCTTGCTGCCCGCCGCATCGCTGTTCAGTTCGCAGCGAATCTCGGCGGCCTTGCGCTCCTCCTGCAAGGTGGGGTTGACGAATGACCAATCGCGAGAGGAATTCTTGTAGAACATCCGTACCACGCTGTCCGGCGACTGCACAAAGATATAGCTGTCGGTCGCCTGTAGGAGTTTGCCCTTGACGACCGTGGCCGAATCTATACGGAACGAAATGAGCTTGCCGCGCGCATCCTTTAAGAAGCCTTCAAACGAATAATCCGCCGTGCGCGGCTCCAGGAAGTTGAACTGCCGCACCGCCACGCCGCGCCCGCCGATCTGAAACGATTCGCCCAGAATATTCTTGGGCAGATCGGAAACCGTGACGGCGTTGTCCCCGGCGGTGAGATTGAAAGATCGGCTCTCGCGAACGACGGCATAGCCGTCGGAATAGATCGTGACCACCGTGTTGTCCGCAGCAAAGAGAGCCGCGGAAAATAGCAAGACACACAATATCCGCATGACTAATCTCCCTTTCAGGTTCTTTATGCCGATTCCGCTTGTAGCGCCCAGCTTGCTGGGCAAAAACCCCCAGAGATCCTCGAGCGTCCCCGGGGATTTTGCGCGTCAAGCCGCGCGCTACAACAGAAACACCAATCTACTAAATCCTATCGTCTATTTCACGCTCACCCGCGCAATCACCAACACATGCCCGTCGGGGTCGCGGTAGTAGGCCGCGTCATCCCCCCACGCGCGGGGCTGCCAGGGCGATAGTTCGACCGCTCCGGCGGCCAGCAGTTTGGCGCATTGCGCGGCGGGGTCGGCGCAGTGAAAATAGAGTTCCGCGCCCGAGAGTGCGCCGGGCGCGACCTGCGGCGGCACAATCCCGGTGTTCGCGCCGAAGCTGTGACGCTCGTACAGCCCGAGCCTGCGGCCATCGGGCAGCTTGAACTCGGCATAGACCGGCACATCCACGGTCTGCTTGAAATCAAACGCCGCGCGATAAAATTTCAGCGCCGCCGCGAAATCGTGCACGGCCAAAATCGTCAGGACATGTTGAATCACTTCAGCAGCACCATTTTGTGTGTGGCGACAAAATTTTCGGTTTCAATTCGGTAGAAATATACCCCCGAGGCCAGCCCGGCGGCATCAAAGCTGACGCTGTGCGTTCCCGCGTTCAGCGTGCCGTTGACCAACTGCGCCGCTTCGCGGCCCGCGAGGTCGTAGATGGCGAGCCGCACCGTGCTCGCTGCGGGCAGTGCGAAACGAATCGTCGTCTGCGCGTTGAACGGATTGGGATAGTTTTGTTCCAGCGCGTATTCTGTGGGCAAGCCGAACACCTTGCTGTCATGCTCATCTTCCGGTGCGGGTACGAGTTGCGTGATGTTGTCGAGATCGCGCAGCGTCGAAAGATAGAGCCGGATTTCGTTATCCCCCGCCGCGAGAATGTCGGTGTCGGTATCGCCGTCGGCATCGAGTGTGCTCACGAACGAAGCCTGCGGCAGATTGTCCGTCACAACATTGCGATAGAAGCGGTTACTTGTGTTGCGCCACCATGTGACTTCGTTGCCGCTGGCAAGCACAAGGCCTTCGTAAAGACCGTTGTCAATACGACCGGTTGCGACGTGGCGGGGGGAGGCAATAATAGAAGAGATCGTCATCACCGAGTCTCCAGATTCATCCCACAATCCGAAGAGTCCGTTGTCCGTGCAGAATGCGACATCGGTCGAGCTGTCCGACGGCGAGGCCAGAATGCCAATCACCGAGGCGGTGATGCCGGGAATCGTGGCCAGAGTGATTCTTACGTATGATTCGCCCGTACGATACCAGACCGCCAATTCGCCTGTGTCATGTGCGACACCACAGACCCAGAGAAACCCTGGCGCCACATACCAACGGCTCGTCAGCGCGCGTACGCCCGGCATGTTGGCGGCAAACTCTCCACGCGTGAAATTGCCGTCGCCGACATAGTTCCAACGGGAAACCTCGCCGTCCGTCGCCGCCGCCGTGAGAATTTCCAACGGGCCCGCATTGTTCAAATTGGCCAACTCGACGTCGCTGGCACCATTCACCGCGCCCGCGATGGGATGCACCGTGAAGCCGTTCGCCGCGCGTTCAAACCACACCAGTGAGTTTTCGAAATGCGCCACCGCCGCAATATCCCAATCGCCATCTCCGTCAATATCGCCGACATCCACGGCCCGCGCGCCCTGCCAGCGCTCGATAAGCACATGCTCGGTGAAATTCCACTGGCCGTCGTTCTCGTACCACGCCACCTTGTCCGCGAACATGCCCGCACCGACGACATCCACATCGCCGTCATCATCCAAGTCCGCAGCTTCAGCCGACATCACTCCGGCAAGATTGTTGGTGACACGGACTTCACCAAAGATAACCGGTTCAACCGTTGAGCGCCGACCGCGGGCTTCTACGCTTAAAGGGCCGGCGCCGCATACTGTGTCAAAGCCTCGTACCCGGTAGAGGTATTCTTGACCGGGCGCGGCCGTGTAATCCGCAAAATGGACCACATCGGCCGTTGTTGTCCCAATCACTTCATAATGCGGCGTGTGGGTGAACTCGCTGCGGAGAATTTCGTAGCCCGATTCACCAACAGCATCCACCCAAGCTATCTCAACGTGATCATCGACATTTGCGCTGGCGGTCGTGGCGGATGGCGCGAGCAATACTCCGGACGCGTAACCTTGGGTGCCCCACGCAATCCCACCTGGACCACATTCGTTGACTGCAATGACTCGATAGGTGTATGTGACAGACGGTATTGCTGTCAAGTCTGAGTAGAAAGTCGCATCTAGAACCGTTGCAATTGTGTCATTATTGCGCAACACATAGTAGAAGTCAGTGCGCGGCACAGCATTCCAACTAACCAATACCTCACGACAGAGATCATCAGATGCTTGAAGCTCTTCGACCGCATCCGGCTCGAACACCGCACAACCCTGCACGGGATCACTAATTGGCCCGGCTCCGGCTCCATTATGTGCTTGAACTTCATAGCTGCGGCAGTTGGTGCCGGGCGGCAATTGGTTGTCGCTAAAAGACGCCGCCTGAATCGCTGCAACTAACATCCCGTTGATGTAGATTCGATAGCCGGTCGCCGCTTCAACGGGGTTCCAGGTAACCATGACCTCGTGGCATAAATCCTGTGAAGCTTGCAGCCCAGTTACTGGTTCGGGCACTTCATTAGTCGGACACGGCCCGCACGTCCATTCGTCAAGTTCAATAAAATTGTGTACTGGATGGATTGTGAATACTTCAGATGCCCAGCAAAAGTTCTCGTCACCACCAATTAGGGCACGCACATAAAACGCGCTTGGCATCGGTATGTCTGCTGGGAAAAAGAACGGCGGTTCTGTCCAAAACGTTCCTTGTATGCCAATCATCTCGTTGCCGTTCATTTCAAAGCAGCTAAAAATAATTCCTTCCGGGAACGGATCGGTTTCATCAGGCCCATCGTTGTCTTGATCCCAGAATATACAAACAGGTGTGCCATCCGGAAGCGGATTGCCGCCGTCACACGCGTTGGTCAAGGGCACAAATGTAGAGATTTCAACATAGGTCTGCGCAAACGCCCGCTCAATTCCCAAGCACATTACCAGAATCATCAATCCAACAGTCATCATCTTCATGGCATCCTCCCTTAGAATGCTGTCTTCCGAAGTGTTCTGTTGCGCACAAAAAAATCGGGCGGATTACTCCGCCCGGAAACCTACTTCCTAAATCCGATCCAACGCGCCTCGAGTTCTGCTTTCATCGTCTCGAAACTCATCACCGCTTCCTGCGGATGCGCGCCGGGTGGAATCTGACCGAGCAAAATCGCTCGTGTAATCGCCGCCGAGGGGAACGAGGTCATCTGGCCCATCGCCGAGATGTTGTTGACTTCGTCTTTGATGACATTCAGTTCAAGCGTTTCCTCGCGGCCGCCGTCGCCCGTCGCCCACACACGCACCAATACACGGTCGGGAGCATTCTTCGGCAGCGTCTCTTCCAAAACATTCCCAAGCACTTCGCGCGGTGACACGCTCGTACCGCCAAAAATATAGGCACGTGTCGAAGTCAAGCCGACTTCGCGCAAAAACTGTAAATAGTTGGCGTGGCCCGGAAAACGAATCGTCTTGTAGTCGAGCCGGTCCACCTTGCCCAGCAGCGTCCGCGGCAGCGTCGAAGTGCCACCCGCCGTGATAAACGCTTCCAGCTCGCCGACGCCCTCAAAGTGCAGCGTCTCGACCTCTTCCAGCGATGGTACGGTCACCTCGCGGCCGCCGCGAATTTCGCGCGCATCTTCGAGATACTCGTTCAGCAATCCGTGAATGGAGAAGAACTGCGCATACTTCAAACGGCCCTCGGGAACCTGCGGCAGACCGCCGACGCGCACATGCACGTCGTTGCACTTCGTAAAGCGGTGGACGAGTTCCATCGCTAAAATATTCGTCAGGCCGGGCGCGAGGCCGGTGTCCGGAATCAGGCTGATACCCTTGGATTTGGCTTCGGCGTCCATCGAGAGAATGCGGTCGGTGACTTCGGGATTGCCGCCAAGGTCCACGAACGACACGCTCTTTGCCAAACAGGCGCGCGCGATAATCGGGTTAAGAAAATAGGGCACGCACGACTGACAGACCTTGATGCCCGCGAGCACCTTGTCGAGCGAATCGTCGCGGCGCACATCTACGACGGTGCCTTCGACATATTCCGAGTTCAGCCACGCGACCGCGTCATCCACCGCGCCGCGCGACAGATCGGCCAAGCGCACGCGGTAGGGCCCGGCGTGATGATGCACAAAAAAATGCGCGGCCACACGGCCCATCAGGCCGGCGCCGAGTATCAGAATTTCAGGCTGCATGGGGTCCTTACCACCCGCCAAAGCGGGCTATATTTAGGCTGGTTCGAGGGTGCGCTCGGTGGGCTTATTCAGGCCAGCGGGCACTTGGTCCAGGTCAACCAGCACATTTGTGCGATAGGTCAGCAGTTCTTGTTTGACAGGCGGGTATTCGCGCACCAGCTTGTCAGCCTCAGGGATATGGCGGACCTTCAAGAGCCAGATTCCGCCGACCGAAGAGAAGTAGCGGCCCGCGAGAATCAGGTAGCCGCCGCCGCGCAGCGTGTCGAGATAGGTCGCAATATCGCGGCGCAATGCGTTAAGAATACGTTTCGTGGTGCCGGGTTTACCGGCGAAATGTACTTGTACAATGAATCCGTCAGCCAGTGACGAGGGCAATTGACGGGTGGTACGCCGTCCGCGGAAGTTACGTCCGCCTTTTCCAAAACTCATAGCCGTGTGTGTCTGTCATGTTAAGTGGTGCGAGCGATAGCCAACATAGTCCTCCCCAGGATTTGTATGGTAGGTTTCTCAGGCCTCTTGTGTGAAGTGCGCAATCAGCGCACGATCGTGGCCAATTCCGTATGGCGGATATGACCCGGATAATGTGCTCCGCGCGTGGCGCCGCGCGTGAAGTTCGAGGCGTCTTGCGGACTAACCGACTCCGCAACCTTTCCGATCTTTTCCAAATAGTAGCCGCCCCACGAGTTGCGCATCATCGTGGCTGCGGCTTCGTCGGGAAAACCGGTCATCTTCAAATGCAGCGTCGTCTTGCCCGCATGCGCTTCGAGCCAAAACTCTTGCCGCACAAGGTAGCTGCCCTCTTCAGGTTCTTCAGGATTCTTGGGAACGGGCGCCAGACAGGCCAGCCGCGCGCACATGTCGTAAAGCAGAATCTCGGCTTCAAAGAGCAGCCCGTCTTCATTACGCGCGCGCAGTTTGCCGCCGACGCAGGCGTCGTTCTGCGCCCAACGGTTGCCATCCCACTGCGTCAAATACTTAGGATCCGTCAACGCCAGCCAAAGCTGCGCCGCCGACGCGGTTGTAGTGTGTTTTAGTTCAAAGGTGTGCATGGATAATATCCTTAGGTCGCGAATGGATTCATCCTCATTAGACGAAGAATGAACCGCGCCGCGTCATCGTGTCAATAATCGTCGGATGCCATCACAACTCTCGTTCGGCAAGTGCGACGAACATCTCCGCCCTTTCAATCTGGAGCAGGGCAACCTCCGGTTCAACGGTGTGCGGTTTCTCATAGTCCGCTTCTGACCGATAGTCGTAAGCATCAATGATGAAGCGATGAAAGTCGCCCGGGACGCGGCCTGCGAGGCAAAACTCCTTGCCAAACGCGCCAATGGTTCCTTGGTGCTTTGAAAATGCGAGGCCCTTTTGAAGCAGAAAGGCTTGCGCGACATAGAACATGGCATAATAAGCGCGCGACGCGGCGATTCCGGGCAAGTCGAGATCCATCATCCCTTTCGCACCAACGATGTTCTTTCGCGCCGCTTCAAGCAGTTCTTCTTGATCAATCGTCACAGTCTCAATCCTTCACGCCTCACGTTCAGAATCAACGGACTGTTGCGCGTATGATACCGTTCTGCGCTCATCAAGTGCGGCACGACCAGCAATCCATACTTAATATTCATGTCGCACATGATATCCAGCCGCCGTTCATGCTCTTCATGAGTCTCCTTGCCCCCCTCCAACACCACCAGCACATCCACATCCGAATCTTCGGTGGCGTCACCCCGCGCCTGCGAGCCGAACAGAATCAACTGCGATAGGCGCTCGCCGTAAAGTTCGGTCAGGCGCTGCTTCAGCTCGGCGAGAATGGGTTTGAGAGATTCGTTCATCTTTCCTACGCATCAATCGCCGTCGCGTACTTCGCGTTCTTCTCGATGAACTCGCGGCGCGGTTCGACCGCGTCGCCCATCAGCATCGAAAACGTGTGGTCGGCGGCGGCGGCGTCTTCGAGCGTCACGCAGAGCAGCGTGCGGTGGTCAGGATCCATCGTGGTTTCCCAGAGCTGATCGGGATTCATTTCACCGAGCCCCTTATAGCGCTGCACCATCACGCCCTGCTGCGAACCGCCGAATTCCTTCTGGATAATCGCGTCGCGCTCAACCTCGTCCATGGCGTAGCGCTTCTTCTTCCCCTTTGAAATGCCGTAGAGCGGCGGCTGCGCAATGAACATCTTGCCGTGCTCAATTAACGGCCGCTGGTAGCGGAAGAAGAACGTCAACAGCAGCGTGCGAATGTGCTGGCCGTCCACGTCGGCGTCGGTCATGATGATGATCTTGCCGTAGCGGCAGCGCGTGATGTCGAAATCCTCCTCGGTCGCGATGCCCGCGCCGATGGCCGTGATCAGCGTGCGCAATTCCTCGTTGGCCAAAATCTTGTCGAGCCGCGCCTTCTCGACGTTGATGACCTTGCCGCGCAGGGGCAGAATCGCCTGAAACTCGCGGTTGCGGCCCTGCTTGGCGGATCCACCGGCCGAGTCACCTTCGACAATGTAGAGCTCCGACTTGTCTATGTCCTTCGTCGAGCAGTCGGCCAGCTTGCCGGGCAGCGAACCCGACTCGAGCGCAGTCTTGCGGCGCGTTAAATCACGCGCCTTGCGCGCCGCATCGCGGGCCCGCGCCGCCAGAATGGACTTCTCCACGATCTTCTTGGCGTCGTGCGGATGCTCCTCGAAATATTCCGCGAGCTTGTCGTTCACCGCCTGCTCGACGATGCCTTTGACTTCGCTGTTGCCGAGCTTGGATTTCGTCTGACCTTCAAACTGCGGCTCCTGCACACGCACCGAGATCACCGCCGTCAGACCTTCACGCACGTCGTCACCGGACAGGCTCATCTTGTCGTTCTTGAAGAGCTTGTTCTTGGCGGCGTAGTTGTTGAGCGTGCGCGTCAGCGCGGCCTTGAAGCCGACCAGATGCGTGCCGCCCTCGATCGTGTGAATGTTGTTGACGTATGTGACGATATTGTCGGTATAGCCGTCGTTGTATTGCAGCGCAATCTCAATCGGCACGCCGTCGCGGTCCGTGGCGAAATAGATCGGCTTCGATTGCAGCGGGTTGCGATTTTCGTCGAGATACTTCACGAATTCGGCGATGCCGCCCTTGAATTCGAGCGTCTCTTTGGCGCCATCGCGCTTGTCTTCGGCGATGATGCGCAGGCCGCGATTGAGGTACGCCAGTTCGCGCAGCCGTTCGAGCAGGGTGCCGAAGTTGAACTCGTTGTTCTTGAACATCTGCGGGTCCGGCATGAACGTTACCGTCGTGCCGCGCCCCCGCGCCTTGCCCATCTCGTCCACTTTCGAGGTTGGCACGCCGCGCGCATAGCTCTGCTGATAGCGCACGCCTTCGCGGACGATTTCGACCTTCAACCACTCGGAGAGCGCGTTCACGACCGACACGCCCACGCCGTGCAGACCGCCCGAGACTTTGTAGGAGTCCTTGTCGAACTTACCGCCCGCGTGGAGCACGGTCATCACCACTTCCAGCGAGGACTTCTTTTCGGTCGGGTGCATCTCGACGGGAATACCGCGGCCGTTGTCGCGCACGGTCACCGAGCCGTCGGTGTTGACGATCATCTCGATTTCCGTGCAATGCCCGGCCATGGCCTCGTCCACCGAGTTGTCCACGACTTCATAGACCAAATGGTGCAGACCGCGCACGCCCACGTCGCCGATATACATGGCGGGGCGCTTGCGCACGGCCTCTAATCCCTTAAGCACCTGAATTGCAGATGCACCGTAATCTTTGCTCACATTGCTTTCGAATAGTGTGTCGGACATGAGATTCTTCGTTTATGATTGCTCGCCGTACCCCGAGCGAGGATCAATCGTGTTTATCCCGAATACTTAAAGCGCCGAATGAGTCATCCACGTCATCCAACGCCGGTTCATACTTCGCCCGTTCGAGATAGTCCAGCTTTTCCAACAGGTAATCGTGATAAAGTGAATACGAACTCAGCGTGTCAATCTGGCCTGCCGCGAGATCGTGGCTCACGAAATCCAAGCTCTCCGCTTCCACCGGCCAATAGCCCGCAATCCAATAACGCTCGTCGTCGGACAATCCCTGCAAAGAATAGAACAGCCGCCCGTTCTCAACCAGGCAATTGTCCTGCACATACATGGTGACATTGCGAATACCCTTCCAGCCGTCACCGCACACCGCCGCGATGTTCACGTTGAAAGCCGGATATGCTTCAACTGCGGGCAGGATTTCCGGAATGCGTAGAATGTCGCCATTTAACGCAGCTTTCAAATCCGCCAGCCGCTTGTCAAACTCTTTACGTTCCGCGCCGTGAAAAATCGCGCGGTATTTCTTGATGTCGAGCGCACGTGCGTGCGCTTCCAACGGGCTGAACCACGGCGTCAGCGAATCACCTTCGAACGCGATGCAATCATGTGTCGGCCAGCCGTTAAGAAAAGGCGGCTCGTCGCTGTGGTTTGGGATGGCAGCGATTTCGAGTCGCATCGTCGAATTTGTACCGCGACCCTCTTCTAACTGAATAAGTCGCGATCCACTCGTGCATCCGACGAGCAGAAGAGCACACAACACCCAGCGCATCAAACCGCCACCCTCCTCCTATCCAACCAACCCGCCAGAGCACTAAACACCACATACATCACCAACCCTGTGCCTGCCAAAGCCGTCGTGTCCGGCGGAGCTTGACCGGAGAAAGTTGTCATGGCAAACGTCGCGAGCAAAAACAAACACAGCGCGAGGATGCCCCATTTGCCGCGCTGGCCGTCGGGCTTCGTGGATTTCAGATAGACCCACAGACCGCCGAGCAGAAAAGCGCTCTCGATAGCGACCGTTGCAATCGTACTCTGCCACAACCCCAGCCCCACCATCGGCGAATCGCCGAACGCCAGCGGCAAATCCGGTAAATGCACTGGCACATCGAGAAACCAATGCGAGATCGTCACCGCGCCCAACACCAGCGCCGCGCGGGCATTCCACAAAAACCGGGCAACGCCATAAACGACCGCGCCCCAAACGATCGCCATCAGCAAGCTATGTGAATACGGATACGAAACGAAATTCAGCGGACTGGCCGCCGTGTGCCCCGGATGGATCTCCACACGCTCAAGCCCAACCAGAATAAACAGCGTCCACAAAATATCTACGAACTGCGATGCCACAAACAGCCACCCGAGCGAAAGCGTCGGTTCCACACGCTTGGCCGCCAGAGCAATGCCGTAATGCCCGATAAACAAGTGGTCTCCCCTGTATCTGAATATACCCGCTGCGCGGCGGAGCACATACTATGGCTCCGCCGCGCAGCGCAATCTTCACCGTTGTTTAAACGGCCTACGCTTCCGCGAGAATCCCTTCGCGCGCCGCTTCCATTTCGGCGACCGTCGTCACGTGCTGGAAGTTCGCGAACGTCACCGGGAAAGCGTCAATCTCTTCAATCGTGGCCTTGCCCACCAGCGATTGCAGGATGCGATTCATGCCGAAGCCGCAGCCCGCATGCGGCAGCGCGTGCGAAGAAACCTGCTCGATATAGGGCGCAAAGTCGGCCAGCACCGAGGCTTCAACTTCGCCTTCGGTGACATTCTTTCCCGCGCGCGCAAACCACTCAAAGCGGCGCGACACAAGATGCTCAAACATCAGCGAATTGGTCAGGCGCTCCTTCAAAAGATCGAGCAAATGCAGCCGCACCGCCGCGCCGACGCTTTCACCGCTGCCGGGCAAAATCAAATCCGCGCTGTCAATCCGGCCCTTACCATCGGGGAACATGTTGAAGAACTTGATCACCCGCAGTTCGCGGCCTTCAAGTTCCGGATGGTCCCACATCGGATCGGGGAACTTCGTCAGAAACACCGGGCCGTACATGTCGGCGAGCTTGAGTTCCTGCCAGTGCGTGAAGTCCATTCCCCACTGAATCTGCTCACCGCTCTTCTGCAGAATCGCGATGGCTTCGTCGTAGGTCAACTTGGCGAACGGCGTGGTCGCCCACTTGTGCAGCTTCTGCTCGTGCGTCTTGGAAATGCCGAGGTCGTGCGCGTTGGCCGAAATATTCGAGGCCAACGACTGCACAAAGCCTTGAATCTCATGCAACAGCGCGCCGTAGAGTTCGTTCTGCTCGCCCGTGAATTCGATTTCATGCAGGCTGAACTCCATGCAGTGGCGGCCGTCGGAAGGATTGTGACGCTCGCCACGGAAGCTGCGGCCCACCGTGAAGGTCTTGGGGAACAAACCCAATGCGCCTTCAAGGTGCAACTGGCCGGTTTGCTTCAGAAAGACCGGCTGCGCGGCCCAATTCAGACTCGAATCGAGCGACGCTTCCATCAGAGAATCCACAAATTCGCAGGCGCCTGACGCGCGCACCATCGAAGGAACTTCGACGTAGTGATAACCGCGCGCCCACCAGTGGCAGAAAGACGTTTGCGTGGCCAGGTGCCACAGCTTAACTTGCTGTCCGAGAGTCATGATCGTACTCCTTGTGTTACTAACCGTGAAAAATTTCGGTGCGGCTCACTGTCCGCGCCATGCCGAATCCAAGCGGCGGCTCGCTGTCCGCCATTACTTACCGGTAGCTACCGGAGCAGGCTTTGCCTGCAAAGAGTATGGTTTGTGGGGTCTCCTTGAGAATGCTGATTTTCAAAAGTCGCTGACGTGACTGCTGTCGCGATATTGAAGAGACTTCCGAAAGAAAATTTCGTTCATCGCGATTCAACCCAAATCCGATAAAGATACCGATTTTCAACCTTTTAATCCAATCCTGCGGCGCAATGAGCCAAATCCCGCTTGTACCCCAAAACCACCCAAAACTGACCCGCAGTCGAGAACACAAAGACAACTAACACAATAATTTATAGGCATTCACGCGACGCGATCGTGCCACCTCGCAATCTGCCCTTGCAGAATCCCCGCTATCACCACCCGTCAGCGACAGAGGAACAAGTTAACCACAATAAAAACAATCTCCGGAAATTGGCCCCTGCGTTGCAGTAGTATGAACCGAAGCAAAGGAGCCCGGATCATGCAAAAACAACGCGGATTTACCCTGGTCGAGCTGCTGGTCGTGATCGTCGTCCTCGGCATCATCGCGACTATCGCTGTGCCGCGTTTCCTGGCCTCCCAGGACCGCGCACACGTCGTGGCTGCCGTCGCTGACGTAGATCACTTCCGCAAGGCGCTGGCCGTCTACGAAGTGGATTACGGCGCATACCCCGACCAAGGATTCGGCAGCGTGGCCGCCATCGCCGCAGCCCTGATTGACCCGTCCGGCAATGACTATATGATCCTACCCGACGGCCAGAACTTCTCGTCGTTCACCTATACCCCGGTCAATAACGGCGAAAGTTACGAAATCAGCGTCGTGGCCACGGATCACGAAAGTACCCCCGTCAGCGCCGATCCCGAAGGCACGGCGGTACAATAAGTCCGACGTTTGAAACCTGAAATATGAACAGCGGCGGCTCAGCGGGAGTCGCCGCTTTGTGTTTCTCGCGGCTTCGGGGCACCCGTAGCGGTTGCCGCCGCGGGAAACCGTTTCGGTATCGCCCCGGACAACGGCGGGCAAACAGAAGCCCCGCAGCACGAGCTACGGGGCCTTCTTTTATCCAGCCACTATCTTACCGGCCACCACGCCAGCGGAAACCGGGTCCAGCGTCCACGCTGGCGCTGGTTACTTGGCGGCGCTGAGGTGCTTGCTGACCAGCTTGGTCATCTCGAACATCGAAACCTGCTTCTTGCCGAACAGCTTCATCAGCTTCTCGTCGGCATTGATCATACGGCGGTTCGCCTTGTCCTGCAGGCCGTTCTTCTTGATGTAGTCCCAAATCTTCTTGGTCACATCGGTGCGCGGCATCGCCTTGTCGCCAATCACGGCGCCCAGCGTGGCCGACGGCTGCATCGGAGCCATGAACGCGGCATTGGGCTTACGCTTGGCAGCGGCTTTCTTCTTGGTGGCCTTCTTCGGCGCGGCCTTCTTGGCAACCTTCTTCGGGGCGGCCTTCTTGGCGGTCGCCTTCTTCGGGGCGGCCTTCTTGGCGGTCGCTTTCTTCTTGGTGGCCTTCTTCGGCGCGGCCTTCTTGGCAGTCGCTTTCTTCTTCGTCGCCTTCTTGGCGGTAGCCTTCTTCTTCGTCGGCATGGGAGTAACTCCTTTGGGGTTGGTTTCCTTGAACAGGGATTATCGTGCAGTCTGTTGTCGTTATCTGTCAGCAAACAGGGGCTGCTGGTCCCCGGATGTGCGGGCCGTGCGGCGGCCCGAAATCTATGCGAAAAGCCCGAGTCACGAGCACTCGTCAGCTGAAACAAAGGAGCACGGCGGGTGCGCTAATCAAACGCGCACATCCGTATTCGCAAATATACTCTCTTCGAGAATTTTGTCAAGAGGGGGCGAGCACCGTTTCCCTATAGACAAAACCGGCCGCCACAGTGTTGCAACACCGTCTGCGCTGCGCATTAGACGCACGCACTTCCCGCGAAAGACGCTGCGTGAAGATGCGGATCAGAGCACGCCCTGCCGCAGCACGCCTTGCGCAACACGCCAAGCCATGAGGCGAGAAGTCATTGAAACAGAGTAAGTTGAGACCACGCCCTGCAACGGCGCGTGCGCACGCGATGCCGTGGCGCGGTGCCTTGCCTGAACAGTCGTCTGCCGCGATGATCGGGCACGCACGGGCATTCCCCTATGGCACGCGCACACTGCGAAAAGCATCCGTCACGGGCATCCCGCTGGGGCGACAACGAAAAAGTTGACCAAGAACGCCTCCTCTGTAGGGAGAAAGACGAATGATGAAGGATGAATGCAGCGCGCAGCAGGCGGATGGGATGAAGCATGGCGGATGGGCCATGGATCTGCCGCGCGGCTTCATCGTTTAGCCATAATTCGCCCGGAGCCGTCCGGTTTGAGTTTCCAAGGGGAAATGGGTATATTTAGGGTTGAGCAAAAACAGAAATTAGATCCCGCCCGGGGGTGCCCCGGCCGGAGGCTCACGACAGGAAAGGACCTAACATGAGTTCAGAAACGCACACCGAGCCGAAGCTGTCGCTGGAAAATATCCACGATGGATCGGCCTATAACCCATATCGCGGCGAGGCGCTCCCCGAAGATGTCGAAATCCGCGAGTGGATCGAAGCCCTCGACTACGAATTCGAGACCGGCGGCCCCGAGCGCATTCAAGCGCTGCTGTCGTGGCTGCAGATCCACGCCCAGAAGAAGGGCGTCTCCGTCCCCTTCCCGCTGACCACACCCTACGTCAATACGATTCCCGCCGACAAGCAATCGGCCTTCCCCGGGCACCGCGAGACCGAGCGCCGCATCAAGAGTATTATCCGCTGGAATGCCATGGCCATGGTCGTGCGCGCCAACCGCGCCGAGGAGGGCATCGGCGGCCATATTTCGACCTATGCGTCTGTAGCGACGCTGTTCGAGATCGGCTTCAACCACTTCTTCCGCGGACCCGAGCACCCGGACGGCGCCGACATGATCTACTTTCAGGGGCACGCGTCGCCCGGCATCTATGCGCGCGCGTTCCTCGAAGGTCGGCTTTCGATCGAGCAGCTGCGCAACTTCCGGCACGAACTGCGCCCCGAAGGCGGCCTGAGCTCCTATCCGCACCCGTGGCTCATGCCGAACTTCTGGCAATTTCCCACAGTCTCCATGGGATTAGGCCCCATCACCGCCATCTATCAGGCGCGCTTCAACCGCTATCTGGAAAATCGCAGCCTCAAACCCAAGCAGGATGCGCACGTCTGGGCCTTCCTCGGCGACGGCGAAACCGACGAACCGGAAGCACTCGGCGCCATCGGTTTGGCCGGACGCGAAAAGCTCGACAACCTGATCTTCGTCGTCAACTGCAACCTGCAGCGACTCGACGGGCCGGTGCGCGGCAACGGCAAGATCATCCAGGAATTGGAGACGATCTTCCGCGGTGCCGGCTGGAACGTCATCAAGCTGATCTGGGGAAATGACTGGGACTTCCTGCTCTCCGAAGACACGAGCGGCAAGCTCGTCAAGCGGATGGGTGAAGCGCTGGACGGCGACTTCCAGAAGTACACGGTCGAGTCGGGGCCTATATCCGTGAGCACTTCTTCGGCAATGACCCTGATCTCCTGCGCATGGTGGACCATCTGTCCGATGAGCAGCTCGCCAAGATGCGCCGCGGCGGACACGACCCGGAAAAGGTCTATGCCGCGTACAAGGCCGCCGTGGATCACAAGGGCCAGCCGACTGTGATTCTGGCCAAAACAGTCAAGGGCTACGGCTTGGGCGAAGCGGGCGAAGGCCGCAACATCACGCACCAGCAGAAGAAATTGAACGACGACGAACTGCGCCATTTCCGCACGCGGTTCGGGATTCCCATCTCCGACGAAGCCATTGCCGCGACGCCGTTCTACAAGCCGCCGCAGGACAGCCCCGAGATGAAGTACATCAGGGAGCGCCGCGAACAGATGGGCGGATTCGTCCCCGCGCGCGTCGTCAAGGTCGAGCCGCTCGCGCCGCCGGTTGAGGAGTTCTGGAAGGAATTCCACGAAAGTTCGGGCGACCGCGAGATGAGCACCACCATGATCTTCGTGCGCATCCTCGCCAAGCTGCTCAGGACGAACAGTGGAGCAAGCTGATTGTGCCCATCGTCCCCGACGAGGCGCGCACGTTCGGTATGGAGGCGCTGTTCCGCCAAATCGGCATCTACTCCTCCATCGGTCAGAACTACGAACCGGTGGACCGCGCGTCGCTGTTATACTATAAAGAAGCGAAGGACGGCCAGATTCTCGAAGAGGGCATCACCGAAGCCGGCTCGATGTCAAGTTTTATCGCGGCGGGAACGGCCTATGCGAATCACGGGCTCAACATGATCCCGTTCTTCACCTTCTATTCGATGTTCGGGCCGCAGCGGATCGGCGACTTGATCTGGGCCGCCGGCGATGCGCGCTGCAAGGGTTTCATGATGGGCGCCACCGCCGGACGCACAACTCTGAACGGCGAAGGCCTCCAGCACGAAGACGGCCACAGCCACGTCCTCACCCTGCCCACCCCAAACCTGCTGACCTACGACCCGTCGTTTAGCTACGAACTCGCGCTGATCATTCAGGACGGCATGAAACGGATGTATCTGGATCAGGAAGACGTCTTCTACTACCTGACCATTCAGAATGAAAACTACGCGCATCCCGCCATGCCCAAGGGCGTCGAAGCAGGCGTCCTGAAGGGCATCTACCTCTATAAGAAGAACGACGACAAGAAGGCCAAGCTGCGCGTCAATCTGTTCGGCTCAGGCTCGATCATGCTCGGCGTGTTGGAAGCGCAGAAGCTGCTCGCCGAGAAATACGGCGTGGCGGCGGATGTGTACAGCGTCACCTCGTACAAGAATCTCTACAGCGAGGCGCTGAACTGCGACCGCTACAACATGCTCAATCCGACGGCGCCGCCCAAGGTCCCGTTTATCACACAGGCCATGAAGGGCGCGGCGGACGTGACGATCGCGGCGTCCGATTTCATGAAGACGATGCCTGACTTGGTGCGCAGTTGGGTCCCCGGTGAATTCCACTCGCTCGGCACCGACGGCTACGGCAGAAGCGAAAGCCGCGAAGCACTCCGCGACCACTTCGAAGTCTCCGCACCCTACATCGTGCTGGCCGCGCTGCACAAGCTCGCCGCCCAAGGCAAACTCAAACCCGAAGTCGTAGCCCAGCACGTCAAAGACTTCGACATCAATTCAGAGAAGCTCGACCCGTGGGTGAGCTGATTCTGCCTTCCCCCCGGTCCTCCGGGGGGACAAAAGGGGGGTCAAGCGGAAATGCGCTGCGCACCCGCTGTAGCGCCCAGCTTGCTGGGCAAAATCCCCCAAAGAGGAAAATAAACGTCACGCGCATTGTCATCCTGAAGGCCGCCGCGCCTGAAGGATCTCTCTGAGAGAACGGTAGTTAGTCTGAGCATTCCTGGCGGACATCGCCGCAAGATTTCACGAAAAAAGCAAATGAAGCAGACATTCACCGACCCTTTGAAGACGTTTGATTTTGCCGATCTGGACGATCCGGACTACTAGGAAGATGCTGTCCGTGAAGACGTGTGCATGCCCCTTATTCACGCTCTCGGTTTCTCTAACAAGAAACCGAACAGGGTAATACGGAACAAGACATTTGATCACCCGTATGTAAAGGTTGGGGCTAGAAAGCGACAACTTCAATCTACGCCTGATTACCTATTTGAGAGAAATGGGAAGTTTGTCGCGCTACTTGATGCGAAAGCTCCAAATGAGCAAATCGGCGACGGAGAACATCGTCAGCAAGCCTACTTCTATGCAATTCACCCAGAAATACATGTTGGTGTTTATGGGTTATGCAATGGAAGAGAAATCGCAATTTATCGAACA
Source organism: bacterium (assembly GCA_016702305.1). Lineage (NCBI taxonomy): Bacteria > bacterium. Next base: position 477,155 of record JADJEH010000017.1, read on the forward strand.
ACCGACACGAATCCGGCCTTGTTTTTTCATCTGTCCGACCTTCGCGAGAATTGGGACAAGCTGACCTCTATTCTATCGCCAAGGGACGAGATGGAAGAGGCACCCGAAGTTCAGCCAGTCGCGCTGCAAAGCAATTCAACTGAAGACTCATTCTATCTTGCAAGGCCTTTGCTACAAGAAATTGCCGTGCGAAAACAGCAAGCGAGAAGGCATTTCCGGAGTACACGGATGTTTCACAAAGCAGGCATGGAATGTGGTACAGGAGTACATTCGAAACTTTTTCACGGCCAGGAGACGTCGTGCTCGACCCTTTTGGAGGAAGCGGAGTTACAGCTGTCGAAGCACTGGTCTTGGAAGCGTAAGTATTCATGTCGATATCAACCCTCTGTCGGTGTTCTTGGTTGAGTCGCTCTTAGCAGATGCGCCGATAAGCAAAATCACCGCACGTGCAACCAAGGTCTTTGAATCGTTTGGGAAAAGACGGCCAAAGTCAAAGAGCCAGATCAAGAAGCTTCTTGAAATCCTGTGGTATCCTCGCGATGTTCTGCTCCCGCCCACTGCCGACGTAAGTGTTATACAGGATCTCTTTACAGAGAGGCAACTCGCAGAACTTGCCCTTTTGAGAGACGAGATAGCAAAAACGCGCGATAGTAAGGTTAGAAAGGTATTGCTTTTAGCCTTTTCTGGTACATTAAGCAAGATCAATCGAACATATCATCCATCTGGGTCCAGAGGAGATAGCGGCGGGAGATAACGCACCTTCCGATACTATCGATATCGACTCGCGAATAGGGAAGTCCATCTTGACATTGCCGAAGTTTTTCGTACAAAAATTGAGAAAATTGTGGCCGCTAAGAAGGACATTCAAACACATGTCTCATCCCACGAATTGGCAGGAGTAGATGCGCGCAAGGGAAACGCCGCAAGACTTGATTTTGTGAAGTCAGACTCTGTGGACTATATCTATACAGATCCGCCATACGGCGAGAAGATCCACTACCTCGATCTGTCCATAATGTGGAATTCTTGGCTTGGGCTGGAAACGACCGGGGACCGATTTCCTGAACGGGACGATAGAAGGGCGGGTCAGGGGGCTACAGTCGAGCGATTACCAAGTCGCCAGGGAAGGCGATTGCCGGGGATGTATCGAGTGCTCCAAGTACAACAGATGGATGAGTTTCGTTTTTGCTCACAAAGACCCAAAGTACTGGCATTTCATTGTTCAGACTGCCGAGGCGGCCGGATTTGAGTATGCGGGTTGCGTAGTTCAAAGCAATGGCGCTCATAGCTTCAAGAAGAGGCAACACCCTTTCTCCGTGCTTTCAGGTCAGCTGATAATAAACTTCAAGAAGATCAAGAACCCAAAGAGAGTCGAGAAGCTGGTACACGGGACAAGTGTATACAGTCTGATTATCGAGACAATAGAGTCCGTGATTGCCAGCAAAGGTGGAGCAAAACTCGAGCAGATAAATGACGAACTAATCATAAAAGGTTTGGAATTTGGCTTTCTCGACATCTTGAGCAAGGAATACCGCGATCTCACGCCACTCTTGTTTGATAATTTCGACTATGACGAAACAAGTCAACAGTTTCACATTAAACGTGAACGAAAATTCAAGGCGCAACTTCCACTTGAAGTAAGAATTAAGTACTTCTTGATCTCCTATCTAAAGCGAAGCGAAGCCGAGAAAAGATCGCCAACAACAGACGAAATCATATTGCATATTATGCCCCTCTTGAAGAATGGCATAACCCCCGAGAATCAGACCATTTTAACAGAACTTGAGAAAATTGCCGAGAAAGTAGATGTCGATCAGTGGAGGCTTCGCAGCGACGGGAACTTAGAGTTAGACTTGCGTTGATTGCTGATTCTTGTCTACACATCAAACATCACCCACCATGCCAAATTTCAAAATACCATTTCTCGGAGACGGCATCACCAAAGGTGATGTCGTCAAGCTGCTGGTCAAGGAAGGCGACACCGTTGCCAAGGACCAAGCGCTGTTTGAACTCGAAACCGACAAGGCGGTCGTCGAAGTGCCGTCCGATGTCGCCGGAACCATCCGCAAAATTCTGGTCAAGCAAGGTGACAAGGTCGCCATTGATCAGGTTGTGATGGAAATCGAAGGCGGGGCATCGGCCGTAATCGAAACGCCCAAACCTGCGGCCGCTCCCGCACCGGAGCGCAAGCCCGAACCGATGGTCGCGCCCAAAGCAGTTGCGGCTCCCGTCGTGCCCGCGTCCGTCGCCACCTCCAATGGCCATCATCAAGACGACCGCATCTCTTCCCGCTGGACCTTCCGTGCGCAGATTCGCGCGCGAACTCGAGTGGTTTGGGTCAAGTCAGCGGCACCGGCCCACGCGGTCGCATCTTGATTGACGATGTGAAGCTGTTCGTGCGCACGTCGGCGAAAGTGCCAAGCGGTGGAGGTACTACAGTCGGTGCAATCGGCCCGCAGCCGTTACCCGATTTCAACAAGTGGGGCGCTACGCATCGCGAGCCGATGTCGAATGTGCGCCGTGCCACCGCGCAAAAACTCGCGCGCGACTGGAGCACCGGCCCGCAGGTCACGCAGTTCGATGAAGCCGATGTGACACAGCTAAGTCTTGCGCAAAAAGTTTGCGCCCGCTGCCGAAAAAGCCGGCGGCGCGCTGACGATGACCGCGATTCTCTTGAAAATTTCCGCCGCCGCGCTAAAAGTCTTCCCACAGTTCCGCGGCAGTCTCGATTTCAACAGCGAAGAAGTCGTCTTCAAGGACTACTATCACATCGGCGTTGCGGTGGACACCGAGCGCGGCCTGTTGGTGCCTGTGATTCGTGACGTGGACCAGAAAAACCTCGTACAGATTTCCGTCGAGCTGACCCAATCTGCTGAACGCGCGCGCGAACGCAAACTCTCGCTCGACGAGATGCAGGGCAGCGTGTTCACGATTTCCAATTTAGGCGGCATTGGCGGCACGAACTTCACACCCATTGTCAACCAGCCCGACGCCGCCATTCTCGGTGTCTCGCGTGCGGTGATGAAGCCTGTCTGGAATGGCAAAGAGTTCGCGCCGCGCCGCATCATGCCGCTCGCGCTGTCGTATGATCACCGCCTGATTGACGGTGCCGACGCCGCTAGATTCCTAAGATGGATCTGCCAAGCCGTAGAAGAACCGTTCGTGCTCAGCGTGGAAGGATAATCTCCCCCGCTCCCCCCCCCCCCCCCCCCCCCGGGGGGGAACCAGGGCGGGCCCCCCCCCCGCCGGCCCCCCCCCCCCCCCCCCCCCCCCCCCCCCCCCCGGCCCCCCCGGGGCGGGCCCCCCAGGGGGGCCGGCCGGCCCCCCTGCCCCCCCCCCCCCCCGGCCCCCGCCGGGGCGCCGCGGCCCCCCCCCCCGCGCCTCCCGGCGCCCCCCGGCCCGGGCCGCCCCCCCCCTCCCCCCCCCCGCCGCCCGGCCCCCCCCCCCCCCGCCCCCCCCCCCCTCCCCCCCCCCCCCCCCCCCCGGCCCCTCGCCCCTCCCCCCCGGGCAGCTGCCCCCCCCCCCGCACCCCCCCCGGCCCCCCCCCCCCCCCCATGTCCGATAAACTTCAAGTCACCGTTCTTGGCGCGGGCCCCGGAGGCTACGCTGCCGCATTTCATGCCGCCGACCATGGCCACGATGTCACCCTGATTGACCTCGAAGCCAACCCCGGCGGCGTGTGTCTTTATCGCGGCTGCATTCCCTCCAAGCGCTGTTGCGCACCGCCAAGCTCATCACCGATGCACGCGACGCCGCCGCGCACGGCGTGACCTTCGACGCACCGAAAATTGATCTTGACAAATTGCGCGCCTTCAAATCCTCCGTCGTGACCAAACTCACCGGCGGCCTCGGCCAGTTGACCAAGCAGCGCAAGATAAAATACGTGCAAGGCCGCGGAAAATTCGTCTCGTCCAACGCCATTGAAGTCGAGTTGGTCAAAGGCGGCACAGAGCGCGTCGAATTCCAAAAATGCATTCTGGCCAGCGGCTCCGCGCAGCGCAAATCCCCAGCTTCCCCAACGACTCACCGCACCTCTGGCACTCGCGGGCCGCGCTCGACTTGCCCCGAAATCCCGAATCGCCTGCTCGTCATCGGCGGCGGTTACATCGGACTCGAACTCGGCTCGGTCTATAGCGCGCTCGGTTCCAAAGTCGTCGTCGTCGAAATGCTCGACACCCTGCTCGCCGGTGCAGACGCCGATCTCGCGCGCTATCTCGTGCAGCGCTTGACCAAAGAGTTCGAAGCGATTCACACGAGCACGAAAGTCGCGGCCGTGACCGCCGACAAAACAGGTGTGACTGTGAAATTCGAAGGCAAACACACCGCCGAAGAGCGCTTCGACAAAGTGCTCGTCTCAATCGGCCGCAAGCCAAACGTCGAGAACCTCGGCTTGGAACACACGCGCGTAAAAGTCGGAAAAGACGGCTTCGTCGAAATAGACGCCGCACGCCGCACGCACGATCCGAATATCTGGGCCATCGGCGATTGCGCCGGACAGCCGATGCTCGCGCACAAAGCCAGCGCCGAAGCGCGTGTCGCCGTCGAGTCGCTCTCAGGCAACAAGAGCATTTTCTCACCCCGCGCAATTCCCGCGGTCGTCTTCACCGATCCCGAAATCGCCTGGGCCGGGCTGACCGAAAACGAGGCCAAAGCCGCCGGACGTGAAGTCAAAGTCTTGAAATTCCCCTGGCCCGCCTCAGGCCGCGCGCTCTCGATGGTATCGGCGAAGCCGTCCTCGCCATCGAAATGGGTGCCACCGCCGAAGACGTCGCCCTCTCCATCCACCCGCACCCCACGCTAAACGAAACACTAATGGAAGCGGCGGAAATGATCTACGGCAGCAGCGTGCATTTTGTGGGGAAAAAATAATGTGGGGGCGGATGGCAATCCGCCCGCGTGAAGAACAACACACCCGAATTCGCCGGAGGGGATTAAGCGCGTCAGCGCGGTTCCCCGCCGGAATCCGCTCCGCTGTAGCGCCCAGCTCGCTGGGCAAAATCCCCCAAGCGGGATCGCATCATCCAAGCGCAATCTCGCGGCGGCACCCGCCGCGGGTGCCCCGCAACCCAAGTTGCGCGCATGATACTACAGCTATTCGCCGTCTCTTGCCCAGCAAGCTGGACGCTACAATAGCATCACTATAACTTCCCTATTCATGAAAACACTATCCATCCTACTGCTCTGCTGCTTGCTGACGTCAACAGCCTTCGCTTCCCCGCGCTTCGGCGTCAAAGGCGGCTTGATGTTCGGCAACGTCGAAGAAGACGTGCTCGTGCATCCCATCGCATCCGAAACCACCACACGCACCGGCTTGGTTGCAGGCCTTTGGGGCGAAATTCCGCTCGTGATCCTCGAGGGTTTCGCCATTCGCGGAGATGTGCTCTACGCGCAAAAGGGCGCCAAGTTCGAAATATTCAATGAAGATGTTAGCATCATCGCCGACGAGTTGACCTTCACGCCGTTCGCAGTCTATTACCTGCCCATCCCCACCGTGCGGCCCTTCGTGGAAATCGGCCCGGAAGTCGGCATCACCGTCAAAGACGGAGTTGCCATTGATGACGAATACTGGGACTCCAACGGCACATGGGAAGATGTGAACTTCTCGCTCAACATCGGCGGCGGTCTCGATTTTCAACTCGGCAGCCGCGCCATCACACTCGAACTCAAATACAATCGCGGCCTGACCAACATGGGCGGCTGGGCCGAGAACGTACCCGGCTACCCTGCGCCCGAAGCCAAGACGCACGGCGTCCAGCTACTGGCCGGCATTCAGCTGTTTTGATTTGCCCCTCCTCTTGACTTCTTGCCCAAATGTTCATATATTGACCGAGGCGGTCAAACGGGAGCCTTGCACCAGCAAGCACAAGAAGAAATGCTAAACTTCTGTTTGTAAATAACTCCCGTTCCGACCATTGTTAGCACGAACACCCAGAAACACGACTTACAAGGACCCCCCCATGCAGATGTCGAAGATGATGATTCAGCCCCGCCTCGACTACTTCCACATGATCCACGGCGTCACCCGCCGCATCGTTGACCAGATTCCGGCCGACAAATTGGACTACAAGCCAACCGATGCCGTGCGCACCTTCTCCGAAACCGTGCAGCACATGTACGGGTGCCTCGATTCAATGATGAAGATGACCAAGGAAGGCACGTTCTGCGAAGACACCAAAGCGGACATCAAGACCAAGGCCGATCTTAATAAGTTCGTGGATGACATGTTCGCGTCAGCGATGAAAACATGGGAAAGCGTCACCGATGCGGAGCTCAACCGCAAAGTGGACGCCTACGGCACCTCCTTTGATGCTTGGCAGTTCCCGTTCTTCGCCGTGGACGAACACTGGCACCATCGCGGCGCACTGACGATTTACCTGCGCATGCTGGGAATCGCGCCCATCATGATTTACGATTACCAGGGTTGATCACCCGGTCGGTAGAAGAGACTCTCGCCTGGGCTGAGTCGCTTGCACAGCGGCTTGGCCCGGGCGATGTCGTCTGTCTGAGCGGTGAACTCGGAGCAGGGAAATCCGTTATCGCCCGCGGCGTGGGCCGTGGACTCGGTGTAACGGATGAAATCGTCTCGCCGACGTTCAACTACGTCCTCGAATACGCCGGCCGGGTCCCGTTCTTCCACGCCGACCTCTACCGCCTGCAAGGGATTCAGGACTTTGTAGCACTCGGACTCGAAGAGTACTTCGAACGCGACGGCGTGTTCGTCATCGAATGGCCTGAACGTGTCGCCGACCTGCTGCCGGACAATTGCTATAGAATTCACGTTGACATTCTCCCGAACATGAGCGAACGCCAAATCCTGCTCACGGAGCCGCGCCGATGATCCTCGCTCTGGACAGCTCCGGGAAGGAGACGCTCCTCGGAATCGCCGGCAACGGGCGGCAGCGCGCCGTCATGTTGCCTGATCGCGACAGCCTGATTGGGGCGTTCCGGGACCTCCTGAGTGACGTAAATTGCTCTCAGGCGGAGCTTGCCGCAATTGCTATAGGGGCTGGGCCGGGCTCTTTTACGGGTTTGCGGGTCGGGTTTGCCTTTGCGCAAGGGTTGGCACGAGGTTTGGATATTCCAGTGTGGCCTGTGCCCTCGTTCGAGGTGCTCGCGCACAACCTGTTGCCGAATCACGACACCGTAACGGTCGTGGTCCAAGCGCGCAAAGAGCGCTGGTTTGTTGAGAGTTTCGGTCGCGATGCCCGTCACCGGGTGGTCGTTGCACCCACTGCCTTAGAGGACGCAATCCCCGCCGACAGCGCGCTGTGCGGCCCCGGCTGCCTTACGCTGCCCCGCGAAATCGGCACATTCGGCGAGCGGATCTTTCCGGATGAGTGGGCGCACCATCCCCAGACGGCGACGCTGATCGCGTTAGCACAGGCGAGATGGCAACACCGTGAGCCGCTGCCCTTGGGACAGGTGCTCCCGGACTATGGACTGGAATTTGGAGCGATGTGACGACTCTTGTGAGACACTCTTCTGCTACTCGCTACCTGACGTTGTGCATGACCATGCTGTCGTGCGCGGCGTCGTTGTTCGCACAATTCCCGGTCTCCATGATGCCGGGCAACGAGCGTGCGCCAGAACCTGCTTGGGCACGGCACTTCGGCGGCCCTGAAGATGACGGCGCCTATGCCGTGATCGCGCTCGAGGACGGTTTTGCCGTCGCAGGCGATTGCATTGATGAACAGGGCAATCGCCAGATGTGCCTGAAGCGGTTGGGCCGCCACGGCGATCTGCTGTTTGACCGGCTCTATCCCGGTGCCGGGATTTCTGCGGCGCGCACCGTGCGGGCTACGAACGACGGCGGCTTCGTGCTGGCCGGCTCCACACGAGGTGCGGGCGGCTTCGGCACGGACTTGTATGTCGTCAAGACCGATGACGAAGGCGACATCGAGTGGTCGCGCATCTCGCAGGATCGCGGCGGTGACTTTTCCGAAGACATCCTGCACGCGCGCGGCGGCGGCTTCGTGAGCGCTGGGCGCAATGCACTCGACTTGCAGGGCGGCTACCATCTCGTCAAAATGAACAAGCCCGGCACGGTCGTGTGGACGCGCAACTTCACAGGCGAGCAGGCCAACGCGATTATCGAAATCAGCAACGGACACATTGCGGCGTTGGGGTTGACGCGCACTATTCCGGCGGCGGCGCGTCCGCTGCTGCCCGAGGAGAATCCGCCCTTCCCGTGGGTGGAAGACAAGAAGAAGACCGTGCGGCCCTGCGAAGAAGAAGCGGGTTGGCTATTTACGGAAGTAGATTGGAAGGGCGCCGTCGTGCGCGAGCATGTCTACTTCCAGAGCGGCTTCTGCGAAGGCAATGCGCTGGCGCAGACGGGAGACGGTGGCTACCTCCTGGTCGGCTCCGCGGGCGGTTGTCCGCAGGACGTGCGCGGCTATGACTGCTGGATCGTGCGCACGGACAGTTTGGGCGATACCCTCTGGACCAAGAGCTTTGGCGGACCCGGTGACGATCAAGCGTTCTCGGTGCTGGCCGAATACGGCGGCTATGTGATCGCCGGTTCGACGCGCTCGTGGGGCGCGGGCGCGCGCGATGCGCTGCTGTTCAAGATTGACGAACAGGGGACGCTGTTGTGGAGCACCGCGATCGGCGGACCCGGCGATGAAATCTGTTATGAAGTGCAGGCCGCCGAATACGGCTACATCCTCTCGGGGACAACCACTTCCTACGGCGAAGGCGACAGCGACATGTACTTAGTCAAAGTCGAACCGCAGGCCAAACGGTAGCGCGGTACTCACCACACCCTATGCAAAGCGGGCAGCCCATAAGGCTGCCCGCTTTGCGTCCAAGCACAACAAAACTAATAACAGGTCACGCGGCGCGTCACGCGCAATCAGTCGTCCTTGCGGGAGATGTCGAAGTCGTAGAGCAGCTCGACGCGAAACGTGCGCGGGGGCATGCGGTAGCGCTCCATCTCCTCGTAGGCGTCATTGAGCAGGTTCTCGACGTGCAAACTCAGACGCGTGCTCTGGCGGAATTGAAACGCCATGCGCGCCGCAACGAGTGTGTAGGCGTCGGGTGCGTCATTCTGATAGAACACCACCGTGTCCGTCTTCGTGACATGGCGCGCTTCAACGCCGTAAGTCGTGCGGCGGTGCGTGTATTCCGCACCGACGAAGAAGCGCCATTCGGGAACGTAGGTCAGCGGCCCCTGATCGTTGATGTCGGTGTTCAGATAGGTCGCGCTGAACACCGTGTTCACATTGCGCGGCCAGGCGCTGCGCAGGCTGAATTCGCCGCCCTGAATCTGCGCATCGGCTAGATTCTCTGTCTTGAACGTGCCGCCCGCCAACACCTGCCAACGAATGATGTCTTTGTAATTGTAGTAGAATCCAGCCGCGTCAATCACGGCGTGATCGTTCAACCGGTAGTTGACGCCAATCTCGCCGAAATCCACGGTCTCGGGATCGAGATCAGGGTTCGGTTCAAACTCGTAGTCCTGCGTGCCGACGCGCTTCAAGAACATCTCGGCAATCGAAGGATTGCGGAATGCATGACCGACCGAGCCGCGCAACACGAGATTCTGCAAGGCCTCGTAAGACATGCCAGCCTTGGGCGAGAGCTGCTTGGTGGTGCGGCCGCCCACCAGATGCCGGTGGTCAAGACGCCCTCCGGCGGTCAGATGCATCCGCGGATGCACGGTCCAATCGTCCTGCGCAAAACCCGCCAGCGATGAGGCCTGCTGCTTGCCATAAAGATATGACACGGGCGCTCCATCCACAAAATCCCACGTCGCGTCAAAGCCGAATACGAGCGTATGCCCGCCGGGCAAAATGCGCGTGGACTGCTCGAGTACACCGAGCTTCTGTGAGAGTGAACGCGTCTGAAAGTCGAGCGGCGTGTCGCCGTCGCGCGGATCGCTGGAGGGATTGAACAGCGAACGTGTGAGATCGCGGTTGTAGAACAGCCGCAGCGTATAGTTCGAGCGCGGCGATTCGATGCGGCGATAGACCAGATCGGTCGAGAACGTCTGCTTGCGCTGTAAGTCGTTGCTGTAGATGTCGCGCACGCGCAGCGGCTCGGCGAGGCTCTCCCACGGATGCGGATAGTCGTTCTCGCCGCTCAAGAAAATCGTCGAGAGCGTCAGGTTGCGCTCGGGCGTGTAGTCGTAGACGAGCTTCGTGAACGCCGTGAGGTTTTCAAGCGCCGACGTCTGCCGCCAGCCTTCTGAATTGCGGCGGGTGAAGTTCGAGAAGTAGCCCAGACGACCGACGGAATTGGAGTGGCTGAATGAGAGATCGCTGCGCGTAGTCAGACGCTCGGTGTAGCGCGCCCAAACCGGCGGGCGTTCGTAGATCCCGTACCCGGCGCGGATACGCGTGTACTCACGGTGTGAGGGCGAATGCGTGATGACATTGACCACGCCGCCCATGGCGTTTGAGCCATAGAGCGCGCTGTAGGCGCCCTTGACCACTTCGACTCGGCCGATGACATCTTCGGGATAGAGCGACCAGCTCGCGCCATCGGTGTCGGAGATCACGGCGGGCCGGCCGTCCACCAGCAGGAGCGTGCGATTGCCCACGCCGCCGCCGAGCTTGTCGGATGAGCCGCGGATCGAGACGTTCGAAACGATGGCCCCGCCGGTGCGGTGCACGTCCACTCCGGGGACGGCGTCGAGCACGCGGTCGAGTGAACTCGGCGCACGCGCCTGCACTTCGGTGGAACGCACGACTTCAACGCGCGTCGTCGAGAGCCGGGCGGTCGTCTCGCGGGCTTGCGCCGTGATCACGACTTCATCAGCTTGGAGCGGATCTTGATCGAGGCTGAGCGTAACGCGCTGCGTGTCGTCCGCGGCGATCGTGAATTCGTGTTCGAGCGTGCGATAGCCAATACTCGAAACCCGCAGAGTGTGCCGCCCGGCGGCCGGGATGTGCAGATGGAACTGACCGGCTTCATCGGTCGAAGTGCCGCGCAACGTGCCGACAAGCTGAATATTCACACCGAGCAAACCCTCGCCGGTGTGGTTGTCCACGATCGTACCACGCAGCACGGTGGCGGCGAAGGCGGAAGACGATACCAGAGTTACGGCAAGAAAGAATAGATAAATGTATCGCTGCATATGAGATATCGTGCGGCGGGAGTCTTCCCGCCGCGGTAATTTACGTTCATGTCGTCATATTGAACGACAGTCAAACATCCCCCCTGAGACGTTTAGCGCGCTTCTTCAGCCCCCAACGGGCCGTAGAATGAGAAAGCGCTTTGTCGGAGATGGTCGTTGACAACAAGAGCCGTCACGGACGGCTCTTGAAGATAACAAATCGCGGTGAAAATCGAAACTCAGTTGCTGAGATTGATATTCAGATGGCCGAGCGTCGTGCCGTCGAAGACCAGCGGGTCCGCTTGACCATTCTCGTCTGCATCGTAGCTGCCGTGCAGGGTCGCGCTGCCGTTGGTGATGTTGTCGTAGAGCAGAACATAGAACGTACCGTCGGCCATCCCGGTCAGGGCATAGACGGTTTCGGTCGGGTCGAGCGCGTACCAGCCAGCCGGCGGTCCCATCAGCACAGGCGTCGGGCTCAGCACGACGGCCAGGCCGACAGCGGGACGCTCACCGGTAAACGTGACCGTGCCGGACACATAGTGCGGCGCGGGCGCGGCGAGGTTCATCGCGGGCAGTGAGGCCAGCGGAGCGTCGGCGGAAAGCGTGATCATATCGCTGGCGGCATCCTGGGGGCCAATCGGCGAGACATTGGTGAAGACTCCGTAGGCGCCGAGATACCTGTTGTTAGGCGGCTGCTCGTTGGTCCAGAACGAGACGTAGTAGCTGCCGTACGGCTGCGAAAAGCTGAAGGTCGGGTTGTTCTGATCCGTGATGGCCGAACGACCGCGATAGCCTGCGATACCACCCGGCTCCCATACCGTGTAGGGCATGGTCGTGATGATCGCGGCGATGCCGCCGGAGCCGCCCGTGGGCCAAGTGCCCGTGAAGTTGATCGAGCCGTCAATGCGGCCCAGATCGTTGCAGCCGGCAACCGGGAGCGTACGCTGGAACCAGACGTGCATTTCGACAGCCTGAGTGGCGGCGTTGCTCGAGAAGGTGATCGCGTCGGGAATCGTGTCATTCGTACCGGCGACCGCGCCGTACATGCCGATCACGGGTTCATCACACTCGACATTGCCGGTTTGCGATGCTGCCGGCACGCGCCAGCCCGCCACGGCAACATCATAGCTGCCAAGCGTAATACCGGTCAAGGCAAAGGTCAGCGTGTCGGCCGCGCTGGTGTTGGTCGGGTCCGGGTCCTGGAAATGCGAAGAGGGCGTGTAGTAGGAGGGCGGTCCGCCAGCGGACATCGCGCACCACCAGCAGCCAGTGCCTTCGTTGTTCCAGTTCTCGAAGAGCGAGACTTGCACCGTGCCGGAATCCGGCCAGTCGCCGTGGAAAATAACGGTCCCGTTGAGGGTTCCCGTGGTCGGCTGCGAGTCGCCGTCGTCGTCGCTGTCACAGGCCACGAAGAGCGCCATGACAAGGCCGAGGGTCAGCACAATCGCAGGGAATCGTAGAGAATAGAGCTTCAACATGATGAATCCCAGCTTACTTTGTGAAAAGAGACGCAAACAGACACAATATAGAAGTTCGACCGGTCTTATTCAATAGGCAATATTGTGCGCTTGCGGGTTTGAGAGGAAATCGTTACTCTGCGCTCCCCCTCGGGAACTTCTGCTTGACAGGGAGCGTTCATGGAGTAATGGGTTAACCCGTCCCCACCTCCATTATCTCCCTCAACCCCCCACTTATCCAGTATTTACATGAATATTCGAGCCAATCAAAGTCTTGAACGATACCTCCAGGAAATCGGCGAAGTCCCGCTGCTGACCCCGGATGAGGAGATAAAGCTCGCAAAGCGCATTCGCAAGGGCGATCAGATTGCCCTCGAGAAGCTGACCAAGGCCAACCTCCGATTTGTGGTTTCGGTGGCCAAGCAGTACCAGAATCAGGGGCTGTCGCTGGGCGACCTGATCAACGAGGGGAATCTGGGCCTGATCAAGGCGGCCAAGCGGTTTGACGAGACGCGCGGCTATAAGTTCATTTCCTACGCGGTGTGGTGGATCCGCCAGAGCATCCTGCAGGCGCTGGCCGAACAGTCGCGCGTCGTGCGCTTGCCGCTGAACCGCGTCGGCGCACTGAACAAGATCGGCAAGACCTTCTCGTCGCTGGAACAGGAATATGAGCGCGAACCGACCGCATCAGAAATCGCTGACGCGCTGGACATTTCGGCATTTGAGGTGACGGACACGCTGCGCATGTCGGGGCGGCATCTTTCCATTGACGCGCCCTTCGCGCAAGGTGAAGACAACCGCTTGCTGGATATCGTTCACAACGATACGCAGCCGCCGCCGGACGCGACGTTGATGAAAGAATCGCTCAGGCAGGACATTGAACGGGCGCTATCGTCCTTGACGCCGCGTGAGGCCGAGGTGATTCGGCTCTATTTCGGACTCGACCGTGAGCATCCGCTTACGCTCGAGGAGATTGGCGAATTGTTCAAGCTGACTCGTGAACGCGTACGCCAGATCAAGGAGAAGGCGCTCCGCCGACTGCGGCACGCATCGCGCTCGAACGCGCTGCGGAGCTATCTGGGATAAGCCCAGCGAACCATGTTGTGAAATTCAAACACAAAAGCGGCGGCCTTGGCCGCCGTTTTCCGGAACAGGACTCGAAATTGCTTGTTATTCCACCGAAAATGCTCGACAATTCGAACTTAGTTCCTTATCTTCAGGCATGGATAAGCAGGATTAGCTGATATATGATGAACTTGGTTGAAACGGATGTAATGAATCGTCACTTGGGCTCGCTGGCGCTGAAGCGCTTCCTCGGGCGCAATTTGATGATCGGACTGGCGATCAGCATTGCCGTCCACGTCATCGGCGGACCTTCGCTGTATTATGCGTGGTCGTCGCTGTTTGATCGAAAACCCGAAAAGGTGCCGCAAGAGAAGATGATCGCGCTGCACCTTTCGCCAAGGGTTGTGCCGCCTAAGCCGGAATTGAAGCGGCTGGAACCGGCGCCGGCCTCGCGAGGGTTGCGGGGGTCGAAAGGCGGTGGATCGCCCGGACAGATCGCGAAGCCGTCCATCACGATGCGGATGCAGCCGGTGGCCTCGCTGGACCTGCCGCAGTCTGACAATCAGGCGATCAATACCGAACCGGTGCCGAAAAGTCCGCGGCCGGACTTTCCCAATATGTTTGTCAAGCCCGTCGCGTCGGCGACCGAAGACCTGTTTGTCGAGGTCAATGAGCCGGGCTTTGCCGGAGGAGCGCGAGAAGGCCCCAAGACCTATGGCGGACCCGAGACGCTCGAACCCTCGATGCTGCCGACGCGCGGTGTGCCGGGTGGGCCGCCGGGGACGGCGCTCAAGGGCAGTTTCGGAGATGAGATGGGCGTCATCGGAGCGGGTCGCGGCGGCAGCGGGCCACCGCCCGGAAGCGGTGTGGGCGGCGGCGGCGAAGGCTCGGGCTCGGCTGCGTACGGCGTAGGCAGGGGCAGCGGACCAGAGGGGGTCGGCCGGGCGGCGGAAGGTGATTACAGTTCAAGCGTCGGGTCGGGCGGTACAGGTTCGACAGGTATCGCCGACGGCGAGCCACCGATTTCAAAAACCGAGTTAGCTGGCTTGGTCGGGTGGCTGAAGACGCAGAACGCTGCGTTCTCACCCGTGCTGCGGGCGTATTTGGGAACGAAAGACAGCGACCTGTGCGGGGTGACGAGTTACAGCGGGTGGAACATCTTTGTGCAGTTCTCGGAAGTGTCGCATCAGCTCAAGATATTCCTGACGCAGGGCGCGCATGGGATTCTGTTGGCGGACTCGGATTTCCGGCAGCGGTCACAGTATTTCGCGGCCGGGAATGTTACGCGCGCGGAAGACAGCATCACGGCCATTGAAGCGGTGCGCGACAAGCCGAGCAGTCAACGAACGGACGAATTCTATCGCGTGTTCGGCAATTGGATGAGCTCGCAGGGATTCGCGCTTACCCAACGCGCCAGCCGATAACAACGGCGCACCAGCGCGTACAACACAACATCATCAACTGGCGGCCCATCGGCTGCCAGTTTTTTTGTCCGTGCCGTAGGTCGAAAGCTCATGTAATGCGTCAACAATAACAGGAGTAATCTCGCAGATTCTGCTGCGGCATGGCGCGTTTATTGCGCAGAATTTCCTCACAAGAAAACGTTCACATTCGACCAGAGGAGAAAATCGCTGATGCAAGAGGCGAAATCCATTAAAGTTCATACCGCGCAGACCCTGGAGTCTGACCCGCGCGCTGCGGTTGCCGAACTGGCGCA
Source organism: bacterium (assembly GCA_016702305.1). Lineage (NCBI taxonomy): Bacteria > bacterium. The sequence goes on from JADJEH010000017.1 coordinate 492,456, forward strand.
AGCGTTGAGTTGCCCCAACATGGCGGCCGTGGTGTTCTTCTGTTCTATTGACTACGATCTTAAGGAGTTGGCAGCGGCGCTGTGTGAGACATTCACCTGTCCGCTGGTCGGGTGCACGACAGCGGGCGAGATCGGGCCGGCGGGCTATCGTGATCACAGCATCACGGCGTTCTCAATCGAGAGCAAGCTACTGCGGGTCTACCCCAATTTCATTCCAAATGTAGAAGAGTGCGAATCGCAGACAATTGAAGCGCTCGCGAGCGATGTCGCTACGGAGATCGGCGATGCGCGGGTCGAGCTGCCGGGCGCGATGCCGTTCGGATTCCTGTTAATTGATGGTTTGACCGCCAAGGAAGAGCAAGTCATCGGCCAGCTTTATCACGCGCTGGGTAATGTCCCGATTGTCGGCGGATCGGCAGCGGGCGGCGACAGTTTCAAGAGCACGTACGTCTATTACAAAGGCGAATTCCACACCAAGGCCGCGACGTTTTCCGTGTTTGCGACGACGCTGCCGTTTGAGATCTTTCGTACCCAGCATTTCATTCCGAGTAACACGAAGCTCGTGATTACGCAAGCGCGGCCCGAGGAGCGGCTGGTCCTGGAGATCAACGGCAAACCGGCGGCACAAGAATACGCGCGCTGTCTGGGACTTGACAAAAATAACCTGACGAGTGAAATCTTCGCGATGCATCCGGTGATGCTGAAGCTCGGCGGCGAGTACTACGTGCGGTCTGTGATGCAGATGCTCGACGACGGGACGCTCAAATTCGCCTGCGCGATTGACGAGGGACTTGTGCTGACGATTGCCGAGGGTGTGGACATGGTCGAGAACCTGCGCGACTCGCTTGAGGCGCTGCAACGACGGATGCATCCGCAGGTGATTATCGGCTGCGAGTGCTTCTTCCGCAAAATTGAAGTGCTGGAGAAGGACATTAAGGAATCCATGGGCCGGATCATGAAACACCACAACGTAATCGGCTTTCATACTTACGGCGAGCAGATCAATTCGGTGCACGTGAACCAGACCTTCACCGGCGTGGCCATCGGAGGCGAGTAGTGTCGGCGGAAGCAACTTGGCAGGCACGAATCGCCGAATTGGAAGCGGAACTCGGCGCCCTTGAGAAGATCAACCGCGCGCTGATGAGCCGCGTCGAGCGGAGTACGGACTCGGCGGGCAACGCGTTTTCCCTGTTTGAATCGAATATCATCCTGCAGCAGCGCGTGCAAGAGCGCACGCAGGATCTACAGCAAAGCAACGCGCGGCTGCAAGCTGAAATCGCGGAGCACCGCCAGACGGAAGGCGAGCTGCGCAAGCTGCAGCGGCAGACCCGTTTGATCATTGACACGGCGCTGGACGCCGTGATCGCGTTTGACCGGTCGTGGCACATTCTGGATTGGAACCCGCGCGCCGAGATCACGTTCGGCTACGAGGCCGGCTTCGCGACGGATCGGCTGAACTTGGCTTCGCTGATCGCAGCGGGCGGGCACGATCAATTGAGCCAGTATTTGCAAGAGCGCGCGCAGCACGAGGGCGACGCGGTGTATACGCTCGAAATGGTCGGTCGTCACCGAGACGGTCACCAGTTTCCGATGGAACTCGCGGTATCGGTGCTGAGCGGCGGCGAGGCGCCGGTCTATAGCGCGTTTATCCGTGATATTACCGAGCGTAAGCTCGCCGAAGAGGCGCGCTATCGCACTTTGTTTGACAATTCGCCGGTGTCGCTGCGTGAAGAGGACTATTCGGACGTCAAACGCTACGTGGAGAAGCTGGCGGGGCAGGGCATCGCCGACCTCAAAAAGTACTTCGCGGAATTCCCCGAAGCGCTGACGCACTGCATGTCGCTCGTGCGGATCATTGACGTGAACTTAGCGACAACGCGGCTGTTTCGCGCGCGCAGCAAGCAGCATTTCCGTGACCACTACAACGAAGCGCTGCGGGGGAGTGCGGCGAATCTGTTTGTCGAGGAGCTGTCTGGACTATGCGGTGGCCGGTCCGCGCTCGAAGCCGAAGCGACACTGACAACGTTTGACGGACAGACGCTCCATGTTGTGATCAATCTTTCCGTGGCGCCGGGGCATCGCGAGACGTGGTCCAAGGTTTTTGTTTCGGTGCAGGACATGACGGACCGCAAGCGTGCCGAGGACGAGAAGGCCAAGCTCGAAGGGCAATTGCGGCAGGCGCAGAAGATGGACACGATCGGCACGCTGGCGGGCGGCATCGCGCACGACTTCAATAACATGCTGGCGCCGATTTTGGGTTACGCGGAGATGATCGCCGACGCGACCGACGATGAAGCGGGCATCCGCGACGCGACCGAACAGATTATCGCCGCAGCGCGGCGGGCGCGTGATCTGGTGCGGCAGATTCTGACATTCAGCCGGCAGGTGGATCAGGAGCTGCGGCCCGTACGGATGGAGTCGGTTGTCAAAGAGGCGCTCGAATTGATGCGGGCATCGCTGCCGTCCACGGTAATTCTACAGACGAATTTGTCCAGCGGCTCGCACGTCGTAATGGCCGAGCCGACACAGGTGCATCAGGTGATCCTGAATCTGTGCACGAACGCGTTTCAGTCGCTGGAACAGGCTACGGGATTGATCGAGGTGGAGTTGCGGAATGTGAATGTCGGCGTGGATCTGGCCTTGCGGTCGTCCGTGCTGCGGCAGGGTCCGCATATCTGCCTGACGGTGCGCGACACCGGCAGCGGCATTGATCGCAAGCTCTTGCACCGGATCTTCGAACCGTTCTTCACCACGAAAGAGGTCGGCAAGGGCACAGGAATGGGATTGGCCGTCACGCACGGCATCGTGCAAGGATTAGGCGGCGAGATTCTGGTCGAAAGTCAGCCCGGACGAGGGTCGAGTTTCCACGTGTATCTGCCCGCGATTGACGAGGAACCGGCCGCCGATGCAAAGCCGACAGCTCGGCCCGTCGTTGCGGGGTGCGGACGACTGCTGGTCGTAGACGATGAGCCGATGGTGGCGCAGGTCACGGCGCGGATGCTCGAACGCCTGGGATACTCCGTAAAGGCGATGACCAGTCCGGTCGAGGCGCTGCGCCTGTTTGCAGCGTCGCCGGAGCAGTTTGATGCCGTGGTGACCGATCAGACGATGCCCGAACTGCCGGGGCACGTGCTGGCCGAAGAGCTGCGGCGGATTCGTCAGGGAATTCCGATTGTGATGCTGACCGGTTACAGTCAGATCGCTGCCGATGGCGACAAGCGGTTCACGAATGTCAATGAGGTGCTGCTCAAGCCGGTTTCGGCGGGCGACTTGTCTTTGGCCTTGCAACGAGTGCTGTCCGAGGTGGCGGGACGTCCGTAGGGGAAACTGTCGTACCCTTTGTCGAAGCCGATCCGGGAGGGTCGGCTTCTTTGTTCGGGAACTTTGGACTGGGAAACATAGTTGTTTTGATATGAAGCTAATTCATATTGAAGCAAAACGAAAATTGGGAGTGGGAGCCATGATCAAAGTACGCAAGGCAGGCGACCGGGGATACGCAAACCACGGCTGGTTAGAGACTTACTTTACTTTCAGTTTCGCCGACTACCGGGACCCCGAGCGTGTACACTTCCGCAGCCTACGGGTCATCAACGACGACAAAGTCGGACCGAGAGCGGGGTTTGGAATGCATCCGCATGATAATATGGAGATTATCACCTATGTCATGGAGGGCGAGCTGACGCATCAGGACAGCCTCGGCAACAAGGGGGCGATCCGGGCCGGAGAGTTTCAGATGATGCACGCCGGAACAGGTATCCTGCATGCTGAGAAGAACGACTCGGACTCGCGGACGCACCTCTACCAGATTTGGATTTTCCCGGACAAGCGCGGACACACGCCGGGCTACGACCAGCGGCCAGCGCTGAATGGCGACTCGGCAAACAAGCTGAACCTGATCGTCTCCGCTGACGGCCGGGACGGCTCGATGCAGATGCATCAGGATGCGAGTTTGCATTTAGGGAAACTCGATACGGGAACGTCGCTGGAGTATGCGATTGCACCGCAGCGCTACGCCTGGGTACAGGTCACAAAAGGGATGTTGACGCTCAATGGGCTGACGCTCGCCGCTGGCGACGGCGCGGCGGTGTCGGGGGAAACAACGCTGGCGTTTACGGGTGGAACAGGCGGCGCGGAATGGCTGTTGTTTGATCTGAATTGAGCAGACTGTAAGCGTGCGAACCAGAAAGCAGCCGAGGTGGTAAGCCTCGGCTGCTCGTATTTTGTCTGGACAGTTGAGTCGCGCGTTTGCAGGAGAGGTTGGCATGAGCAAAGAGCCGGCAATTCGGCAGAACTTGTAACTGTTGTGAATGGTCACTAAATTAAAGCACGTACTATATCGAAAAAGGTGATCGAAATGAACCCATCTAGCAAGATCCGAAGGGCAACGAAGGCGCTACTCATGCGCCGACTACTGATGATTGCCATCCTGTACTGTGGCTTGCTTACGTGGGGCTGTGACAAAACATGCGAGTGTACCTACTCCCCTTCACCGACGGAACCGTCAGACGAAGCGAGCATTGTGGTGACCGGCCCGGACTCCACGGTCACGGCGTGGCGCGGTCATCCTCTGCGCATCACGTGGACATCGGCAAACGTCGTGGGCAGTGTGAAAATCCTTTACAGCCGGAATGATGGCGATACGTGGCCGTTCACCATCATAGAGAGTACGATCAATGAAGGCGAGTTCTTCTGGACCGGGGACGCTCCACTGACACGTCATTGCCGCGTTCGCATACAAACCACCGGATCACCGCTTGCCTACGGCGAAAGCCCGTCCTCTTTCACACTTCAGACTTATGGCTGGACCATTGATGGTCCGGCTTCGCTATTCACCGTTCGCGCTACTGCTACCAACGGAGTTGACCTGTTCGCTGTGGGTTCAGGCGGGTCCATCAATCAGCGCTTTGCCGCAACCGGTGAGTGGAGTGATCGAAACAGCGGCACAACGCGGGGACTCAACGACGTGCATTTCGTGGATCAGCAGGTAGGTTGGATATGCGGAGGCAACGGCGTGATTCGACGCACAACGAACGGCGGCGTCACTTGGAGTTCGATCCCCAGTGTCAATACGATTGAGGTCCGCGCGATCCATGGATTTGACAGTATGACGGCCATGGCCGCCAGCAATATGTTGTGGCACACGGCCAACGCCGGCGCATCATGGGACACCGTGGCAGGCATGGACACCGCTATCGTGAATCGGCTGTTCTTCCACGACAGCCAACGCGCCTGCGCTGTGGGTAACAACGGATTCATTGCGATCTCCGAAGACGGTGGTGAAACGTGGGCCGTAAGGAACTCTCATCTCTTTGCGACACTGGTTGATGTTCACTCCGCAGACGGGCAAACATATTATGCTGTGGCCTTGGAAGGCCAGGTGGTCAAGTCTGAGGATCGCGGGGAAACGTGGCGAGTCCTGGACCTTGACAACGCTCCGGCGCTAAGCTCCGTGCGTTCGCGGTCAGCACTCGAACTTCTGGTGGCGACCGGTGACTCGCGGCTGCTGCACAGCATTGACGGCGGCGATACATGGGTCTACTACAACGTTGGATCAGAACACTACTTCAACACCCTCCTGATCGAACCGACGGGTGATGGTTGGGTCGGAGGTTCGGGCAACGTGCTTTATCGCTTAGGTATCGTAGATTCCGAATAGGAGCGATTGGCGTCCAGTTGTTGCAGAGACGCGAAAAAGCCGGGGCAGTTGCCTCGGCTTTTCGCATTTTTCGCCGAGCGCCGATGTGTTATTCCGGGTCAGATTTGCTTCTATGCGAGGAGACGGGTAAATTCTTGTGCATCGAGTTTGGTTATATAATGTCCGGGTATATTCATGCGAATCTTCTTGTATTTATCAGTGGTCGGACAGTTACTGCTGTTCGCGGCGCCGTCCGTAGCAGACAGTTTGAATGTAAGCCGATTGAGCAGGTTTACGGCAACTTGGAATGAATGCTACGCCGTGAGCGTGCGCGACTCCTTCGCCTATGTGGCGGCGGGAGACTACGGGCTGCGGATTATCAATCTTGCGAACCCCGCGCAGCCCGTCGAAGTCGGATCCGTGGTGACGCCGGGTTGGATGTGGGGTATGACGGTGGCCGGCAACTACGCGTACGCCGGCGATGGATCGAGTGGCGTTCAGATTCTTGACATATCGAATCCGGCAGCACCCGTTCTGACTGGGACCTATAACACACCCGGCTTCGCGTGGGGCGTCGTCGTGGCCGGGAGTTACGCGTATGTCGCCGACTTGGACCGCGGATTGAGAATTCTGAATATCACCAATCCCGCCGCACCGACGCAAACGGGATTCTTTGACACGGCGGGCGAAGCCTCTGACGTGGTGATCGTCGGGAATCTTGTCTATTTGGCGGACGGCACCGGGGGACTCAGGATATTCAACGTCACCAATCCTGCCGCGCCAACGCAGACGGGAACCTACAACACGCCGGGCGTCGCGTATGGAGTGGCGGTGGCAGGAAACTACGCGTATGTTGCCGATGAAGCAGCCGGACTGCAAGTCATCAACGTCACCAATCCCGCGGTGCCGACGCTGACCGCTACTCTGAACACCGCGCAGACCGCGCTGAGCGTGAAGGTCTGGGATGACTTTGCCTTCGTCACCGACGGTTCGGGAGGGTTGCGGGTGATTGACATTTCAATGCCGTCAGCACCATTCGAGGTTGGCTTTTATGATGGACCGGGAACGTCGTGGAGTGTCGCGGTTGACGGCTGCAAGGCCGTTGTCGCGGAAGGAACGGCTTTAAGCACCTATGATGTGTCCGCGTGTGCCTGCCAAGTGCGACCGAATCCGCCGGGACAGTTGGTCATTCGCTGCGCGGATGTCCCGAACACCATCCGTCTGCAATGGAACCCCGTTGAGCAAGATGAAGCCGGGAACTCCATCAGCATCGCACGCTATGTGATCTACCGCGCACCGAGCCTCAACAGTGCCGTGTGGGATTCAATCGGAGTTCCAACGCCGCCCGACACGACCGTATTCATGGACGCAAACGCCACGGCGGAGATTCGTTTCTATCGTATCCGGGCCATAGGCGAGTAAGCGACCCTATAGGAGACAACAAGAAAGCCGAGGCTCATCACCTCGGCTTTTTGTTGTCGAGCCGGAAGCTCGAGCTATCGGTATCGCGTCAAACGCGGGCGGATTGGCATCCGCCCCTACATAAAAAACGCGGCGACCCCTTCGAGCCGCCGCGCAAGCGCAATGGTCCAGCGTCCACGCTGGCTACTTCATCAGGATCATCGTGCGGCTGAATTGGTTGTCGCCGACCTTCATTAGATAGAGATAGGTGCCGGTGGCGAGGTTTGAGCCGTCGAAACTGACCGTATGCGAACCGGCGGACTGATAACCGTTGACGAGTGTGGCCACTTCGCGGCCCGTCAGATCGAAGACCTTCAGCGAAACTTCCGCGCCCTCCTTCAACTCGAACGGAATCTGCGTCGTGGGGTTGAACGGATTCGGGTAGTTCTGCTTTAGCTCGAAGTTGCCGACCAGTTGCGGCGCTGCTTCGAAAGTCGGCGCTTCGGTATCCGTGCCTTCAATGATGCGTTCGACCTGGCCGTGCTCAGCATGCATTGCCTTTAGTTCTTCGGCTGTAATGGTCTTCTCACCATTCACCGTGAAAGTCTTGCCGCCATCCCGGCTTTCAATAACCATCGTCTTTTCCATCGGGCCCGAGCCGTCGCCTTTGTCTGTCACATCGGCTTCGACGAACACCATCTTCTTTGCGCCATCTTTCTTCAGCAATTCGGCATTGGCCGGATCGGCCGGATCAAAAGTCCACTCGCCATTGCCGCATTCGGTTCCCATCCGCTGCATGTGCGCGGCAACGGAATCGGCCGGGCCTTCGATCTCCATCGTCTGAATATGATACTCCTGCTTGCCGTCCGCGGACGTGAAGAAGGCCTCATGCCGGACGACGCGCACGACATCGTTCACCCAATTGGGATTGGCGACGGTCAAACCCGTCAAACCCACGACAAAGACGAGCGTGGCGGCGAGTACGGATGCGCGCATGCGGGCACGCGGCTTGGTCGAATGCAACTTGTTGCGCAGGGCCTGACGATGCGACGGGACCGACGAGTCGGGCGCATCAACATGATTCAGCTTCTGTTCCCAGTTTTCCATTAACGGTTCTCCATGGTTACCTGACCTGCCTCGATGCTGAATTCGCTGAAGTCTTCGCGCAGGCCCTGATCCGCGCGAAGTTGTGCGATGCCACGGTGAATCAGGGACTTCACCGTGCCGACCGGCCGCCCGAGGATGGCGGCAGTCTCCTCTATGGACATATACTCAAAGTACCTTAGGATCAACGGTGCGCGATAGCGCTCGGGCAGCTTGCGCAACGCCTTTTGTAAGAGTTGATAGCCTTCGTTGCGCTCGATTTGGAAATTTACGGCTTCGACTTCACCGTGGTCGCACTCAATTTCGCCGGTTTCCCGCCACCAGTGCTTGGGAAAGGGGATGACCCGAGTGATCTGCCGCCGCCGGAGTTCGCGCCGCCACTCATTCACGGCGATGCGAATCAGCCAGATCCTGGCCGGAACCTGCTCCCGAAAGCGCGGCCAAGCCCGGCAGGCGCGGCTCATCGTCTCGGCGGTCAGCTCCAACGCTGCCGCTGTATCTCCTGTAGTGTGCAGAAGATAGCGCCAGACATCGTCGTAATGGCGGTCGTAAATCTCTTCAAAAGGGGTCACGTTCATCGAGGCTCCACAGTGGGGGTTCATGAGAAGGAACCTGCGTCGAGGGGAAAGGTTGCACCAGCGTGGACGCCGGACCCATTGCCGCTGGCGCGTGATGCAAAAGCCGAGGTGATGAGCCTCGGCTTCCTTGTGGTCGAGCCGGAGGCTCGACCTAAGTACATTTGTCGAAGGCGGGCGGATTGCCATCCGCCCCTACATTTACGGGCGTCTTCGCGCTTCGACCTGCTCTTTCAGCCAGACCAGAGTCTCGAGAGTGTTCTCGGGATGATTGTTGAAGACCGCACAAGGCTCGCCTTCGGGGTTGATCAGGTAATAGCGCGGGTGCTCGGAGATGCCGCCGAATTGCTCGGAGAAACGACTCGTGCTCCAGACGAAGTTGAGATTCCATTCGCGACCGTTGGCGTCGGTGCTGTCGAGAAGCGCGCGCGCACCTTCAAGTTCACCGCCGGTGTGGAAGCAATAGAGCGGAAAGGGAAGATTGTTTTCGTATGACAATTGGTTCATAAGAGGCAGCGACCGCTGCACGCAGGTCTGTCAAAGGTAAGTCCAGCACTCGATGACCGAGTAGTGGCCCCGGAAGACATCTTTGGAGAGCTTGCTGCCGTCCTTGGCAAGCGTCACATCCAGTTCGAGCGGTGCGGTCGGCAAGGCTTGCGGCACCAGCGCAAAATACTCATCAGGCATCTTGTGCGTGGCATAGTGCGTCAGACGAAAGTCGCGGATGATCTTGTCGGCAGGGTCGCAAACCGCGCCGGCCTCGAAGGCCTTGATGGCCTTGTCGTCTTGTCCGAGCTGCTTGTAATAGAAGCCCGTGTAGAGATAGGTGTCGGGTCGCTCCGGATTGGATTTTATGGCGCGCTCCATGAGCTCAATCACGCGCGGCAGAGAATCCGGGCCACCCGCACCAATGGCGACGCCTTTGAGACGCAATCCCCAGTAGTCATTGGGATTGCCGGCGAGAATCTGATCGGCGACGCGATTCGAGATGGCTCCATCATTGGCGGCGCGAGCGTACAAATAGTGAGCGGCATTGCTGTTGTGAGAGTTGGCAAAATCTGAAAAGAACTTGACCGGGTTGTCAAGCAACGGAGTCAACGCATCCTGCGCGATGCGGCCGATGCTCACGTCGTCCGGGAATTTCTCCAGTGCGACGATCGCGATTTCCTTGCGCTTAATGTCATCCGGGGCATTCGCGAGGTCGGCGCGCAGCTTGGTCTCCGCCTCCGGAACGACATACAGCCTGGGCGAGTACTGCGCCTCCGCCTGGGCAAGCAAAGCCAGTAAACATAACAAAGTCAAAAGTTTCATCGGGCACCTCGGATTGGGTTGCGGGACCTCACCTATTGGCTTAGACGGGACGTAATCGAAAAAGTTACCGGCGCGGAAACAGAAGCCGAGGTGTTTGCCTCGGCTTTCTTGTTGGGCCCAACTGTTTGACCCCCCCTAACCCCCGGAGGACCGGGGGGAATGCCGAATCAATCGTATCTGCCCAGCCACCAGACCATTTTGGCGTCTTGCTGGATGACTTTGTTCAGTTCATCAATGGTCATCTTGCGCAGGCTGGGGTTGGGCGATTGGCGTTTGGCCGTTTCGTAATTCGTGCCGTTGATAAAATTCTCAATCGGCGTCACGCCTTTGTATTGACCGATCGGGCATTGGAAGATGTAGCCGTCGGCAAATTCGGCCAAGGTGAAGCCCGGGTAGCCCTGCGCGTAAACAGACGTTTCGCCGGGAAGTTGCCCGAACGGCGTGTCTTTCAAATCGAAACCGACGGGATAGTACGATGGGCCGAGTTTAGCGAATAGCGCGTCAATTTGCCCGTTCGCGGGATAGACGAAAATTCCGCCGTAGCCGTCGCGCGGCGGCCAGATGGCGTGCAGATAAATCGTCATCACGCGGTCGCCGAGCGTGTTCTTAAGAAAGTTGCCCATACGGCCCGTTTCGAAGCGCACAAATTCGCCGTCTATAACGATGGGCTGTTTGTAGCTCGAAAAACCGTGGTGAATACCGCAATGGACCAGCACTTTGTCTCCGCGCAAAGTGGCATCCACGACCGTTTGCGCCCACAGGTGCTCGCCGCCGCCGCGCCAGACCTTGCGCTTGATCTCGGAGTTGTCGCGATCTTCCTCCTTTTGGATGAAGCTCCAATCGGGCGAGTCGTTCACGCCGACAATACGAAATCTCGGTGCGCTGTCGGGCAAGGTCTGATTGAATTGCCACGCGACTTTGAAAATATCAACGTATTCCTGAAAGCCCCAGAACGGCAACTGGTTGAAGGTGATTTCCCTTGCCAATGCTTCATCATAAGCAGCGCCGCTTAACAAGCGGTCAATCAGCGGCTGGTCCTCGCGGCGCGCGAACTCGGTGGCGAAGACGCGCACGCCGTTCATGTAGCATTTGGGGATCAGCTCGTGATAAAGCTCGAGGTTCTGCTTGATGCGGTGGAACTCGCCGAGAATGACAACATCGTGATCCGCGAACTTGCTCAACACATAATCCGCCGGTGCGAGCTTGTTGTAATCGAGATAGTTCTGCAGCGCAGGCGCGAGCTTCTCATTCAGCGGCGGCGGCGCGTGCCGGTTCGTAGCGCAGGCGGAGAGGAGGAGAAGAGAAAGGAGAAGGATGTATTGCATATAGTTGAATAAAAATCAGCACATCATGCGCTGCCTTAACAAGTGCGCTATTTCTTGGGTTTCTGACCCGGAAAGCGGCAGAGTTTTCGAATTTCATCAATGATATCAGAACTAGTCAAGCCGACTGCTCCCGCACTGTCAGGTGCGATATTGGCAGGAGCATTGACCTCATAACCTATATGCTCCCAAGCATCGGGAACTATGCTTCCATGATGTGTGTAACTCTGCGTAAAATTGATAGCTTTTGCCAAACGGGCGATACGCAACACTTTAGCTGTATCGCAGCGTCCTTCGGTGACCGTATCGGCATGGTATGAATGAACCTTCAAGCGCCCATCAGCATAAAAGAGGACGGTAACCTGTCCTCCCATTGTCGTGCGTTGGAAGGTTATCACAGCTTCCCTCTTCAGACCGTCTAACAGATTGGGTTGAGCAAGTGACGGAGCGGCAATTGCCATGACAAGAAGCAGAAGTAGAGTTCTCATATTGACCTTCAAATCTTGCGATGAACCTACCGCATCAACAGCAATTTCGCCATCGCTTGTTCACTCCCAGCCGAGAGCTTGGCGAAATAGACGCCGCTGGGCTCTGACAGTTCGAGCGCGTGCGTGTGTGTACCGGACGCGCGATAGCCGAGATTCGATCTCAGCACTTGTTGACCGAGTGTGTTATAGACGGTTAACGACACGTCGGCGGGAGACGTGAGCGAGTAGCTAAGCGTGGTGCTGCCGTTGAAAGGATTCGGGAAGGCGGCGGAAAGGATGAAGGATGAAGGATGAATGTTGAATGGATCAGCGGCGGCATTTGGCTCGAAGACGGAATCAATGATCGCGACGAAGGCGTCCTGATCACCTAATCTGGTGTCGGTCCAGACGCAGACGGCTTTGTCGGCGGAGGCATGCCAGCCGATGTATTCGCCGATTAAGCCTGCATCGAGCGTGCCGGCGCCGGGATTGCATGAAACCTCGGTGATGCGCTCGTTGGCGCGCCACGTCTGACCGCCGTCTTCGCTGACGGTGAAATAGACATCCATCAACAAATTGTTGGGATCGTTGCGGCGGTCGTACCACGCGCACCAGACGCGGCCCGCTTCATCCACGGTAATCCACGGGTGAAACTGATCTACGGGATAGGCACGGTTTTCGTCATCAATCAGAACCGGTGTCGTCCATGTGTCACCGTGATTGTCGCTGCGCGTGAAAAAGACCTCGGTGTGATCGTGCGTCGCGTTGTCGTTGGTGTAGAGCGCGTAGATGCGGCCGCGGTTCGGGCCGGTCGTATTGTCCACGGCCATGACCATGTACGAAAAGACCAGCAGCGCCGGTTCGATGTTGGCGCTGGTGAAGCTCGTCGGAAAGAGATCGTCTTCGGCGGTCCAGGTCGTGCCGCCGTCTAATGAGCGCGAGAACATGATCGCGTCGTTGCTGTAGCTGCCCCACGTCAGATAGACTTCACCGTTGGGACCGGTCGCGACATTAGCCCATTGCACGGAGCGCGTGTCAGAAATAATTTGCGGAGGCGCATAGGCTTCACCGGGACGCTTATAGACGAGATTGATGTGCGTCGAGTCGTAGTTGCCGGTGTCCGGGTTGCGATAAAAGCGCGCCCAGGCCAGATAGTGCGTGCCCTGATAGGGCGAATCGGGCGAATTGTCAATTGCAAACATCTGCTTGTCTTCAAACGACGATTCGTCGGTTGTCAGCATCCCCCACACGGAGTCCTGCCACGTCACGCCGCCGTCGTACGATGACACGGAGAGCAGGCCGTTGTCGGTATTGCCGCCTTCTTCAAACGAGATGACGTTGGCCGTGAAGACGCCGTTGTGATCCACGGCCAGCGTGGGATCGCTCTGCCACGCGTAATACATCTGCGGGAAAAGCGTATCGTGCCACGTCGTACCGCCGTCGAGCGTATAGCCCACACCACAGCGCCGATAGCCTTCGCGGAAGTCGCGCCACACGGCCACCATGTTATCGGGATCGGTGGGATTGATGAGCACCTGCTCTTCATTCTGGATCTCACCCGAGTGGTCGCTGTTCAGCCGCTGATTCAGATATTCGTCAAAGCGCGGCGTGAAGGCGCGGTGCTCAAGCGGCACATGCTGCCAAACCGAGTGCGGCTTCTGAAATTCCTCAAGCGGCGTGACGCGGGCAAAGGCGAGGGAGGAAAGGAGGAGGAGTATTGGGATGCGGAACATGGTGCAAACCTCGTAAGCTGTTAGCTGTAATATACCTCTCCCGTTCGCGAGAGGCAACGGCACTTTTGTTGCAGAAGCGAGTTATTCTGCTATCTTAAGCAAGACGGCGGCGAATATCCCGTCGCTAACATGTTGATATTGTTATGGTTGAAACGATTGTTGTCCTTTCATAAGTCCTTGAATTGCCCCGAGTTGCCCAAGGGGCGTTAGAAATATGTCAGAACCTCTGCAAAACCCCCTGCCGAAAGGCGCTTTCCGGATGACGTACGAGCAGCAGTTGGCGCTCGTGCCGTGGCCGTTCAAGGGCTACTGGAAAACGCTGGCGGCGCGGAACCGCTACTACAATCACGAATTCATGCAGGCCTTCGGCGACGGACTCGAACACGAGCCGGTGCTGGAAGCGGGCTGCGGCGAAAGCAGCGACTTGACGCGCCGCGAAGTCAAGATGCACCACCTCGTGGGCATTGATCCGCTGCCGGATGATATTCTGAAAAACGAAGGCCTTAAGTTCAAGGCCATCGGCGTCCTGGAAGACCTGCCCTTTCGCGAGGAGTACTTTTCGGCGTACTACAGCGATTCGGTGTACGAGCACATTGACGATCCGGCCAAGTGCTGCAACGAGGCGTTTCGCGTGCTGAAGCCGGGCGGCAAGATTCTGATTAACACCAACTCCGTGTTCAATCCGTTCATGTTCCCGAACAAATTTCTCTCGATCAAGTGGCGCGAGCGACTGAAGCGCTCAGCTAAGATTCAGAGTGAGGGGACATTCCGCGCACCGTACAAGATCAACACCGCGCGACGGCTAAAAAAATACCTGCGCGAGGCAGGTTTTGTGGATATTCAGATCTATCGTTGGGGCGTACCCTCGATGTACCGGCCCAAGTGGGTGCTCTTTCTCTTGCTGTGCATGGAACTCTTGGGCGAGACGCCGCTGTTTTGCGGGCTCAAACATAGGTTGATGGCGACGGCGCGGAAGCCAGCGCGCTAACCCCCGTGCGCAGCATCAGAATTTCCAGAGCGGCTTCGGCAGTTTGCTGTTGATGAAATCGCGTTCTTCTTTTGAGAAGCCGCGATTGATCAGTGAGAACAGCAGGAACAGCACGCTGAAGATGAACACACTGGCGATGACGCCGAGCAGGCTGTTCAGATAGGGTTTCAGTAAATAGATGACGGCTCCGGCCGCGACAGCATTCAGCCAGATGCGAATGTTGCCCCAGACATCCATGCGCGCATTGGCGATGCGCTTGACGTTGTAATAGACGATGTTGTTCTGTAACACCATCGCCAGCCCCGTAATCCAGGGCATGACATTGTAGCCGTATTTCGGCAAGAGCAGCACGCCTGCGATGATCTTCAACACGCCCGCGATCTTGGCGTAGATAAGAATATCCACCCGCTCGTGGTTTTGCATCATCAGCCCGAGCGGCTGTCGCAGCGAGACGGCCGGGAGAAACAGCGCCATCACCGCGACGAGCATCCAGGCGTCGGCATAGCGCGGATCGAAAACGTAAATGATCACTTCCTTGGACATCACGGCCAGCCAAACGGCGACCGCAACGGTGGGGAAGAGCGTGGCTTTGATCAGCAGGCGGAAGCCAAACTCGGCTTTCTCCTTATTCGCGCCGTACTCGCTGAAAAAGAGCGGCTGCACGACCGGGCCAAGCATCTTCATCGGCAGCACTTTTTGCGCGAGGTCGTTGATGCGGTTGGCCAGTCCGTAAAAGCCCGTGGCGATGCCGCCAAGCATCCCGCTGACCAGAAAGAAATCCGTGGCGACAGAGAGAATCGAAACGCCAATCTCATTGAGATAGCTCAGGCTCGCGAATCTCTTCATCCGCGGCCAGTCAAGCGCGGGCGCGGCGGATTCCGACGGGGATACGTTCGTGCGGCGATAGGCGAGGGCGTAGAAGATCAGGCAGCCGAGCAGCGCAAGACCTTCGGCGATGACGACGGCCATGAAATCGCGGTAGAGAAAATACACGCCGCCCAGCAGTAAGAGCCGCACGGTGTTGTAGGCGAGCGTGACATTGAAGATCGTCTGCTGACGAAAGACCGCGCTGAAGACCAGATGATAGACTTCGGTCAGCAGATAGAGTATCGCGGCAAGACTGAAGACGCGCAGGATGTCCGTGTCGCCGGGGAAATTGATCCAGCGCGAGATCTGCGGCGCGAGGAAGAAAACCACCGCACTCGTGCCCAGCGCGACCAGGAGTTGCGCACGCATTACCGTCTTGAAAATCGTGTGTACACCGCGCCAATCGTGCAGGTTGAAGCGCTCGGGAATGTAACGCGTCAAGAGATTGGGTGCGCCAAGCTGAAAGACCATCGAGAGATTGACCATCACTCCGATGAACAGCAGCGAGTAGAGTCCGTACTGTTCTACGGTCAAAACATCGAGCAGCAATTTGATGACGATGTAGGAAAACACGGCCCCAATCGCCTTGCCCAACAGGGAAAAGGCGGCGTTGCGCAGCGTGCGGCGGCGCGGCTTCGTGCCGGAAGATGTGTTTAAGTCGTCGGACAAGATGCGGTTGACTTGATTGTCTCTGAAGAAACTGGTATGTTACTGACTCAGTTGAAGAGGTTGCGAACGCCGAAAGGCCGCTGATTCACCGTGTTTCGCTACGATCTGCATACGCACTCCTGCGCTTCGCATGACTGTAAGACCCGTTACCGCGATCTGGTCGAGATGACTCGGCGCCGCGGACTAACGGGCATTGCCCTGACGGATCATGACACAATCGAGGGCTGCGCAGCGCTCCAAAGTATTTGGCCGGAGGATTTGCATTTGATCCACGGCTGCGAACGCACGCTGGAGGACGGCTCACACATCATCGGACTGTTTCTGAGTGACGTTCTGCGCGGCTCTACGCTGCGCGACGTGGTAGCGGAGATTCGTGCACAGGGCGGCCTGATCTATCTGCCGCATCCGTATCGCGAATATTCAGGCGTGCTCGGTGCAGCGGCGCAGCATTCGGAAGACGATCGCGCTTGGATCGCCGCCCAGGCCGACTTAATCGAGATCTACAATCGCAAATGCACCGCGGCGGAAAACGCCCGGGCGCTGGCGCTGGCGAACGAACTGCAGAAAAACTTCGCGGGGGGCAGCGACGCGCATCGCCCGCATGAAATCGGTTTCGGCGTGACTGAATTCGCGGCGCGCCTGAGTCCGACGGAATTTACCACACACGCCGCCCTTGGTCTGTCCGAGCAGGCCGCCGCCTTGCAGACGGCGCATCGTGAGGTGACGCCAAGCACGCGGCCACGAGACGTGGTACGCAATTTATTGAAAGACACCGGACTGCTGAAACCGGCGCGCTCCTTGCGCAATCGCTGGCTCAGCCGTCAACAACCTTCGCTCATACGATACCGATGAACCCGAACGCATTTTCCGTCAATCGGCTGGATACGATTCAGCCGTATAAACCAAGCAATCAGGTCGCGTGGTTCCTGCCGCCGGAATCCCGCCCGCTTAAACTCGATTGGAACGAGTCCCCGTTGCCGCCGTCTTCGAAAGTGCAGGCGGCCGTGCGCAAGTTCCTCGAACATCCAAACGCGCTGAACTGGTATCCCGATGCGAACTCGCATGATTTGCGCATTAAACTCGGGCAGCATTGGCAGGTGGCTGAGGAGTGCGTGCAAACCTACTGCGGTTCGGATTCAGCGCTGCATTCGGCGGTGCGGATTTTCACGCGGACCGGCGAAACGGTGCTGATGGTGTCGCCGACGTATGACAATTTCCGCATTTATGCGCTCGAAGCACAGTGCAAGGTCGTGCTCGACGGTCCGCAGGACATCTACACGCTTACGGGAGCCGAGCTGGCCGCGCTTGTCGAAAAACACAAACCGCGTCTCGTCTACCTGTCCAATCCCAATAATCCGACGGGTTGGCTTGTGCCGGAGCGTGACATCGTCGAGACGGCGCAGCGCTTCCCCGAAACAATGTTCATCGTGGATGAGGCGTACGCCGAGTTCTCGGGGGTGACGGTGATTCCGCGCGCAGTGGACCTGGCCAATTTGGTCGTGTTCCGCACGTTCTCCAAGGCCTACGGGTTGGCCGGACTGCGCATCGGTTACGTGATTGGCTCCCCCGGCAATATCGCCAATCTAAACTTGATTCGCAACGGCAAGAACGTCTCCATGATCGGCCAGGTGGCGGCGATTGCGGCGCTGGACGATCAAGATTACCTCAAGGAGATCCTCGAGCGCGTCCGGGCCGGCGAGCAGATTCTCGAGGACGGGCTGACGCGGCTGGGCTTCGGTTACCGTGCCTCACCCGCGAATTTCGTCTTGGTGAAATTCCCCGATGCCAAGCGCGTGCAGGACGGCTTGGTCGAACAGAATGCGTTCGTGCGTTCAATGAGCCACCTGCCGGGCATGGAAG
The DNA here is from genome assembly GCA_016702305.1 of bacterium. Taxonomy (NCBI): domain Bacteria; species bacterium. The sequence goes on from JADJEH010000017.1 coordinate 510,388, forward strand.
GCTATTTGCGCATTACGCTGGGCGACCGTGAGCAGATGACGCGGTTCATGGCGGCCTTGGAAAAAACGCTCTAAGACCCTCGATGTGGATTGCCTTCACGCTGAAGCGTGGTGAAGCCGCGGACGCGGCGCGCGTCGTGCGCGGCGCCACGTGGAATCTGGTCATCGAGCGCGACGACCACAACGGTCCGTTCTATCCGCACGTTCTCGAAGCGGATGGAGCGGATCGTTTTCGTTTTGTGGCCGGACGCATCGTCGGACACGCACATAACACGCTGCCCGATGTGCCGCCCTTCGCGGGCGCGCGCGAGCCGGACGGCGGTTTCATTGCGCTTGAGTTTGACAAAGCGAGCGGCACACTGAAGATCGCGTCGGACGTGTTCAATGCGCAGCGCTGGTTCTATCGGCAGACGGAAGACGGCTGGCTAATCGCCAATTCGCTGCGGTGGCTTTATCGCGTGAGCGCCGTGAAACCTGCGCTCGAACTACGCGCGGTGCCGTATCTGTTGCGCATGGGCTACATTCCCGAGCCGTACACGCCGCTGACCGGCGTGTTAAGTTTAGCGACGGGCCAGCAGCTCGAGATCGAGCACGGCACTGCGACCGTCAGGCAGCGCGCGGCCATTCCCGTTGAACGGCGTGCAACAACGATCAGCGCCGACGCACCGCACCAGATCGCCGAACTGCTGCGCGACGAAGTGAAGCGGCAAATCGGCGGACTCGAACAGGTGTGGATTCCTCTGTCAGGCGGCATTGACTCACGCTTTCTGCTGGCATGCGCACTGACAGCGGTGCCCGCGGAGGCGATTCACACGATGACATTCGGCAGCAGTCATTCGCTCGACGTGCGCATCGGTTCGGCGCTCGCCAGACAGTGCGGCGTGAAGAATGTCACCTTGCCGTTAGACGAGCGCTCGATTGCGCCGATACTTGACGACAATTTCGCCGTGGCCGAGGGCGTATATTGGACGGTGCCGGACTACCCGGTGCGCGCATTCGGCGAAGCGCTGCCAGACAATACGATTGCTCTGAGCGGATTCGTCGGCGACCCCGTGTTCGGTTCCAAGGAAGGCAAGTTGAGCATACTCGAAGCGGCGGCGGGACGCGAGAATGAGCTGGCGAAGACGTTCTGGAAAGGCGGTACGTATGTCAGCGAAGAGATTGTCAACGCGCTGTGCGACTCAAACGAACACGACCCGCTGAAGGTCAAAGACATCTTCCGCGCGATCCCCGGGCGCACGATGATGGAGCGCTACGACTATTGGTATTTTGGGCAGCACAGCGTCAACCGCACAATGTTCGCCGTAACACCCGCACGGGCCAAAGCGTTTTACGCGATGCCGTTTATCGCGAACCCGGTGCTTGATCTGGCCTTTGCTCTACCGACTGAATTGCGCCGCGGGCAACACGCATATTTTGCCGCGCTCGAAACGGGCTTTCCCGAGTTCTACAACTTTCCCACTACGCGCAATCACGGTTTTCCGCTGCACGTGCGGCGTTCGCCGGCGCTGGCATTGACACGCGTGCGGCGCGGACTGTTGCGCGCGTTGGATGAAAAGCTGGGAAACCGCTTCGGCTGGCACCTGTTTCATTCACCGCGCGCCAACTACGCGCATCCGCGCGAATTGCTGCGCCGGAAGCATCGCGCCGACGTGTTGAGCGCGCTCGACGCGCTGCGTGCGATGCCGGTGTTGAACCGCGCACAGTTGGAAAAAATCGGGCGGCACGTGACGCGCGGCTACGGCGTGGATCCGTTGCTGCTGCGCGGACTCTTGACACTGGCGCAGTGGTTGAAGGAATATCGGTAGCGAAGGAGCGCAAGTTGCCGAAAATTCTCTTCGTCACGCAGTACCACTATCTGCGCTATACCGGCGGCGCGGAATTGCAGTGCTGGATGCTGGCGCGGGAGTTTGCGCGACGCGGGTGGGACGTGCATTACGTGAGCGAGAACAACCGGCCCGACGCCCCGCGTGAGCTCGACTCGATTCGACTGCACTATCTGCCCGAACTGCCGCATTGGCGCGATGGAAACCGCCGACAATTGGCCGATGTGTTCGAGAAGGTGCGGCCGGACGTGGTGTATAACCGCGTGTTCAACCTCTACACGCATCACGCTATGACACTCGCGCCGCGCGAGGCCGTGACGGTCTGGGCGTCGGCTTTTGTGCATGACGGAAGCGTCACGGCGACGCTGCCGGAATTGTGGGCCACGAAATCGCTGAAACAGTTTCTCGTGCTGGTGCATCGCACGCTCACGATTCGCGCGCGGGCGCGAAGGGCGGCGCTGGCCGCGAAAATTCAATTGGCGCAATCCAACGAGCAGATCGAAATACTGCGCTCGCGCGATTTTGCGCCGGTGCTCTTGCGCAATAGCTTCGAGTTTCCTGCCGACATGCAGGTGCAGACGCACGACGGCAAGCCGCTCGTCCTGTGGGTGGGCGGCGTCAAGCAGCGCAAACGACCGGAGCTCTTCTACGAATTGGCGCGGCGCTGCCAGGACATAGATTGCGAGTTTGTGATGGCGGGCGAACTACAGGACGAACAGAGCAAGCAGCCGCTCGCTGCGGCGCAGCGCGAGCTGAAGAACTTCCGCTATGCGGGATTCGTGCCCGCGGATATTGTGGGCAAGCTCTATGAACGTGCGCATGTGTTCGTCTCGACGAGTCAATCGGAAGGATTTCCGAACACGTTCATTCAAGCGTGGCAGCGGGGTGTGCCCGTGCTCTCGCTCGACATTGATCCTGATGGCTTGTTGTCGGACGAAGGAATGGGCGTGCTGGCGCAAAACATGAATGACATGGAATCGCAACTTCGAGGAATGCTGGCCGACCCACAGCGGCGCCGCGTGATGGGGCAGCGCGCGCATGACGTGGCGCGGCGCGAATTCAATTTGGAGGCCAACGTAAATCGGCTGGAAGAGATGATCCGCGCGAAGATGCGGAGTTAGTGCGGCCGGTTCCGCTATTCCCGTGAGCAGTTGGAAATGGAAAATGAAGCGGGCGCCGTGAAGCGCCCGTTTGCTATTTCATTTTGGAAAGCTCGATGCGTTCTCGAGCTTTGCGGATTTCGATAATCGGACAGCTATCACAGGCCTCCACATGGCCGGTGCTCCAATCACGTGCAATCGTCTTGGCCTTTCGCAGCTTGCGCCACGCGAGATAGAGAATCGCGGCGGCGACGACGGTGATGACCAGAAGAATGTCAAGAGTCGGGGTCATCTACTTGGCGACGGTTAGCTGAGGCCGATCAGTTTGCCGCCTTGATAGACGGCGAAGGCGCCGACCCACGCCAACACGGTCATATAGGCGATCATGAAAACGGGCCAGCTCCAGGAATTGGTTTCGCGGCGCACGATGGCGACTGTGGACATGCACTGACAGGCCAGCACAAAAAACACCATCAAGGCGATGCCGACCAAGGGAGTGTAGAGCGGCGCACCCGCTTCATTTGTCGCGGATTGTAAAGTCTGGCGCAGCGTGGTGGCATCTTCGTCGTCGGCGGAGATGCCGTGTACGACCGCCAGCGAACTGACAAAAACCTCGCGCGCGGCGAAGCTGGCGATAATGCCGATACCCATGCGCCAATCAAATCCCAGCGGCGCGATGACCGGTTCAATCAGCTTGCCCATCTGACCGCCAATGGAATTCTCGGTGTGCTGCGCGGCCTGCCGCATGTCAATCTGGCTCAAAGCCGCGGCTCGCGCGTCGGCATCGAGGACGCTATTGGTGAGCACAGCCTGCCGTTCCAGATCGAACCCGGCGACGTTCGTGGGCGCCAGCTCGATGTTCATCAATGCCCACAGAATAATCGTCACGGCCAGAATCACCGTGCCCGCGCGAATCATGAAGAGCTTGGCACGGTCCACGAGATTCATCAACACGGATTGCAGCGACGGCAGCTTATAGGTCGGAAGTTCGAGATAGAGCGGCGGCGGCGGACTTCTCAGAATGGTCTTCTTGAACAGCGCCGCAATCGAAATGCCCGCGAACACGGAAAGCAAATACATGCTCATCAGAATGAGTCCGCCGACCGTGAAGACGCCCCAGACTCGCTCGTTGGCCGCGAACACGGTGCCGATGATCAAGGTGTAGACGGGTAGCCGCGCACTGCATGACATCAACGGCGCGACGAGTATCGTGACCAGGCGATCCTTCTTCCCGGCAATCGTGCGCGTAGCCATGATGCCCGGGACGGCACAGGCGAAACTCGAGAGCAGCGGCACAAATGCGCGGCCATCGAGGCCGACTTTGGCCATAATGCGATCCATGAGAAACGCGGCCCGCGCCATATAACCCGAGTCTTCCATCAGGCCGATAAACAAAAACAACAAGAGAATCTGCGGCAGGAAAACGATAACATTGCCCGCTCCGGCAATCGCACCGTCAATCACGAGATTGCGGAACAGGCCGGGTGACATGATCGAGGCCACATGGTTCGAGATCCAGCCGATCAGCCCTTCGGCGGCGCCCATCGCGGGTTCAGCCCACGAAAAAATGGACTGAAAGACAAAGGCCATCACGCCCAGAAAAATGATCGGTCCGAACAGACGATGCAGGAGCACACGGTCGAGTGCTTCGGTCACGCGGTGCGGCAGGTCCTGCTCGACCGCCGCTGACAGCACCATTAGGTTACGCAAGTACTGATAGCGCGCACTGGTCTCGATGGCGCGAATTTCTATCGTGGTTAGCTTGCGTTTGTCGAGCACGCGCTTGGCCAGCGCCGTTTGCGTGGGCGATACGTGTATGGCTTCGTCGCCGTCCAAGGTCGAGACCAGGAGCCACAGCGCTTCGGCGCGGGCGTTCTCTTCCCGCGCAAGACCGCTCTGTTCGAGCCCTTCGGCCAATTCGCGGACCGTGCTTTCGAGCGGCTCGGGCAACGCGTCAATAAAGCGCGGCAACTGCGCGGCCGGTCCATCCGTGTGACGGTCGGCGGCAAGTTGTGCGAGCAGGTCGCTAACGCCTTCGCCGGTGCGCGCAACGATCGGAACAACGGGGCAGCCGATCGCGGCGGAAAGTTTCTGACTATCAATATGGAAGCCGCGCTCGCGCGCGATGTCCATCATATTCAACGCGACGATCAGCCGCACACCCATGTCGCGCAATTGCGTCGCGAAATACAGATTGCGGCGCACATTGGAAGCATCGAGCACTACGATGACCGAGTCCGGACGACCAAGCCCCGCGCTCTCGCCGACTAAGACGTCATGCGAAATCTGTTCCTCGGGAGAGCGCGCGGCGAAGCTGTACGTGCCGGGCAAGTCCACGAGATCCACAACCTCCCCGGACGGCAAGGTGAGCAGTCCGACCTTGCGTTCAACGGTGACGCCCGGATAGTTGCCGACTTTGTGACGCGCCCCCGTCAGACGATTGAACAGCGTCGTCTTCCCGGAATTGGGATTGCCCGCAACAGCAACAAGCCGACGTGTTGGCGTCGGCTGGTGCGAAATCTCACGCGAAGTAGGCGTCATTAGTCCGTGTTCAGGGCTGGCAGGGGATTCACCAGAAGATGGCGTGCGTCTTCGCGACGGACCGCCAAGGTGCAACCGGGCAGGCGGATGCTAAATGGGCTATTCAGCGGCGCGGTACGCTCGACGGTCACGGACGTACCGGGAATAAGCCCCATTTCCATCAGACGGAGGATGTTCTCGGAGGGATCCTGGATCTCAATGATCTCGCAACGGCTCCCAAGCGGCATGCTGTCCAAGGGACACAGGTCTTCGGCATTTCCTGTGTACTGGCACCTAAGACACTGATAGCACTTATCTTCCATCTTATTTGTTAGAGCTCTCTAACTTTAGGGCATTATTCTTCGAGCAATCTTAGCTTTTCATGTGCAAATATGCACAATTTGTAGCCCGAAGTCAAGAATCCGTACTATTAGAGAGATCGTCTTTCTTTGCTTATCCCCGCAAATTTAGCGATATTCCAAGATTAACGATGACCCTTCCAGCCTCCTCGTGCGCATTCTATTTAGCAATGCCTCATTAATGTGGGGCGGCAACGAAAAGTGGACCCTTAACGCCGCCGAAACTCTGGCCCGGCGTGGCCACGACGTGTGGATCGCCGTCCGCGCCCGGGAGTTGTGGTTGGCGCGGCAGAAATCAGACAAGGTCCGTTGGGTTGAGCTGCCGTTTCTAAATGATGCGGATATCCGCACTATCTGGAAGTTGCGACGCATCCTACAGGATGAGCAAATCGAGATCTTCCTGCCGACGCGCAGCCGTGACTATTGGCTGGGCGGCTTCGCACGTTTGGGAACACGCGCGAAATACGTCATGCGCATGGGAATCACACGCACGCTGCCCAACACCATCAAAGAACGCTTGCGCTACAGCATCTGGCCGGACGGCATTATCGTCAACGCCGAAGCGGTGCGGGCCTCCCTAACGGCCCATCCGTGGATCAAGGCCGACCGCATTCGCGTCATCTACAATGGAGTAGACGACCTAACGGCCGAACCTTCGCCACACCCGCGTCCAACCCGCCAGGAATCAGAAATCCTGGTCCTTGCAGCAGGCCGCGTCGAAAGTGAAAAGGGCTTCGATGTCTTGATTGATGCGATGAAACTGGCGGTGGAGCAGGAGCCCCGGCTGATTTGTGAAGTGTGGGGGCAAGGTGATCAGGTAGATGTACTCAACGCGCAGATTGAACGCCTCGATCTCGGCGAACACGTGCGCCTGCGCGGATTTACTCCGAACCTGACACAGCAGCTCGCGCGGGCGCACATCGCCGTCTCCTCGTCATACCGCGAGGGTATATCAAATTTCATTCTCGAAGCGTGGGCGGCGGGCGTGCCGCTGGCCGCAACCGCGATTGAAGGATCCGCCGAAATCGTGCATGACCGGCAGCGCGGCCTGCTGGTTCCGCCGGGCGATGCGCCAGCCATGAGCCGGGCTATTTTGGAATTCGCGCGCGACCGGACGTTGCGCGAAACGTGTATCGCCGGCGGGAAACAGGCTATCGCCAGCACGCACAACTGGGACGCGATGGCGGACAAAATGGAAAAGTTCTTCCGCGAAATTGTAACAAAAAATTAGATAACCGAAACGTCGAATAGGGCCTCTGCTTCCACATTCTCCATTTCAAGTTTGACATTCTTCCTTGATTACCTATTTAAGCTTCATAAATCCCTTCAAACGCTATCCGCGCCATCTGATCCTGACCGGGTTGGCGACTTTGTGTTATGTGGTGTTTAACACGCTGTCTATCTGGCTGATCGCGCCGGTGTTGAATATCATTTTCCTGCCTAACAAGGCCGGTGAATCCGCACAGACTGAAATGCTCACGGGCGGTATGCGCGGTATTTACGACAGCATGAAGCAGTGGTCGTGGGAAATCATCGGCGCGGGTGACCCGCTATCCGTGCTGCCCCGTTTGTGCATCGCTCTGATTGCGGTGTTCCTGCTGAAGAATATCTTCGCCTATCTGCAGCTGCACTTCGTGTCGTATGTCGAACAGCGCATGATCAAAGATCTGCGCGACCGTGTCTATGCCCATGTGATCCGGCAACCGTACGAATTCTATGACCGCAGCTCGACCGGTGAACTGATGAGCGCGGTGATGAACGACGTTAACACTCTGTCCGTGACGTTCCAGCGCGTGTTCACACAGGCCGTACGTGACCCGATTACCGTCGTGACGCTGCTGATCATTCTGTTCAGCATCTCGTGGCAACTGACGCTGGCCGCGCTTGTGATCGTTCCCGCGTTTGGAGTGCTGTTCCGCAAAACCGGAGGCAGCCTCAAACGCAAGTCCGGAAGGATTCAAGAAGGACTCGCCGAAATCACCGGCGCCCTGCAGGAAACCATCAGCGGCGCGCGCTTGATCAAGTCATCGGCCACGGAGCAGCCCGAAACCGAGCGCTTCGAATCGCGCTCGGAGCGCCTGTTCCACAATTCCTTGCGACTCGCGCGGCTCGAACGACTGGCCTCGCCGCTATCAGAAACAATCGGCGTGATGATCATCGCGCTGGTGCTGTTGCTGGGTGGTCAACAGGTGCTGTCGGGTTCGCTGTTGGATGCCGAGGATTTCATTCGCTTCATCGTCGTGCTGTTCTCAATGCTCGCGCCTGCGCGGGCGGTGGGAAACCTAAACAACTATCTGCAAATCGGCTCGGCAGCGGGCGCCCGCATTGATGCCCTGCTGGCACAGCCGATTGAAAGCGATGTCGCCCAGGATGGCGGCCAGCCGGTCAGCGACCTGCGGCAAGAACTGCGCTACGAAAACGTCTGGTTCCGCTATCCGACATCTGAGCAATGGGTCCTGCACGACGTGTCGCTGACCATTCGCTGCGGTGAACGCGTCGCTCTGGTCGGCAGGTCCGGCAGCGGCAAAACGACGCTGGCGAATCTGCTGCCGCGCTTCTACACTCCTGAACAAGGCCGTGTGCTGTGGGACGGCGCGGATGTGCAACAGCTCGACCGCGCGGCGTTGCGGCGCCAGATTTCACTCGTGAGTCAAGATGTCTTTCTCTTCAATGAAAGCGTGCGCTACAACCTGACTTACGGCTTGCGCGATGTCACCGACGACAAGTTGGCCACCGCCATGAAGCGCGCCCAATGTACGGATTTCGTGGCCAAACTCCCCCGTGGTTTGGAGACGATTGTCGGAGAACGCGGAGCGCAGCTTTCCGGCGGACAAAAACAACGCATCGCGATTGCACGCGCGCTGCTCAAAGATGCGCCGCTGTTGATCTTTGACGAAGCGACGTCAGCGCTCGATAACGAGTCCGAACGGTTGATTCAGCACGCGCTGGAAGAACTGTTCCGCGAGCGCACCGTGATTATCATCGCGCATCGGCTGAGCTCGATTCGCTTCGCCGACCGCGTGGTCGTGCTCGACGAGGGCCAGATCGCGGTGGAAGGCCAGCACCCGGCACTGCTGGACACGAGCGAACTCTATCGCACGTTGACGCAGCTATACGAACGCGAAGCGCACAAGTTGTGAACGTCCTGCTGGTGAATTCCGCCGCGCCCGCATTGTGGGGCGGCGGTGAGAAGTGGTTCGTCGAAGCGGCGGAATGGTTGCGCGGACAAGGTGCGCAGGTGACGATCGTCGCCAGACCAGCCTCGCAATTGCTCCACCGCGCCCAGTCCAAGACTATCGCAACCATTGCCTTTGGTTTCGGCGGAGACTTTGATCCGCTCGCGATGCTGCGTGCGAAGAAAGTCGTGCGCGAGACGGGCGCCGATGTCGTCGTGACGAATTTCAACAAAGAGAGTTGGCAGTTCGGCATCGCCGGGAAATTCGTCGGCGTTCCGGTTCTGGCGCGGCACGGATTCACGCTGTGGACAAACAAGCCGCATCATCGGTGGCTCGCCGCGCGTATCTTGACCGGTGTGGTGGTGAATGCGCAAAGTATAGCCGATCACTACGCGCGGCATAACATCGTCCCGCAACGACTCGACGTAGTGGCCAACGGCGTGAAGATCGCCGCGCACAAGCCGGGACGGCTGCGCGCCGAATTGGGTCTGTCTCAAGATGCACTGCTGCTCGTCGCGGCCGGACGACTGGAAACACAAAAACGCTTTGACAAACTGTTGCGTTGCGCCGCCGCGTTGCGTCAGCACCTACCGTTCACGCTGGCGATCTTCGGCGTGGGCCCGCACGACAGTGAATTGCGCGCACAATGCGAAGTTCTGCAGATCGGCGATCTTGTTAAGTGGCGCGGTTTCGACGAAGAGCTTGCTGACAAAGTTGGTGACGCCGATCTATTCCTGCTGACGTCGGACAGTGAAGGAACACCAAACGCCGCGCTCGAGGCGATGGCCGCGGGCGTGCCCGTGCTCGGGTTTGACGTGGGAAACATGGCCGAGATCCTGAACGGTGAGTTGAGCACGTTTCTCATCCCGGCCGGCCGCGACGAGCTGTTCGTGGAACGATTGCACGGTATCTGCGCGAACCGCGCGGCCTTGCACACGGTACGGCAGGCGTTTCGCGAACGAGCGATTAATGAGTTTAGCTTTGAACGATCCATGCAACGCTATTGGCGTATCTTGCAGGAAATAACGGGACGGTCATGAACGAACAGCGTGAGCGAATGGCCGGCGCGGCGCTGTTTCTCGTGCTCATCGGGGCGGGTTGGGCGCCCTATCTCGTCGCGACAATGCGCGCGGGTTTTTACGATGCGCCGGCGGTTCTGTTCGGCGGTTTGTGCGGCATCGTCGCGGCGGCGTTTACGTACGACGCGGCGGAACGGATGCTTGGCGCGGGCCGCGGCGTTTACGCCAGTGCCGTTTTGGCGACGTTCATACCGACTGCGATTGTCATCAGCGAGCCGCCGCTGATGTCCTACGCGAGTCTGCTCTTTGTCACGTCAGCGGCGTTGTGGATGGCGGCGCGCGCCACCGAGAGCAATGTGCGCGAAGCGCTGGCCCTTATCGGGCTGCTGTCAGGTGTCGTACTCGCAGTCTTTGGTGTATGGCCGCCCGCCATGCTGCCGCTGTTAGCGCTATTCGTTTTGCGTGCGCGGGTGCGTGTGAGCATGCAGGCGATCTTGGCGACTTTGAGTCTGGCCCTGCTCGGCATTGTGGCGGAGAAATTCATCGCGCTGCCTTCGTTGTTTGAGAAACAGCCTGACGTGGCCGTCGTGCCGTGGGAAGCGGCGTTGCTGATGGCGCCATGGGCCGGATTTGCTGTTTGCACTGCTGCGGTCGGTGCGCGGTGGTATCGGTATGTGCTGATTTCTCTGGTGCTGTTGGCCGTCCTGCATGGAAAGGTCGGCGGCGAGTGGTTGGCGCTGCTTGGCGTCGCTGGACCATTTGCGGCAATCGCCATTGCCGCGTTTGTGCTCAAGTGGTTTGAACACGAAAGCGAAAACCGCTGGAAAGAAGCGCGCTGGATGGCGCTGATCGCGATGGCTTTGCTGCTTGTTCCGCCGCTGGCCCGAATCGCGCACTGGGAGCAGATGACGACCAATCGCAACTGGGCGATGGCGTGCGTCGCGGTGGCGACGGCCTTGGTAGTCGGCATGATCAAGGACAATCGGCGCTGGCTCTTCGGGGTTCATGCCCTGGCGGGCATGTTCATCGGTTCCTTGTGGTGGTATTTCTGGCCGCAGGAAGAACTCTACGTGGATGATGATGTTCGATCGGTACTTCCGCTCGATATCGTCCCGTGGTTCTTTGTGGCCTTTGCATTGGTGCGGATTACCGTACGCGTGCTCTATGGCCGACGGATGCCGCGCTCACTGCGTAAACCGGTCGCCGAGCATTCGTTCGAGCCGGTCATGTTCCGCCGCTTCGATGAACTTGGCCGCGCCGAGTGGAGTGGCGCGCCCGTGGCGGTCAATCTGCCGGATACGGACAGCGTCGACTTCGCCATCTTTGGTGACACGGCCGGATCGGAGTTTCCCTTTTCGTCGCGCCGCTCCGGCTACGCGGCGTTGCGTGCGTTAATGGCGCGACTAATCGAGCGTAAGCCGCGTTTTGTCGTGTCCACGGGAGACTTGGCCACGCAGGCCACGCATCTCGCCTACCGTCGCTTGCGTAAAACGCTGGGACATCTTCCCCTTCCGTTTATCACCACACCGGGGAATCATGATCTGGTTGAGCGCCGCATTGTGCAGGCGCAGTATTTTCGCGCGCTATTCGGGAGTGACCATGGCGACATCACGGTCGGCCCGGCGCGGTTGATATTGATCAATAACGCGTGGGGCAGTCTGAGCGACGCACAACTTGACTGGGTGGAGACGACGCTGGCCCGACCGACTGAGGCCGCGTTCACCCTCGTGTTTTGTCACAAGCCGATCTTTGATCCGCGCAGCGACGCCTACTACGGCATGGAGCACCGGCCGCACGCGGAGTGGCTGCATGAACGCTTCGCGCGCGCCCAAATCAGCGCGGTCTTCTCGGGTCACATTCACAGCCTGCTGCACACCGAGCGGGACGGAGTGAACTATGTCATCTCCGGCGGAGGCGGCTCGAAACTGAAAAACACGGACGACCGCCACCACTATCTGTGGTGCCGCGTCGCACCGGACCACATGCGGATCACGGCGCACGACGTGGCCGCCGACGCCGTACTATTTGAACTGACGCTAACTCCGCGCAGATGAAGATTTCCCGCTCCGTACCCAATCTGAATCCACACCGCATTCTGATGGTGCAGTTGCGGCGCATCGGCGACTGCCTGCTGTGCACCCCGGCGATTCGCGCCTTGCACGAGCGCTTTCCAGCCGCGACGATTGATTTTCTCGCGGAATATCCGGGCCGAAGAAACGCTGCGCGAACATCCGCTGCTGCGCAAGGTGTGGGTGGCTCCGATGGAAGGGCTTGGCGCAACAATTGAACTCATGCGTGCCTTGCGGCGTGAACGCTACGATCTGGCGATTGACTTCTTTGCGAACCCGCGCAGTGCACAGTTTGTCTTTCTGTCGGGCGCGAAAGTCCGCGCCGGTTTGCGCCGACGAGGCCGCACGTGGGCTTACACACATCACTTTGAAGAAGAGCCTCACGATCGCGACGCGTATGCCGTGGACCTGCGGCTCGATATGCTGCGGCTGCTGGGTATTCCCGCGCATACGCGAGCGCTGGAAATTTTCTGCGATCAAGGCGACGCTGCCGCGCGCGCCCGCGTCAACAAACTTGTGGATGCCCAGACGGGCGTGCTCGTGGCCGTCGCCGCAGGCGGCGCCAATCCCGCGAAACGCTACCCGGCCGATCTAACGGCGCAGGTCATCGAGCTATTGCGCGCTTCCCATCTGGAGGTGATTCTCACGAGCGGTCCGGGTGAAGCGGAATTCGCGCAGCGCATTCTGAAATACTTGCCCCGCCCTGTGCCGCATTTCGCTGATGCCCGTGTTCCCGATTTGGCGGCGCTCTATCGTCATTGCGCACTCTACATTGGACCCGATTCGAGCCCGAAGCACATTGCGGTCGCGTGCGGCTTACCGACGGTTACAATCTTCGGTCCCGGAAATCCCCAGAATTGGAACGATCCGCAGAATGAGCGCAACGTCCTGCTGGCCGCGCCCTGCGCGATGCGGCCGCACTGCGTCGAACTCGACTGCGCAAAACTCGGACATATCGCCAAAATTCAGCCGCGTGAGATCTTGGCCGCGACGTTGAAGCTGCTGTTGGAATAGAAAAGGCGACATTGCTGTCGCCTTGCGTGCTCGGTTGATTCGCACCGCGCCGTCGCGGTGCGTTCGATGGTCAGCTCCCGCGAAATTTATCAATGTCGCGGCGGTCCTTTTTCGTGGGACGGCGGCTCTGTTCCTTCTTGCCTGAATCGCGCCAGATTCGGTCGGACTCCTGAATCTGCCGAAACTTCTCGGCGGTCGCCGCATCCGTAATCTCTTCATACATGCGCGGCGCTTCTTTTTCGACAAATTGATGTCTTCGGCCTCAAGAATGCGAAAGGTGCGGTAAAGCCCCTTCATGCGAATCTTGATGATCACGCCGACATCCACGGTGTCTTTGGGATCGGCGAATTTCTCGCCGACCATGATCTTGCCCTTCTTTGCAGGCCTCCGTGGCCTGGGTGCGCGATTTGTAGAGCGCGCGCGATTCAGCCAAATATCAACCCGGAGTTTCATGCGAGCCTCAGCCAGCCGTCTGCGGCGGCAATAGCGGCGGCCCGATGTTCCGGATCGAATTCGGCGTCGGCCAACAAATGCGCCAAAGCCGCGACCACCGTGCCGGGCAACACGCGGTAGTGGTCATGCTCGCCGCGAGCAAGCTGCGCATAGACCGTCGGAAATTCCGTGATAATGCCCGTGAGGCGCGCCCCTTCACCTTCGGTCACCTCAAGCGCAGTCAAGTCCAGCAAGAGCGACGAAATATACGAGGCCGCGTCATCATCCGCCGCGCACAGCAGAGTGGCCAACGCCGTGAGGGCCCAGCCGTTTAGTCGGCCGTCCACGCCAGCATCGTGAAACGCGCAGACGCGCTGAAAGGCGTACACGGTTAAGCCCTCCGACCAGCGTTCCAGATGAATCTCCTCTACCGCACGTAGCGCGTGATCCTGCCGACTTACGTTGTCCGTCCACGATGGAAACAGCTCGCCCAGCAGGTTCACCGCATTGATCATAGCCAACGCGCGCCCGCGCTCGGGATACGAGAGAATGCGCCACAGGTAGTCGCGGGCAGCGGCGGGCTGCGAGATACGCGGTGGCTCGAGTTCGGCCACAGCTACCGCCAGCGCACGCGGCGGCACCGCGCCGCCAGCCGCCCAGTCCGCGCAAGCCCCCAGAAATTCCGAACAATCTTCTGCATTGTTAACTCGCCGTAGATATTCTGATAAAGATAAACTTTCCCGTCCACACTTGCCACTCCGGGGTGTCCCGCTCATGAAACACTTGACTTTCCTTTGTTTGCTCTGTCTTCCCTTGTCGCTCTTCGCCGCGCCGGATGTCGCGCAGTTGCGTAAAGATGTGGGCGTCCTGGCCGCCGACGCGTTGGAAGGACGCGGTATCGGAACTAAGGGGCTGGATAGCGCCGCCAGTTATATCGCGCAGCGCATGGCGCAGATCGGCCTCGATCCCGCGTTTGACGGCAGCTACTTTCAACCGTTCAAGATGGGCTGGGGCTTCACGCTCGGCGAGAAGAACTTCCTGACGTATAAAGACCAGACCATTGACACCAAGACCGGCATTATGCCGACCGGCTTCTCGGCGAAAGGCGAAGTGACGGGCAAGGTGCTCTTTGTCGGCTACGGCATCACCGCGCCCGAATTCGAATATGACGACTATGCCGGCATGGACGTGAACGGCGCCATCGTGCTGTGCATGCGCAAGGAGCCCGGCGAGTTCGATTCGACCAACAAGTTTGAAGGCGTGAACGCCACGCTCCACTCGGCGCTGCGCACTAAGGCCAGCAACGCAAAACAGCACGGCGCGGCGGCCATGCTGCTCGTGGATGGACCGCTCTATGCCGACACCTCCGAAGTCGAAGAGTTGGCAGCGCCCGCGACCAATGAAGCCTATATTGACTGCGGTATGCCCGTGCTGCGTATTACGCGCGCCGCCGTGGCCAGGTTATTTCCCGAGTTTGAGCTCGACAAACTACAGCGTTCGATTGACTCCAACACGCAGCCCCGCAGCCTTGACGTCGTCGAAGACTCCGTCACGTTATCCACCGACCTCTCGCGCGAAGAAGTAGACGTCAAAAACGTCGCCGGTATTCTGCGCGGCGGCGATAACATCCTGGTCGTCGGCGCGCACTACGACCATTTGGGCTACGGTCAAAGCGGAAGCCTCGACGAGAAGCTCAACGTCATTCACAATGGCGCGGACGACAACGCCAGCGGTGTTGCGGGTATGCTGGAAACAGCGAGCATGCTCAAGGCCCAGCCGCTCAACGCAACCGTGCTGTTTGTGGCTTTCACCGCCGAAGAAACCGGATTGGGTGGCAGCGGTCATTTGGTGAAGAACTTCCCCTTGCCGTTCGAAAATGTCCGCCTGATGCTCAATCTTGACATGGTGGGCCGCTTGAATGAAAAGAACGATTTCACAGTTCTCTCGTGCAAGTCAGCCGAAGAGCTCGCCGACCTCGTCACACGCGCCGCAGTGGGAACCGGCCTCAACATCACCTGCAAAGGCGATGGATACGGACCGTCGGATCACATGAATTTCTACCTCGCGGAAAAGCCCGTGCTGTTTTTCTTCACCGGCGCGCATGCGGACTATCATAAGTCCACGGATGACGCCGAGTTGGTAAATTATGACGGTGAAGCGAAGGTCGTGCAACTGGCGGTCAATGTCTTGCGCGAATTAGACGCGCCGCGAGTCCGTTGACGTACGTGAAGGCGACCGAACCCGCGGAGCAAGGCGGCGGCAGCTTCCGCGTCTATTTCGGCTCGATTCCCGATTACGCGCAGCCGGATTCGCTCATCGGTGTGCTGCTCTCCGGCACGAAAGAGGGCGGTCCCGCTGCGCTCGCGGGTATCAAAGGCGGCGACCTGCTCGTGCGTATGGGCAAGGTGACCTTGAACAATATCTACGATTTCGTCTTTGCGCTGCGCACCTACGCGCCGGGCGACACGGTGGATGTGGAATACGTGCGCGAGGGCAAGCATGAACTGGCCAATGTCGTGCTGAAGACGCCGCCGATGAAGCATTAGTATGCTCACCAACGCGATACTGTTCTGGTTCGCCTTGCTGGTGACGGCGGTCGTCAATGCCGTGCTGCGCGAAAAAGTTCTGAAGCCGTGGCTCGAGCCAGCGATCGGGAAGTGGGCGCACCAGCTAAGTGTCTTCACCGCGTTTGGCTTGATGTTGGCGCTGACGGTGCTCTTTCTCAGCTTGCAGCGCGCGCCGTATACTGATGCGGATTTGTGGCGCATCGGATTCTTGTGGTGCGGCATGACCGTGCTGTTTGAGTTTGCGTTCGGCCGCTCGCGCGGCTTGAGCTGGGACAACCTGTTCGGAATGTATCGCTTCTGGACGGGCGAACTGTGGAGTCTGCTGGTGCTCAGCATGCTAATCATGCCCTTGCTGGCGGATAGACTTCTGAAATAGAAAACTGAACATAGGATACTGAAATGAGCAAGGTAACCATGCTGGGGATATGCGTCTTGATGATCGCGTCGCTGGCCGTCGCGCAAACCGCCGATTCACTCTGGTACGAAGGCGAAACGCACATGCGGAACGTCAAACAATTGACATTCGGCGGCGAGAACGCCGAAGCCTACTTCTCCGCCGACGGAAAGTGGTTGGTCTATCAGGCGACGCGGGACAGCTTTGACTGCGATCAGATCTTCACATATAATCTCGAATCGGGCGAATCAAAACTGGTCAGCACAGGCACGGGTGCGACAACGTGTTCATTTTTCGTACCGGGCCAGGATGAACTCGTGTTCTGCTCTACGCATGAACACGGCGCGGAATGTCCGCTGAAGCCGGACCGCAGTCTGGGCTACGTGTGGGGTCTGTTTGAGTTTGACGTGTATAAATGCAAAACGGACGGCTCGGGGCTCGTGCGGCTGACCAATGAAAAGGGCTACGATGCCGAGGCCGCGGTCTCGCCCGACGGCAAGGAGATTGTGTTTACGTCGGGCCGCGACGGAGATCTCGAACTCTATAAAATGAACATTGACGGCTCCAACGTCACGCGCCTGACGCATACTGTCGGCTATGACGGCGGACCGTTCTTCTCGCCCGACGGCAAGCATATTATCTATCGCGCCTTTCATCCCAAGACCGCCGACGAATTCGCGCGCTGGCAAACGCTGTGGGCCAATCAGGCTGTGTCGCCCGTCCGCTTGGAAATCTGGATTATGGACACCGACGGCAACAACCAACGGCAGGTCACGAATCTCAACTCGGCGAGCTTCTGTCCGTACGTTCATCCCTCCGGTGAGTGGGTGATGTTTACCACAACCTATGCCGATAGTATGGGCAACCGTCGCATGCCTAACTTCGACCTGTTCCGCATCAAGCCTGACGGGTCAAACCTCGAACGTCTCACCTACGGCCCAACCTTTGACGGCTTCCCCATGTGGTCCTACGACGGCAAGAAAATCGTCTGGGCCAGTAACCGCGGCAAGCACGAAAAAACCAGCGAAACCAACATCTTCATCGCGGATTGGGTGGAGTAGATCGACAAGTCACCAACAATGCCTGCGCCGATGCCTTTGCGAGGTGGTGTGAGGCGAGATTTGCGCATTCAATTGTTGAGCGAAAAACGTTGCAACTCTGCAACGATTTGAATAAATTCTAAACATTCCGAGCAGACAGATATTATTCCGGAAAGGCAGGAAACAATGAGGCATCGTAAGATTCTATGGTTGGCGCTGCTGGGGCTGGCGTTTGCAGCCGCGCTGCTGGTAAGCTGCAGCTCCGACGACGGCGGCGACGATGGCGGCGGTCAGGCCGAATGGACCATCATGCTCTACGGCGCTGGCAACAACGACCTTGACCAGGCCAACAACGGTACGTCCTACATCGTGCAGGATGTGCAGGACATGGAGAAGGTCGGCAGTCAGGATGGCATCAACATGATCGCCATGGTATCGCGCTTCGGTGGCGGCGGAAATGCCCGCTACTACAAGATTGGCTTTCACCCGAACGAGAATCCGAATGCGATAAGCTCCGAAGAGCTTCTGAATCTCGGCACGAAAGATATGTCCGACCCCGCGACATTAAAGGCCTTCATCAACTATTGCAAGCAGAATTTCCCCGCAAATAGGTATCAGTTGATTATTGACGACCACGGCGCGGGTTGGCCGGGCAGCTGCTCGGATGATCTCGCCGGTGCGGGCGGCCTATTGACGATGCCCGAGTGCCGTGATGCGATTGCCACATCCGATCTCGGACGCGTGGACATTCTCACCTGGCATGCCTGTCTGATGAGCATGGCTGAAGTAGCTTACGAGTTGCGCAGCGTCTGCGAATACATGACCAGCTGCCAGTTCACGATGCCGATGGAAAATATTCTCGGCGCGGATTTGTGGCTGGGCTGGCTCAAAGACAACAAGACCTCGTCCAACGAGAACTATGCGCGCAAAGTTGTGGAAAGCGTCATCCAACGCGCGCAGTTCAAGCAGAAGACGACGCACTATGCGATGATCAAGATGTCCGAAATGCAAAACCTCGGCGCGGCGCTGGGTACGTTCGGCAATATCCTCGTGCAGGAAGGCGGCCAGCATTGGGGCGAAGTCTTGAATGCGTGGAACAGCACGCATGCGACGAATCTTGATAATCCGACCTATGTGGACATTCGCGAATTCACCAATCAGATTCAGGCACAGCCCACGCTCTCGACGATTAACCTGATCGTCTCGAACTGCAACAACGTGCGCAACGCCATCAACGCCGCTGTGCCCTTCACCGACACGTACTTCCACCTCACCGACGCAGCCTGTACCGCGCGGTGGTTTGAATGTCTATATTCCGTGGCAGGTGAATCAATACGTGCCCGACTCGGTGAGCTATTCGAGCTTGCAATGGCGCGCCACGAATTGGCATTCGTTTGTTTCGACCTTCGTGCGTTCGCTCGGCGGTGGTGATCCTACCGCCGTTGCTGCTACAACAACAACACACAGTGCGCTGACAACGCGACGCAAGCCGACTGCAACGGCGTCGGCGGAGTGTGGACCGAGGGCGCGACATGCGCTCAGGGCTGCGGCGGCGGCGGACAGCAGTGCGCCACAACCTGCGATCAGGCCTCTGCCATTCAACTCAACCAGATCTATTCCTGTGACCTGCAGGGCGGTCGCGGTGCGGCGAATTGGTTCCGCGTGGGCATCACAACGGGAACCTTCCGCTTTGAAGTGGCTACGGCGCAAGGCAACGACTATGATGTGTACACCTTCTCACCCTGCGGCAGCGGACCTCGGATGTCAAAGCGAAGCGACCGGTTCGACGGAAGACTTCACTTGCGACTTCACCGGCTCGGGGATCTCTTTATCGCCGTGGCCATCTGGGACGGCGGCGGCCCGTTTGATTTCCGTGTTACCCAAGTCGGAATCACCGACCAACCGGGCTCGATCGCGCTGAAGTAGCGCGGTTTCTTCCTTTCAATCGGGGGCGGTTCAGCGATGAGCCGCCCCTGTCTTTCATGCACAATGCGCATACGAATTCTACTGCTGTTTCTGAGTCTCTGGATTTCGGCATCTGCCGCGCCGATGTCGCCGCGCGAGCTGCGCGTCTATTTGCCGCCGGACTACGACAGCACGGCGCATTATCCAGTACTCTATATGCATGACGGGCAGAACCTCTTTGACACGCTCGCCACGCACGCCTTTGAATGGCGTATAGACGAATCGCTCGACAGCATGATTCGCGGCGGATTAATCGAGCCGCTCATCGTGGTCGGCATTCCGCACGGCGCGGAGTTTCGTCGCGCTGA
Source organism: bacterium (assembly GCA_016702305.1). Classification (NCBI taxonomy): domain Bacteria; species bacterium. Next base: position 530,176 of record JADJEH010000017.1, read on the forward strand.
GTACGTGCCCGTAGATGTGCTTGACAAGCTTGACGATTCTGTACGTGGCGAGTTCATGCAGTTGATTGCGCACGAACCGCGATCGCGCGAGTATCTCGACTATCTCATCGGTACAGTCATTCCGTCTGTGGACAGCCTCTACGCGACAGACACCACGCGCCGCTATATCGGCGGCTCAAGCACCGGCGCCATCGGCGCTCTGGCGGTCGCGCTTACGACGCCTGCACGCTTTGCTGGCGTCTTGTGCTTCTCGACGCATTGGACCGGACTCTTTCGCCAAAACGACCCAATCCCGCAAGCCTACCTGAACTATCTTGCGGAAAACATACTCGCGCCCGGTGTGCTGCGCTTCTACTTTGATCACGGTGATGAAGGATTGGACAGCCTTTATGCACCCCATCAATCGCGCGTGGATTCACTCTTTCACGCTCGCGGTTATGAGTCAACGTCTTTCCGGTCGCAGAGCTTTCCGCTTCACACTCACAGCGAGCAAGATTGGGCACGACGCTTCCCTGCGGCCCTGCAGTGGATGCTGAAACCATAACTCCCTCCCGGCGGCATCCGCCGCGGATGCCCCTTCTAATGTATTTCCGGGCGGCCCCAAAGGCCGCCCGGTTTCGTTTTCTTCCGATTGTAGCGCGCGGCTTGACGCGCAAAATCCCCCAAAGCGGCGCGAGCGTCTTAGGGGCTCTTGCCCACAAACCTGGGCGCTACATTCCGTCTTCATACTTGACTTCATACTTCATACTTCTCCGCCCCCTTGACAAATTGAACAAATGTTCATATATTATACCCTGCCCGTAACCCGCCCCGACCCCACCCAATCCTCTCGCACCCCCGTTCACACCCCCAAAACCAACCCCCTGTTTCCCATCACCCTCCGTTCCGACCATTGTTAGCGCCGCCCTGTTCTTTCCCAACTTACAGCCTCCCCTCAAAACTCACCCTCCCTAAGCGCAACGCGCCAGCGGCAACGGGTCCAACGTCTACGCTGGCGGGTGGCATGAGGGTTGCGTTGTTGAAGTCCGGCAGAAGGTGCTGTGGCATCTGTTATACCGAGTCACATGAAAGCTAAAATTTTAATTCTACTTCTCTTGGTCGGCTCCTTGGAGGCCCTAAGTTGGCCCTCCGGGGCGCGTCCCGACCTATCCGCAGGGGCAAACCTGTCCCTGCCGGGCACTTCCGGTTGAGCGGATTTGGGGCACAATTGACCAATGACACGTGGGACGACCAACGCCTCGGCATCCGGTTCGAACTGGGTGTGGCGCGCGGTCTGGCCCTCGATCTGGCGTCAGGCTCAAGAGATGTATCAGGACACGGCGCGTTCCAAAACGGTGCCGAAGACATGCGCGTCGGGCTGGCACTGTGGCCGCTCTCTTATAAGGATAAGCTCAGCCTCGGCGTCAGCGGTCACCTGCTTCTGCCGACAGGCTTCCGGGATGGCCAGAGCTACTACGACTCCACCACCAATGCCGTCGTCAGCCTGCCCGCCTTCTCCTTAGAGCAAACCGCCGGACAGTTCGCACTCGGCGGAGCCTGGACCCCGGGCCGCGCCGCGGAACTCAGCGGCTATCTGGGCTACTTTGGGACCTCGGACAATAGTGAACAGGCCTTGCGCTGGGGGATGAACTTCGCGCTGATGCCGTTCGGCAAGCGCATCGGCGCCTCGATGGGCTATGCGCAATCCATCACCCGCGTGGGCAAGCTGCCCGACACCGAAGCGCTGCGCGCCGGATTGGACATACAATTGCCGTGGGGCTTCGCGCTGCATCCGGGAATCTATGCCGAACTCGAAAGCGACCCGCTGATGGGCGGAGCCGTCGGACTCAGCTTCACCAGCCGCATGCCGCGCTCAGTGTTCCCGCCGCGACCCATGCCGAAGTCGGCGCCGCTGCGAACCGGCGCGATCATGCTGCCGCCGCCGCTGGCCGAATCGCCAATGGCTGGCAATCAAGAACTCTGGAACGAACTGCGCGAAGGACTCGCGCCCGCTTTTGAATATGTGGTCCCGCTCGAATCGCTGGACCGGCCCGGTCTGCCGTTTGACGAGATGAACCGCGCGAGCTTCTGGAATTCGATGGCGGCTCTGCACGCGGCCTATCCCACCGTCCGCTGGCTGTTGATCACGCACGTCGAAGACGAGACATTCACGCGTGACCGTGGCCTGGGCATTCCGCTGCTCGTCGCACAGCCGAAACTCGAAGCGGCCTGCAAACTGCGCGTGCAACTGGTGGACCTGTTCGAGCAGACCGCCTATCCTGAGCGCACCGTGCTCGCCACCGCCATGATGAGTGACGGCGTCAAAAGCCCGCTGCTCTCGACGATTGAAGACGAGAAAATCAGCGTGGCCCAAACCCGCGAAATCACCCTGCTGGCCTATCGCAATGCAGGCCGCGAAGTGGCGCTGGCCTTGCCGCCGCGCGAGGACGGCGAATGAGAGTCCTCCTGCTTTACGCGCTGCTCCTGACTGTCGTGTCCTGCACGTCGCCGACCGCCTCGCAAGATGAACAGCCGAATACGCAAGATACGCGCGTGCTGTCGGTCGAAGCGCTGCCCGACGCGATTCCGGCCGACGGCGTCTCAACGATGACGATCTTCGTCGAGTATCGCGTCAACGGAGAACCCGTGGCGGACTCGACGCGGATCATCCTGCTAAACCCGATGGGTACGCTCGCCGCCGGGACAATCTACACCGCCGACGGCGTGGCGCTCGATACGCTGACCGCCGATACGGTCGCAGGTTTGGGATGGCTGATGGCCTACGCCGACGGCGTCCGCGATTCAATTGAGATCATGTTCACGAGCGTGGACGCCGGACCCGGTGCGTTGGCGCGACCTTCGTCAGGAACTCATGAAACCAGCAACTAATCAGATACTCGCAATGGCCAAGACCATAACGGCACTCACGCTCATCGCCCTGCTCTGTTCAGCCTGCGGCAGCGGCGGATCTTCGGGACCGACCACACCCATCGGACCGGACGCGTTCGCCGTTGACTACTGCCGCGTTGTAGACGTGGATGGCCGGATGCGCGTAGAGTGGTCGGCCAACCGACCGACGACGGGTGAACTGCGCTACGGCGTGTCGGTGTTCACGCAACTGCTCAACATCAACGTGCTGGCCGATACGCACAGCGTCGGGCTGAACAACTATGCGTTCAACACGAACTACATCTATCGGCTGACCGTGATTGACGCAGAGGGCGAGCGCCTCGACTGCTCGGGTGAATTCATCACGCCGGACAAGGCGACGCCTGAACCGGTTGTCACGCAACTGACGATCACGGAGATTACCGAATCATCCGCGCTGGTGACTTGGGAAACGGACGAACCCGCGCGCACAATTCTATACTACGGCGTCGGCGCGGCGACGGACTCATTCGCGCTGGCCGACCTGTATATGGATCATACCGTACTGCTCGAAGACCTCGCGCCGTCAACAATCTACGCGATTCGCCCGGAAGCCGTGGACGCCGACGGCCTGCGCGGTTACGGCGTGGACTCAAGTTTTGCCACTGCCGCGCAATTGACGCTGTGGATTCCCGCGACACAAATCGCGCTGGGTGACACTGCCTTGATTCCAGTCCATATCGAAGCCGCCAACGACTTGGCCGCGCTGCAATACGCGCTGACTTTCAGCAGCGGCAACGTGGAAATCGTCGGCATCACCGAAGGCGCGTTCTTCGACGATCATCAGGGCTTCAACTTCTTTCGCAATATCGCCCACGCCGACAATCGCCTGACCAACGCGATGACATGGGCAATCGAATACAACGGCAATGAGCGCGTCGGCACGGCCGCCGACGGCGAAGGCGTGCTCGCCTATCTCGAACTGCGCGGACTCGAACCCGGCGCAACGGGCGCGGCATTCGATCCCGATTCGACTTTCGGCCTCGACATGCTGGCGCATGCGCGCACCTGTTCGCTGCGGGTCGGAACCATCACGGTGACGCCGTGAACCATCACATGAAGATTGTACACTTCAACATATCCGGCTACATTTGCCGGAACATCCGGAGCATGACCATGCGTAATTGGCACATTCTCTTTGTCACGCTGCTTATCGGCATTCTGAGCGCGACGACGGCACAAGCTGCCGCCACGTACCGTTCATTCATTGAATGGAACGGACCGTACTATCAGGTGCGGCACGGCTTGACTGCCGACTCCAGCAGCTATTTGGATTATCAAGTGAACAGCCCGCTGCCGCTGTTCTCCACACCGTTTTCGACGCCGAGCGCGGTTGAGTTGTTCGGATCGGTTGACGCGATGCGCGCCTTTGTCGTGGACCACGACCATCGCCGCGTGCAGGTGTTCGCCGTCCCGGTCAACTGGAACGTCGAAGGGCTGTTCTTCAGTGGTACGCCCGTGCAGGGCAACTACGGCGGACGGTCCATCAAATTCTCGCTCGGCGAAGTGGTGCCGGGCAGTGAACGCGTGTGGATAAACGGCAAGTTCTTCCGTCGCGTGAATTCTCTGACCGGTTACACGTCCACGGACTCGGTTTACACCATCGTCTATACCGGTGTGCCGAACGCAGGCGGTGTGGCAACGCTGCCGCTCGGTTGGGACTTGCAGTCGGCAGACAGCGTGCGCGTGGAATATGCGTTCGCGACGCCGCCCGGTACGTCCGGAGCCGGCGAAGTGGACTACGTGCTCTATCAAAACGCACCGACCGACATTCCATTGCAATTGCATGAAGCCACCTCGTCAACGGATCCGGCCATGACTGACTTGACTTCACTGGCGATCAATGCCTCGGTGCGCTCAGGCGCGGTTGTGGATCTGTACTTGGTCAACGCGTTGACCGGCGAGAATGGGACGCTCGCCAGCTACGATCTCACCAATATCGGCTCGGCGGGAACTTTCTCATTCGTAGACGAATATCCGGGCGCGATGGGGCGGCCGTATGACGTTGAAGTCGTGGATCGCGGCACCAACACCGACGGCATCGTCGCTGAAGGCACACCCGCTGGCGCGGCGAACGGCACGCTCACCGAGAGCATCACCAATCAGAACACCTATCTCGGTCACGATTACCGCATCACGTTCAGCTTTGACACGAGTACGGCCATGAACGGTTCAGCCGCGCCGGACGCCGAAGAAGTGGACCTGGCATGGGATGTGGCTCGCGGTCGCTTGCACATGGTTATGACGTCTGACAATGACGATCCCGGCACGGCCTACAGCTACAGCGATGACTACGGTCAATCGTGGTCGGATCCGATCACCATTTCGGCGGCAACGTTGACGGGGGCGCATGATCGCCCGCGTATTGCCCTCGAGAGTACAGGCAATCTGCACGTCGTGTACGAGGCCGTGAACGGTTCCGGCGATCGCCACCTCTATCACTCGATTTCATCTGACGGTATTAGCTGGTCAACCGGCGTGGAACTCACCACGACGCTGACTCCCGCAACCGTGACCGAGAATCGCTACGCAAACTTGCTGGTTGACCCGTCCGACAACGTGCATCTGTTGTGGGCGGGTGACGACGACGTCTACTATCGCGTTTACAACGGATCGTGGGGCGCGGCGTCGCTGATCGCAAACGGCGGCGGAACCGGTTTCGCGGCGCCGCATGCCGTGATAGACGCCGTGGGCCGCATCTACCTGGCCTATGTGTCGGATGCTGCCGCACCTGCGGATATCAGCTTCCTCCTGTTCAATGGCGCGGTGTGGGGCAGCTATGAAACCGGCGGTTTCACGGCCGCCACGCCTGATCCGGTGACCACGGCAGCGGGTTTCGTGGCCGATGGCGGTGGACGCGGCGAAGCGTTCCCCTTACCGCAAGTTGCCCGAGTGGATCAAAGCATCTACGTGTTCTGGGCCGGCACCGGCACGGAGACGTACGGCGTTGATCAAGCCGACTTGCGCTACAACATGATCTCAGCACTCGACGGCAACTTCACGAGCGGCGCTGGAACGGCAGTCACAACGGGTGACGATGTCGCCCCGATGTCGTTCAGCGTGGCCGTGGACGCCGATGACGACATCCATATCCTCTATCCGTTCGGTACAACCGTGGATCAGGAAGGCTTGCGTTACAAGAAGTACTTCACGGCGACGGATACATGGTCGCCGCTCACCACGGATGCGGGCCGCGAAATTCTGGCCGTAGGCGGCGCCGCGACCGAGTTTGCGCTCGAACCGCGTCTGGTTTGCCCGGATGTGGCAGGACGTACTGCTCCGTTCATGGCCTGTGCCAAGGCCTACACTACGCTCGGCGGCGGCTCACCGCGCGGCATGTTCAAGGTGCTCGACGGTGTGGTAACCGTGACGGATCAGACGACGCTGGCGATCATTCAGTCGTGGCGCGTGTGGACGCACGGCGAAGCCGATGCGGCCGGTATTCCGGGTCTGTCGTTCACCATCACGAATACGTCCGATGCGATCTCTTCGACCGACGATGTGGACGCCACAAACTTCAACGTCGGCGACTACTACGAACTCGACGGCACGCCCGCCGAAAAGAACGACCTGCTGTTCATTTCTGATACGGACAATCATCGCGTGAAGGTGATTCGCGCGTATGAGAACATTGACAACTGCTTCGCCGGCGACGAGCGCTGGGACGTTCCCGGGCAGTCGGATGGCACGCCGGGACAGACCTTCAAGCTCGCAACGATCGGCGGCGAGAACAGCTTCACCGTCTGGGCGAGCGCCGACAGCGTGCCGTGGACGATTGTGGACAATCTGTTGATCGCGGGTCCGACCGACCGCTACTGTGAAGTGAACCGCTATACGCGTGAACTGCGCTTCGGCGACGGCGCCCATGGCGCGATTCCAGCGGATGGTATCTTCATCCGGGTGCGCTACGAAGAATCGGTGGACGAGGCGGAGTTCGGGATGATGGGCAGCGCGAGCGGTCAATTGTCCTATCCGCGTGGTATCGCTGCGGCCTACAACGAAAATCTGGGCGCCTATGACGTCTACGTCTGCGACACGGGCAATGACCGTTTGCAGAAGTTCTCATACACGCCGGACGAAAGCGTCAATCCCGATTCATGGTCGAGTCCGATTGTGAATTGGCAGCAGGTGACCGGCGGAACGGATCTGCTTAGCGCACCGCAGGACATTGAAGTCGTGACGCTCAACAACGAGTCCTACCTTGTTGTCAGCGACAACGGCAACGACCGGGTGGTGATTTACAAGGACGGTGAAGCGACCGGATCGGGCGGCAGCTCGGCGCCGGAATACGTGGCGCTGGCCGGAGCCTTGGGCAACTCACTCAATCAGTTCGTCAATCCGCTCGGTCTGGGCGTCATGTCCGAGGACAGCGGGTTGGTGATTCTGGCGGCCGACGGTGACCGCGACCAAGTGATGAAAATCGTCAGCCGCGATTGGCTGGTGGAATTCGGCAGCGACAGTACGGACGGAACCGACAGCACCAACGTGACGCCGGAGCTGGCGTTTGTTGACGGCCTCGATAATGACAGCTATCTGTTGTTGCAGCCCGGCGCCGTGCGCACGCTGTCGCTTGTGCTCAACAATCCTGATTCACTGATCTCGGTGCGCGCCTCGTGCACGTTCCCGCCGGCGATGATTCAGGTCTTGAGCATCAGCGAAGGTAGTCTGTGGAGCGGCGAACGCTTCACCAACACGGTGTTCCTGACCGACGTGGATAACGCCGCGGGCACGTTTGATATTAACGCGGCGATGGTGGGTGACGACGACGGTCTGTCGCTCTCGGGTCGCCGCACCGTTGCCTCGGTGACGGTACGCGCCTTGACGGCGTTGACCGTGCCGGCGACCGGCGCAATCAGCTTTGCCGCGGCGACGGATTTGCGCGGCGTCGGCAATGTGGCTGTGACCAACGGCGTGCGCACGGGCATTTCGCTGCGCGTCGGCTATCTGGCCGATCTCGCGACGACCGGCGGAACACCGGGTACGGCGCCGACGATGCGGCCCGAACCGGACGGGCAGATCAACTTCGCCGACGTGAATGTGTTCACGCAAGGCTGGAACGGCGACGGTACAATCTTCGATCCGATCGCGGACATCGGGCCGTACATCGGCACGACGGTACCGGCGCTGATCGCTAATCCCGACGGCAAACTTGACGCCTTCGACCTGCTCTCGCTCTCCACGATGTATACGTGGTTTACAAGCCAGGGCGGTGCGTTTAGTGAGCCGCGCCGGGACGACGCGGGCGCGCTTGATGACACCGAACAGCTCAATATCACTTATGCGACACAGAACGGTATGACGACCGTGACGATCAATCTGCCTGAGGCCGAAGATCTCACGAGCGCGCACTTGTATGTCGAAGTGCTCAATCCGGGCGCGGTGATCAGTGACGTACGCGAAGGCAATCTGCTCGCGCGCGGCGCCCAGACGATCTTCCTGTCGCATAACGACCGCGGTGTGGCTGACATCAGCATGGGCCGCTTGAGCCGCACGGCACCCGGCGTGTCGGGCAGTGGATCGCTGGCCGTGTTAACGACGACGTTGCCGGAGAATACGCTGCCGATGCTGCGCGTGCGCTATGAACTGCGCGACAGCGAGAATAATCTTGACGGCATCGGTGAAACGCAGACGATCAGTGCGGCGACGCTGCCGACCGAGTTCGGTCTGAAGGGCGCCTATCCGAATCCGTTCAATCCGAGCACGACTCTGAGCTTTGTGCTGCCCGCAACGGCGCAGGTCAGCATCCGCGCATTCAACGTGCTGGGTGAAGAGGTCGCCACGCTTACCGAAGGCCGCTTCGAAGCGGGCGAGCACACCCTGACATGGAACGCGGAAAACTCCAGCGGCAAGTCCTTGCCGACGGGCGTCTACTTCGTACGCCTTGACGCGCTGGGCCGTCAGAGTCTGCAGAAGGTCATTCTGCTAAAATAGTTCGCCATTCGCCTTGACAGAAAAAAACCGGGGCGGCTCTACTGAGAGCCGCCCCGGTTTGTGTGTAAACTATAAACAGGATTATAGGTCCGGCAGATACCGGCCGCCCTTGTCCATGTAGTCGCGCACGTAGCTCTGCACGAACTCGCCGAAACGATCGGCGAATTTCGGCAGGCCTGCCGCGTTGAACTTACGCATGTCGGCGCAGGTCTCGTATTGATAGCGATTGCGCAGGTCTTCAGGCATCGGAAAATATTCGATATTCACCGGCTTGCCCAGCGCGTGAAAGACGTTCTCGGCCAACTGATTGTAGGTGTGCGGCGTCCCCGTGCCCAGATTAAAGATGCCGTTGACTTCGGGCTTCTCCAGAAGGAACTTGATGCCCGTCAAGACTTCGGCGATGTGTATGAAGTCGCGGCGCTGTTCGCCGTGCTGAAAATCGGAACGATGCGATTCGAACAGCCGCACTTTGCCGGTGTCGCGCGCCTGCGGATAGGCGTGCAGGATGACGCTGGCCATGCGCGCCTTGTGATACTCGTTGGGACCGAATACGTTGAAAAAGCGCAAGCCCGCGACCTGATTCTGCAGGTGATGTTCGAGTACCCACATGTCAAACAGCCACTTCGAGAAGCCGTACGCATTCAACGGACGCAACCGCGGCGTCAAGCTGTCGTCGTCGGAAAACCCCAGCGCACCGTCGCCATAGACCGCGGCCGATGATGCGTAGATGAAACGCACGCCATGGCCGAGAGCCCAATCACATAGCAGCTTCGAGTACTCATAGTTCCACGTGAGCAGATAGTCGCTGTCCACCTGCGTGGTGTCGGCACAGGCGCCCATGTGAATGATCGCTTTGACTTCGAGTGCCCAGTCGGCGTGCTCGAGGTCGTCGAACAGGTCGCCGCGCTCCACGAACTCGCGAAAGCGAAGCCCGCGCAGATTCTTCCACTTCTCCGCCTTGCCCAGACTGTCCACCAACACAAGGTCGGTGATGCCGCGCTGATTGAGCGCCCAGGCACAGGCGCTGCCGATGAATCCCGCCGCTCCGGTAATGAGAATCATTTCGAGACTTTGATCTTCCAATTTTTCGAGTCGCGCAGCATGGCGGACTCGTGCTCTGTGTCCGTGAAGTCCGTCACCGCCGCGGCGTCGCGCACTTCACATTCGAAGACGTGCGATTCCCACGGTTCCAAATCCAAATACAATCCGCGCAGCATCAGTTCCATCCCGTCGCGAATATAGACCTTCGACGAAATGCGATCGCGCAGCAGGACCTCCTTGCCCTGCAAATTGCCGAAGCCCAAGTCCACCCAGCACTGACTGCGATAGTCGGCCCAATTGACGAACACGCGCAGGTGCTGTTCGCCCAAATCCCATGCTTGAGAAAGCACCTGCCAATGCGAATCATTGCCTTGCCAGGCCTGCCGCGGATGCAAAAAGCACCATGCGCCTTCGTGCACTGCAGGCAACGCCAGCACGGGCAGAAGCTGATCGTAGAACTTCACAATCTCGGGATCGGGATCTTCCTTGGGCATCCGCAGCAGTTGCACCGGAGCTTTGAGCTTGTTGCCGAAGATCTGCCCGATGTAGAAGAGATTCGCCGACGGCAAGAGATAGATCCAGGCCGCCGCCGCGCGATGCACGGGGAAGGAGAGCCGCGCCGCGATGCGTTCTTCGTCGTGGTTTTCGAGGAAACGCAGGCGGTTGCGATGCTTTACATCGTCATAGTCAAACTGCACACGGGAGAAGCCCGTCGGACCGACGGCCCAATCGAGCGGCTCTTTGTCGTAGGTGAAGTCGAAACCCATGTCGGTCAGCTCTTTGTCGAGCCCCCAATAGACTTCGGCGACGAAGATGAACTCGGGATATTGGGCGCGAATGCGCTGCACGGCCTGCGGCCAAAACTCGCGCATCTCACCGCCCCACGTGCGCTCAAAGACGTGCGACAATATGAGCATCGCCATGTCGCAGCGCACGCCGTCGCAGCGGTCGGCCACGGACAGCATGCACTCGATAATCGCGGCCTGCGTCTCGGCTTTCCGCAGATCGGGTTGAGCCGTATCGGTCCAAGCGGGGAAATAGGGATCGCGGCCGTGCGCGATGACCTTCGGTCCGAAATCGCTCTCGACTTTAAAAAATGAGTCCGGATCGCGCGCCAAATCCGCTTCGGTCGCCTGCACGTAGTACTCGGGGTGCGTCTTCGTCCACGGATGATCGCGGGCGGTGTGGCTGGGCACAAAATCAAGCATCAGCGCGAGGCCGTGCGCGTGCAGCAATTCGCGGAATTTGCGCAGACCGGTTTCGCCCCCCAGTTCGGGATTGACCTCATAGCCTACGATAGCGTAGGGCGAGGCCGTCACGTCGGCCGGGGTCCAATCCGGCAAAACGGCCGCGTAATCTTTCTTGAGGCCCTCGTGCGTGCGGGCGATTTCGCGTGACGCAGCGCTGGGGAGCCAGACACCCATCATCCAGACGATGTCAATGCCGCGCGCCTTCCAACGGGCCGGAAACTCCGCCGACACCTCGCCCAGCGGGAGCGGCGAACCACCCCCCAGCTCGCGCAGCCAGAGCCGGGTATTGATTTCGAGTATGTTACGGTTCGCAGGCATGGCCAGAGGCCTTTCAAGAATAAATGTATGTATGAGTTGCGCCAGACGGCGCTTTTCTTATATTAAGGCTTTGCACAGTGAAAAACAAGGCCATTTCCGGCCCGATTCCCGTCAAGAAGGACTGTTATGAAGCAATTCCTGCGACTTACCGCCGCGTGCGCCCTCGCAGCCCTGATCGGCTGTGGCAATAAGACCACTGAAACCGCCAAGACCGCGCCTGCGGAACCCAAGAAGACCGAAAATACCAAGACGACTCCCGTGACTGATGACTCCAAGCCTGCCGGACCGCTCGATGTGGAAGGTGACCGGCGACACCGTGACCACCGCGTCCGGGTTGCAGTATGTCGTGATGACTCCCGGCACGGGAGACAGCCCCAAACCCGGGGACAAGGTGCAGGTGCACTACAGCGGCTGGTTCCCCGATGGCCGCAAGTTTGACAGCTCCGTGGATCGCGGCATGCCGTACAAATTTCCGCTCGGACAAAAGCGCGTTATCGCCGGCTGGGATGAGGGCGTCGCATTGATGAAAAAGGGTGGCAAGACGCAGTTCATCATCCCCGGCAAACTGGCCTACGGCGAGCGCGGCTATCCCGGCGTGATTCCGCCCAACGCCACACTCGTCTTCGACATCGAATTGCTGGGATTCGAATAGACCGGATTGCGTAGTAGGTCTGCACCACAAAACTGACGATTGTTATTGGTGTGAAGTTATTAGAGTGCACAGAGGCGAGCCATACGGCTCGCCTCTGTTGCTTTACAGCACATTTGTAGGATCAAATTTACGCGGTCGCGTGTTCGGTGCGCGCGTGTCTCAAACGCGTCAGATCATCCTGATAGTAACGAACGCGCTGACAGAGTTGCGCGATCACCGGATGCTCGGGCGAAACGCTCTCGCCGCGCGCCAGAAACTCGTGGCACTTGGCACCCAACGCTTCCTGCGCCGTGCGCAGCCGCCGCTCCGTCTGAGCTTCATCCATCCGGATGCGACCCTGCCGCGCCAGCTCTTCGCCGCGCTCGCGCCAGTCGCCCAAACCGCCCAACACCGTTTCGCGTACTTCATCCCACAAATTCTTGCCCGCCGGGGGCACGGTCGTTGTGGACATCTGCGGCTCACTTTCCAATTAATTCAGCTTACTCATTCAACGAACTCCCTGCGGTTTCTGTTCCAGATCGCAAGGATCGCGCCGATTGCTATGGCAATTGCTACAATCCGATCTCCTTCATCAGCCAGGCGCGGTAGCTGTCGCCAATGCCGGCGACGTCGAAAACGAGCAGCTCCGGTTCACTGTACGGATGCTCGTCGGCAAAATAGCTTTCGATCTCAGACAATCGCGAATGATGCGATTTAATCAATAACACGATCTCCGGGTTATCGGTCACTTCAGCGAACTCCCAGCGATACATCGAATGTCCACCCGGCAGGCGCGTTACACAGGCCGCCAGCCGCTTGTCCAGAAGGCCTTTGGCAAAGCGCACCGCCTTCTCTTCATGGTCAATCGTCGTAAGGATCAGAATCTCGCCATGTCCTTTGGCCATCGCCGCCTCCTATCAGTGGAATTGCAGGTCTATGGTAATTTCCTGTGTGTCGGAGAGCTTCATAAACAGGAAGGCCGGGCGCGGGATCTGGTGATCCTTCAACTGCACGGGCCAGATGTATTGGGCGCGCAGCGTCCCGTCGGTTTTGTCAAATGACAGCGAACCGAGAATCTCGTACTCCTGCTTGACGCCATGGAGGTCGAGTTGACCCCGCACGAGCGTTGCCGCGACGCCGCCGCCGGAAATGTCAGATGGGTCAGCGGATGCAATGGAGGTAACGGTAAAAACGGCATCCGGGTGCTCGGCTGTATGCAGATGATTCTCACGCATATGCTGATTGCGCAGCGACAGGCCGGTGTCGAGCGTTTTCAAGTCCACGGTCACTGTGCCCGCAGCCCCGTCTGTCAGGTTGGACAGATTGAGGCTGATTTTGCCAGAAATTCCGTCGGCGCGCCCGACGATGCGTTCGAGCGGAGCGTCCGAGACAAACTGGACAACCTGCTTGGCCCCTGTTGTCTGTAGTGAAAAATCCGTATTTTCGGCTATGCTGGAACTGGACAGGACCAGCAGCGTTGCAATCAGAGCGAACCGTATCATCAGGCCTCCGGGGACCGCAGTTTCAGCGAACGAGCTCTTCAAAGTAGGGCGCGGGAGCAAATTTGGGATACTTGCGCGTAGCGGGAGGGGCCGGGGTCTCAGGTGTAGCAACGGCCCGGGCTTTGCGCTCGGCAAGATAAAACGACCCGAAGTTGTTTATCGTCACCTTGTCGCCATCCCACACCGCATCTTGGATGGTTGCGACGACAACTTGCAACATCTCACGGACGGTCTGGTCCGGCAAGGCGGTGCGGGCACAGACGGCGGCTATCAATTCCCGTTGGGTCATTCTACAACAAATTCTTCATTAACATAGGATAAAACCCATGCCGGTGTACGAGTACAAGTGTGAAACCTGCGGCAACGTGGTCGAAGTGCTTGAGAAGCGCATGCAAGATCGCACGCAGGGCTATTGTCCAAACTGCGAAGCCGAGCGTAACCTACAGAAATTGTTCTCTTTGACAGCATCTCCGCACAAACAGAACTTTGAAAGTGTCGGCATGTGCGGGGAGCCGAGAGGCACGTGCGGAGGCGGCGGCTGCGGTTGCGGCGGACACTAAGTCAGGCGCTTTTTGAGCTCCGCGATGGCGGTTTTGACTCCGGGAAATTCCTGTTCCTCGCGCAATGGAGGCACTGGTTCCAGGGGTGTGGGCGTTTCCGTTAGCCGTTTGGGCCGCAGCACGATGGCCCCCGGCTCGACCGGATGTGCTGTCGAAGTGATTTCAAATTCAACGAAATCACCCTCCTTGAGACCGATATGGGTGACCAGCCGCTGCGGGAGTGTGATCTGATTTTTGGGGCGAACCCGGGCGGACAAACGTTTGGCCATCTTGTGGTCTCAGTGGGAATTTCCAACTTTCCTAAGATACGCTTTTGGCCTGACCCATGCAATATGCACAGTGGGGCGCGAAAAGTGTGGAAAACTTGGCCGCAGATTTGCAATATTTAGCTTGACAAGTTGCTATTTATTTGTTACTTTCGGCCTGCATTGTGAGAAGACGCACATGGTGTTTTAAGCGCTTTCAAAACAATACCCTAACGTTCATCGTCCGGCCACTAATTGCTATAAAGTTCGCGCTGGTGCCCCCGGAGATTGGGTCCCGCAGCCCGCTGAACCCCAAGATGTTGTGGTGACAAGAATTCGAGTTGAATGGCGAATCGCAAGTTTTCATTAATCTTACTATCGCACGACCTGAGCAAGAAGGTCGAGTTCACGTTCTCGCGAGCCAAGGCGAAGGCCTTGCTGGCGGGTTTGGTGGCGAGCTTCCTGCTCTTTAACGTCGTGACCGGATTCCTGGCCAGTCGAATGGTTGGGGATTCCGATAAAGCTCAGCTCGAGGCCGAGAATCAGGCCTTGCGCGAGCAGTTGGCTACTTTTGATAACAAGATCAAGTCCGTCGAACAGAAGCTCTCGACTCTGGCTGAAACCGATAACATGCTGCGCCTGATGGCCGACCTGCCGGTTATTGCCGAGGATGTTCGCAAGGTCGGAGTGGGCGGTACGGTCGAATTGCTGCCGCCGGGACCGATGGTGCCCGAGGCGACGGAATTGGCTTCGGTGCTGGATAAGCTGGATCGCGAGCTTGAATTGCAGAAAACGAGCTTCCGGGAGATCCATTCCAAGCTCGAGCAGAACGTGCAGCTCCTCGAGAGTCTGCCGACTTTGCGCCCGTGCGAAGCGGGCTATTATACGTCGGGCTTCGGTGTGCGCGTTGATCCGTTTACCAAGAAGGCAACGCACCACGACGGCATGGATATTTCCGCGCCGCGTGGAACGCCGGTCATTAGCACGGCCGCCGGTACGGTGATTTATGCCGGACGCTACTACAACTATGGCCAGTTCATCGTGATTGATCACGGCGGCGGCTATCAGACGGCGTATGGCCACCTGCATAAGATCTCGGTGCGCAAGGGCCAAAAGGTCAACAAGGGAATGGTCATTGGGCAGGTTGGCTCGACAGGCCGTTCGACGGCGCCGCATCTGCACTATGAAGTCCGCGTGAACGGCGTGGCCGTCAATCCGCTGGATTACGTGTTCGAAGAGATTGACACCTTCCCGGGTTTTGCGCGTACTGATGCGCCGGCCGTGGCCGAAGACACCGAACAGGTGGATGGGTAGTTTACCGAAGGAGTGAGGGCACTCCGATCATGAGATATTGCAAGCCCGAAGCAGCAGCTTCGGGCTTTTTTCGGCATTGGACTTGCGCAGTCAGTGGAAGTGAAGTACATTAAAGTACGGCGGGAATATGACGTTAGGTCGCTGGATCGGTGCATGGTTGTTGCTGTTGGGCTCGACCGGGCTGGCTGCTGCGCCGCGGTGGGGCTGCGATCTCTCGATCGTACCCAGGCTTGAGGCCCACGGCGCGACCTTCGCCCGAGCCGATTGCACGCGTTCGGCGCCTGAAATTTTGCGCGCAGCGGGCGTGGATGTCCTGCGCTTACGATTGTGGCACTCGCCGAGTGAACCATGGCACGGCATTGACTCAGTGCTGGCCTTTGCCGCGCGCGCGCAGGATTTGGGTTACGAACTGCTGCTTGACCTGCATTACAGCGACACTTGGGCAGACCCCGCGCACCAAGCTTTGCCCGCCGCGTGGGAGAGTCTGAATTTCGCGCAGCTTGAAGACTCGGTCTATCGCTACACGAACAACGTGATGCGACGCTTCCGTGACGCGGGCGTGCTGCCGGAGGCCGTGCAGATTGGCAATGAAATCGGCGGTGGAATGTTGTGGAATTGGGGACGCATCGGCGGCGCGTTTGACACGCCGACGCAGTGGAACCAATTGACCAGTCTGCTCGATCAGGGTGTCCG
This sequence comes from bacterium, assembly GCA_016702305.1. Lineage (NCBI taxonomy): Bacteria > bacterium. The sequence goes on from JADJEH010000017.1 coordinate 546,568, forward strand.
CGGCGTGCGCGACAGTCTGCCGCCGGTGTCGTGGCCGCGCATCGTGATGCATCACCAAGAGGGCGGCGATGCTGACGCGTGCATCTGGTTCTTCGATCATCTTGTCGGGGCCGGAGTCGTCTTCGACGTGATAGGTCTGTCGTACTATCCATGGTGGCACGGCACGATCAATGATCTCGTGAATAATGTGACGGCGCTCAACGCGCGCTACGGATGCAGCGTGCAGATTGTCGAAACGGCATATCCGTACACGACAGGCTGGTGCGATAGCGAGCCGAACATCGTCGGTGAAGATACGCCGCTGTTGCCCGCGTTTCCGGCGACGCCGCTGGGACAGGCGTTCTATCTTGGAAATCTGCGCGACCGATTGGCGGCGATACCGGGATTGGATGACCCGCTGATTTGTCTGTGGGAACCCGCGTGGATTCCGACTGCGACATTTATGTCGCCCTGGGAGAATCTGGCATTGTTCGATTGTGCCGGCGACGCGCAGCCCGCGTTGGATGTGTTTCCCGGATTGACGCCGCGAGGTTTGACGATTGCGCTCGCGGGCAATGACTTACGGTTGCGGTGGAACGACGATGCAAATCTGTACTATCAAGTGTTCGCCTACGACGCGCAGAGTGACGCGGCCCCCGTGCTGCTGGGGACGACCGGTGAACACGAGTGGATACTGGAGAATGAAATACTAACCTATGACCGGCGCTGCTATTTTCTGCGCGGCAGCGTGACGCCATGACAATCCGTACATGATCTACGAGTGCCATCCTGCCAACCCTAACGCGCGCGCGATTCAGAAAGCCATCGAAGCGCTGGAACGCGGCGAACTGATCGCGTACGCGACCGACACGGTCTACGGACTGGGCTGCGACGTGCAGAGCAAGTCCGCCATGGAGCGCGCGCTGCAGCTCAAGGGCTACTCAAAATATCATGCGCTCTCGTTTTTGTGCGCCGATCTGTCCGACATCAGCAACTACGCCAAGATCGAAACGCCGGTTTACAAGATGATGAAGCGCTGCATTCCCGGACCGTTTACGTTCATTCTACCGGCGACGCGGCAGGTGCCTAAGCTCTTGCTGACAAAACAGAAGACGGTCGGCGTACGCGTGCCAGCGCATCCCGTGTGCCGCGATCTGTTGAAAGCCTTCGGCCGCCCGATTCTCTCGACATCGGTAACCGACCGAGACGGAGATCCGATGCTCGACCCCAATGAGATCGTGCATCATTGGGGCGAGGCCATTGCCGTGATACTGGATAGCGGTGTGCTGAAGAGCGATACTTCGACGATTGTGGATTGCACCGACCCCGATAACCCGGTCGTGCTGCGCGAAGGCCGCGGCGATGTCAGTTTGATCTATTAGCCGGCCAGCGCAGCCGCCGGATCCAATGTGCCGACGCGGGCGCTTGGTGTGGCAAAGTTGCTTTGGTGTTTGCTCCTTCCTTATCCCCTGTCCGCGGGGGAAATCTGATGCATGACTACTCCTGACTTCACACAATTTACACGGCGCGAATTGCGTCGGCGTGCGCGCACGTGGTTTCCCGTGCTCGTACGCTCGATGGCGATGCGCACACTGCTGTACGTCATCGTGCTGCTGGCGGTGGGTGTGACGTGCCGACCGTGGGAGTGGGATTGGCTTCGGCTCGATGAAGCGGGCGCGATAGCCGAAGAGTTCTTGTTCAAGCAGGGCGTCAAGCTCGATGAGTACTCGCTGATTCAGGCGGCGGAGTACCGCCATGACGGTGTATGGAACGCGGCGCGGGATGAACATGCGTTCGGCTACGCACCCGCAGTGGGCTATGTCAACCGCTATTTCCATGTTGAACGCCGCGATGACAGTTGGACGATTCTCGTTTCTCCGGCCGGCAACATCTATGGCGTCGAGCGCGATATAGATGATTTCGAGCCCGGATTGAAACAGGGCAAGACGGAAGCGTACTTCGCCGTGATGGAGCAGTTGGCCACCGGACTGGGCATCGGTGCGGACCGGCTGACGTTGGTGAAGGATTCGCTGGCGCAAATGCCGCAGCGCAACGACCATTACTACACGTTCACCGACGCGCAGGCGACGGGCCAGACGCGTTACTACGATGTGTGCATGACGGGGCGCGAGCTGACGTCCTTTGCGGTGCGCGCGGCGCCGGAGGCGGTGCCGCTGATGGCGCGGCCTCCCGGCGCACGGTTGCGCTTGCTGGCTTTTGTGCTGATCATTTTTGGAGTCTTCCAGATCATCCTGCACCATCGTCACCCGATTTCGTGGCGACGCGGCGCGTGGTGGGGTGTGGTCTCGATGCTGGTCGTGCTGATAGCCCGCGCACTGACGATGTCGCAAGCGACGCTGCTGATTCCCGGCGGGAGCGAGGCCGAAGATTTTGTGCTGCGCGTGTCACTTGCCGCGGCGGTCGAGGCGTTACAGACCGGCATTCTCATCACGCTGATCGTGGCATCGGGTGAATCCATCTCACGCGATCTGATGCCGAATATTTCGACGCTCACGCGGATTGCCCCGTCGCACCGCGGCTGGACTGGCGCGTGGATTCAGTCGGCACGGTGGGCGTTGCCCGCTGCGGCACTGTTTCTGACGTTCGAGGCGGCGTTCGGGTATTGGGATGAAGTCGGCGGACTGGCGGGTGAAAGTCTGCGGCACATCGCCGAGATCATCGCGTCGCCGGCGCCGATGCTCGCCACGCCAATACTTGTTGCGAAGTCGGTGCTGTGGGAGGAAATGGTCTTCCGGCTCTGGCTGTTCCCGCTGCTGATTTTCTGGGTGCGCGGGACGATGACGGCGCTGCTGCTGATGGCAGGAACGGCGGCCTATTTCGTGGGTTTTGACGCTTCAAATTGGCTCTCGGTCGGGGCCTTGCACTGGGTCGTTTGGTCGCTGATGGCCGGTTGGCTATTCATGCGTGTGGGAATTCTGGGGGCGCTGCTGTTCCACGCGCTGGTGCTCGGCGGCTACTTGGCTCTGGCCCTAATATGGACTGGTTTTGCCATGCCCGCCGGGGTGGCTTTCATCACGCTTATTGTCGGGACGCTGGCAGTTGTGGCCATCAAGGGAGAGCACCTGCACACGAAGAGTGTGGCAAATACTTGAAACTTTGAGCAAAAATGGCTAAACTTACTACTTGTTCTCCCCTTTTGTAGCCATTCATTTTATTTGACTTACGCAACCCGTGAACATTCTTTTGCTGCTTAAGGCCGTCGCTGACAGCGAGGCCAACATCAAGCCCAGCATGGACGGCAAGTCCGTGCACCTCGACGGCGTTACCTTTGTGCTCAATCCATTCGATGAATTTGCCGTGGAAGAAGCGCTGAAAATGCGCGATGCCGCCGGCTCTGGCGAGGTCGTGGCAGTCAGTCTGGGCGGCGATGACGTGCCCAAAGTGCTGCGCACCGCGCTGGCCATGGGCGTGGATCGCGGGATTCATGTGAAGGCCGAGACCGGCTTTGACGCGTTGGCTACTGCCCGCGCACTGGCCGCCGCCGCGAAGACGCAGACTTTTGATTTGATTCTGTGCGGCAAGTCCGCGATTGACTCGGATAATCACGGCGTCGGCTTGATGGTCGCCGAGCTGCTGGATCTACCCTCGGTCAGCGTGGTCGTCAAGATCGAACAGAAGGACGGCAAGCTGTTGTGCGAGCGCGAAGTGGAGGGCGGCGTCGTTGTGGTTGAAACGCCGATGCCGTGTGTGATCACGACGCAAAAGGGTCTGAACGAGCCGCGCTATGCATCGCTCAAGGGCATCATGGCCGCGAAGAAGAAGCCGATTGACGATGTGGCGGGCGAAGCAGGCGAGATTCAAGTGATGGCCCTGGAAGTGCTGCCCAAGCCCGACCGTCAGCCCGGCCAGATTCTGGGCACCGGCGTGGATGCCATCCCCGCGCTGATCCAGAAGCTGCGCGAAGAAGCGAAGGTGCTGTAATACAGCGTTCATGATTCTCTCTCCGAAGGCGGCGATTCAGGCATTGCGCGAGGGGAACACGCGCTATATGAACGGTATGCCGCAGCCGTGGCGCGCTGACGCGGCGTTGCGGGCCAGGCTTGTTGAGTCACAAGAGCCGTTCGCGTGTATAGTCACCTGTTCGGATTCGCGCGTCGCGCCGGAGATTTTGTTTGATCAATCACAGGGCGACCTGTTCGTTGTACGCGTGGCGGGAACGATTCTGACGCCGGAAGTCGTCGGCTCGGTCGAGTTCGCCGTTGAAGCGCTGGAAGTGAAACTCGTCGTGGTAATGGCGCACTCGAGCTGCGGCGCAATTCAAGCCGCCGTCTCGGACCTGCCGCTGCGCGGCGCCGTTTCAGCCGTTATCGCCCGACTGGGCACCATCGTGGTCGCCAAACGCAAAGAGGGCTTTTCGGGCGACGAGCTGGCCGCCGAAGTCTCCCGCCAGAACACGCGCAATATCGTCGCGCAGCTTCCCCAGCAATCTCCCGCCATTCTCGATGCGCTCGAAATCGGCACTATCGCTATCGTACCGGCGTTCTACGACCTCGCGACCGGGGCCGTCCGCTGGGATGTCTAATCCGCAATCCACTATCCATTCATCCGCACTAAGCTCCGGCAGGAACCGCTTATGACCGACGCTCGCACTGTTCACCATGTTGCTCCCGACCGCGCAGGTGCGTTTGCCACGCCCGCAGAGGCCGTGGCGAAGGCCGTCTCCGGTGACGTCATTCACATTCATCCGGGGAAATACACCGGATCGTTCTCGATAGACAAAGACTTGGAAATCGCCGGCATCGGCTCACACGAAGATATTGTGCTGACAACCGACCGCGATTCCGTGATACTCTGCGCCGCAACAACCGTTGTGCTGAAAAACCTCTCGCTGGTCGGGAAGGTGCGCACCCAACCGGTACTGCACATCACGAGCGGCAATTGCGACGTGACCTTCTGCTCGATCGAGGGCGGGAAATACGGCATCGCCGCAGATTCGAGTTCGCGTATAACGGTGGCGAACAGTTCGATCGCCGATTGCGAACGCGGCGCACTGTTCGCAAAAGAAGCGCGCATCGTTCACCTTGACAATTCTCTAATTGAGCGCATCGGCGGCAGCGGGGTGATCACCGAAGGCTGTCAAGAGGTGCGTGTGCTGCACAGCACCTTTAGCGACACGACGCCGCACGCGATTGAAAGCACCGGCAACGGCATCTTTGAAGTCGTGGATACCGAGTTCACGGCCGTATCACACGCACAAATCCTGGACAACTACAAGCCGATCAAATTTGAAAACGAAGAGCGTTCGTGGTATGCGCGCAAGCTGGTCGGCGATAGCGATGCGTAAACTTTCGGCCATGATCTGGCTCGGCGTGCTGCTGCTGGCGGCCGGTGCGGCGGCGCAAACACCGCTCTCCGACATCCGGCGACAGCTTCTGATCCCGGGTGATTCCGTGTCCATCGAGCTGTCGCTGATGAAGGGCGACTTGCTGCACTGGTCCCTGCTGCTCGAAGAGGGGCAGATGGACGACGGGGAGACGCGGGTCAGCGTCAACTCGAACATCGGCGGCGAGATCTGGTCGCGCGCCTTTGGTCCAGCCCGCGAAGATTTGCAGGAAGAGCTCAAGATCGCAACGGACGCGCTCTATCGCATCGTCGTGCGCAAGGCCGGGACACGTGCGCGACCCATCGTGCTCGCCGCCTGGCCGCAATTCGGCAAGAGCGGTCGTACGCCGTTTCCGGTACAGTCGGTGCAGAAAGATGTTGTGGTGATGGCCGCTGGCGACCGGTTCAGCGTGGACTATGAGTTCATGATGCCGGACACGACGCGTTTTGAGACAATTCTGAATCTCGAATTACCGTCCGATCTCGTGCGCTTCTGGGCGATGACGCCGGCGGGCGATTCGATTCCCGGCGATGTGACCGTGAAGCGCTGGCTGGGAGACGCCGGCACAATCTCATTCCGGGACCGCGCCAAGCGCGGCGGTAGTGTTACGCTGCGACTCGAATGCGACATTCCTGAGGCCGGGGAGATCATCTTTCACCGCGCGCCGGGCCGCACGCCACCGCCGTGGTTACCGCGTGAAGCGCGTGTTGCCACGCAGGTTGAGCACTCGCCGTGGCTGGCAATTACCGTGCTGCCGTTTACAGTGTGGCGCGAGGGGAAATTGCAGGAAGAAGTGTTGCCGCCCAAAGCGAAGTATGCCGCCCAGGGATTACGGGTCAGCGGCGTGGATTCACTGACCGTCGCGGCACTGCGGCAGGTGTACGAGCAGCGCGATTCGATCTATCTCGAACGGCGCGGCCGGTTGGGCACCGTCAGCGGATACGACTCGACGTTCATCGAGCATGCTCTGGCCTTTGACCCGCCGCGACTGCACGTAACGACGACAACGACGCTGTCGGGTGAACCCGGCGCCAAAGCGCCGACCAAGGCCCTTAGTTGGTTCGTGGAATCCGCGTCGGGCCGTGAAGTGACGGGGACGCTATTCGCCTGGCAGTATGACGAAGTCGTATTGACCTATCCAAGCGCACCGAACGATCCGTTCTGGTCACGCGAGATGCTGCCGCTGTCCAAGAGCTTGCGCACGTTTACTCCGACAAGCCGCGACTATCCTAATACCATTCCGCTGCCGCCCGCGCAGACGCTGCGCCCGAAGCAGGCGACGTTTGACGGTCGGGCAACGCGCGATGACAGCCGCCGCGTGTTAGGGTTGTTTTTCCACAATACTTCGCCGGAAACGGTTTATCTCGCCTATCGCGTGGCCCTGCCGATCGAACGCACGGCGCTGAGTTCATTCAAGAAATGGCCGAAGGCCGCGCGGTGGGCAATTGGCGTGGCCATCGTCTGCGCCATCATCGGCGGTTTTGCGATTTGGGAATTGCGGCAACGCGACAAGCGCCGCCGTAAGCAGGCGGAAGAGTATGCGCAGGAACTCGAAAGCGCGCGGCAGGTGCAGCAAAAGCTCCTGCCTAAGGGACCGATGGAGGTGCGCGGTCTGCAAGTGCTTGGTCTGCACCAGAGCATGCAGTCGGTGGGCGGCGACTACTACGACTTCTTCCCGCTGGAGGACGGTCGCGTATTGATCTGCGTGGCGGACGTGGCCGGGCACGGTCTGCCCGCCGCACTCTTGATGTCGAATTTGCAGGCGACGCTGCACGCTATTGCCAACCAACGCCGACCGGTCAATGAAATGGTCGCGCTGCTTAACAATGAAATGGTGCGGCGCACCTCGCCGGATCGTTTCGTGACAATGATGATGGCCGAAATTTCCGCCGACCGCTCGATGCTCACGATCTGCAACGCCGGTCACAACCCGGGCTATCTCGTGCGCAAGCACGGCGGCATCGTGGAGCTTGACGCCGGCGGCATCATGCTCGGCGTGATGGAGATGTTCCCCTACATTCACATGGAATATTCGATTGAACCGGGCGACCTGCTCGCGTTTTACACCGACGGTATTCCTGAAGCGGAAATCGGATTCGAAGATATGTTCGGCTACGAACGTTTGCAGTACTTCCTGTCCGAACATCGCGACAAACCGCTGCCGGATATCGCGCAGCTTCTGTTCCAACGGGTGACGCCGGACAACACAAGTCTGGGCGACGACATGGCCGTCGTGCTCGTGCGCATTGCACTGGGCGCGGGCAAAGTTGAATTGAACAAGAGTGATAAGGCTCAGGCGTAGCCGATTTCCTGCACCAAGTTTGATTCCATGCGCGCACTGATTACCGGAATCACCGGACAAGACGGCAGCTACTTAGCGGAGCTGCTGCTGGCTAAAGGCTATGACGTCTGCGGCATGGTTCGGCGCAGCTCGGGCGATAATCTGGGACGCATCGAGCATCTGCGCGAGCGCGTGACGCTGCTGCCGGGCGACCTGCTGGACACGAATTCTCTGCAGCACGTCGTGCGCGAAGCCAGGCCTGACGAAGTGTATAATCTTGCGGCGCAAAGTTTTGTGCCGTCGTCGTGGGCACAGCCGAATCTGACCAGCGAATACACCGCGCTGGGCGTGACGCGCCTGCTGGAAGTGATTCGTCAGATCAACCCGGCGATCAAGTTCTATCAGGCGTCGTCATCGGAAATGTTCGGCAATGTGCGCGCGACGCCGCAGAACGAATTGACACCGTTCCATCCGCGCAGCCCCTACGGTGTGGCCAAGGTGTACGGCCATTACATTACGGTCAACGCACGCGAGAGCTACGATTTGTTCGCGGTGTCGGGGATTTTATTCAATCACGAATCACCGCGGCGCGGTAAGGAATTTGTCACGCGCAAGATTACGCGCGGCGCGGCGGCGATCAAGCTCGGTCTCGTGGATGTGCTCGAATTGGGCAATCTGGATGCGCATCGCGACTGGGGTTTCGCCGGGGATTATGTCGAGTCCATGTGGCGCATGCTCCAGCAGGATGCCGCGGAAGATTTTGTCATCGCCACTGGCAAGACGCATTCCGTGCGCGAGTTCTGCGCGCTGGCCTTCGGCGGGTTAGGGCTTGATTACGAGCAGTACGTGCGCGTCAATCCGAAGTTTGTGCGGCCCGCCGAAGTTGATTTGCTTGTTGGCGATGCGAGCAAAGCTAAACGGCTGCTGGACTGGGAGCCGCGTGTGCAGTTGCCGGAGCTCGTCCAGATGATGGTGGCGCAAGATCTGTCCGAACTCAAAGCCGGCGCGCGCGATTTTCCGCGGCCGGAGTGATGGCTGTTTCCGATTTCATTCCTCATACCTCATATTTCATACCTTCCTCGATGATTCTCGTATTCTGTGATTCCAAGGGCGGCAAGCTGAAGCCGTCCGCGCGCGAAGCCGTGAGCGGCGCGCACAAGCTCGCGCAAATGCTCTCCACCGAAGTGGTGGCCGTGACGTTTGCCGAATGCTCCGACGCGGCGACGCTCGGTGCGTTTGGCGCGAAGAAAGTCATTCAATTGACTAATCCTGAACTGGCGCAGTATTCCTCCGAAGGTTACGCGCAGGCGGCGGCGGAAGTCATCAAGGCCCATTCGCCTAAGGCCGTCGTGCTGAGCGCGAGTGCACAAGGCAAAGATTTTGCTCCACGCTTGTCAGCGCGCGTCAACGCGCCGTTGCTGACTGATTGCACGGATCTGAAAGTGGATGGCAACGCAGTCTGTGCGCTCCGTCCGATTTATGCAGGGAAGGTGCAGTTGTGGGCGAAGGTCACCGGGCCGTTTGGTATTTTGAGTTTGCGTCCAAAGGCATTTCTGCCTGTGGAAGTGGGCGGCAGCGCCGAGGTCACGAGTACGAGTGTGGCCCTTGATGCATCGAAAATTCGCGCGAAGATTGTCGAAGAGAAGATGCAGGAAGGCGGTATGGTGGATGTCACCGAAGCCGATGTCGTGGTTAGCGCGGGCCGCGGCATGAAGGGCCCTGAGAATTGGAACCTGATTGAAGACCTGGCCAAGTCGCTCGGTGCAAGCATCGGCGCGTCGCGCGCGGTCGTGGATGCCGGATGGCGGCCGCATCATGAGCAGGTCGGTCAGACGGGTAAGGTCGTTGCGCCGAGTTTGTATGTCGCCGTCGGTATCAGCGGCGCGATTCAGCACGTCGCGGGCATGAGCACCAGCCGCACGATTGTCGCCATCAACAAAGATGCCGATGCGCCGATTTTCAAGCTCGCCACTTACGGTATCGTCGGTGACGCGTTCGAAGTTCTGCCCAAGCTGACGGAAGAGATTAAAAAGGTTAAGGCGGAGTAGGGGCTGCCAGCGTGGATGCTGGACCCATTGCGGTGACGCGGCATCCGCCTAACTGCGCCTTTGCATATCTGCTTGTTTCAGGCTTACAGCGCGGGTGCACATACCCTCGCGCTTGAAGCCGACCACCTGGCGACTGGACTCTACTTCGTGCATTTGCGATCCGCCGATTTTTCCACTACCCGCAAACTGCTACTCGTGAGATAGACGATTGAAAGCAATTCTTTTTGGCATTCTTCTACTTGGCTTGGGTCTCGCGGGGGCGTCGGCGCAAACGCTCGATTCACTGCGCATCGCCGCGCAGACCGCCGTGGACGAAGGACGCTTTGAAGAAGCCGAACTGACGGCCTTGCGCGGACTGCGGGCGGCCGAGGGCGTGGATGATTTGGCCGAAATTCCCTTCCGCTTTGTGCTCGCCACAATATATGTCGCGCGTGAACAACAGGGCTTCGCGCTGTCCGAGTTCCGCCGCATTATCGCCATCAATCCCGCCTTCGAAGTGGACCCCGTGTTGACCTCGCCGAAGATCGTGACGGTGTTCGGTCAAGCCAAACGCGAATATGTCGAGCAGGTGCTCTCGCAACCGGAAGCCTATCGTTTGCCTGAAGCGGATGCGAAACTCTCAGCCTCTTGGCGCAGCGCGATGCTGCCCGGCTGGGGTCAAGTCTATAAACAGCAGCGCGTGAAAGCGACTGTGTTTGGTGTCCTGCAAGCGGCTACGCTGGCGGCGTTTGTCGCGTTCATCGTCGAGACGAACACGCGCAAGAGTGACTATCTGGACGTGAACGTATACGGCAGTCCGCTGCTTGAAGAGCGCTACAACGATTACCAGAGCGCCTACCGCACGCGCAATATTCTGGGTTACCTGACGCTCGGCGTGTACTTAGCCAACTACTACGACGCGCTTTATGCGCCGGTGAGGAAGAATAGTAAGCCTTGAACATCGTCTTTGTCGGGCCGGCATGGCCATATCGCGGAGGCATCGCGGAAACGACGAACGCGCTCTATAAGACGTTTGTCGAACGCGGGCACAATGTGCATATCGTCGGGTTCAAGAAGCAGTTTCCCAAGCTGCTCTTTCCCGGGCAGACGCAGCTTGACACGTCGCGCGACATGAGCCTGCCATCGCAGCGCACGCTGATTCCGTGGATGCCGCATACGTGGCCCGCGACTGCCCAAGCGATTCGCGCCCACAAGCCCGATCTGCTGATCTATAAGTGGTGGATACCGTTCATGGGCCCGGCGTTCTGGGGCGTGTCGAAGCTGCTGGGCGACGACTACATTCGCAAAACGGCCTTCGTCTGCCATAATGTGCTGCCGCACGAGAAGCGCTTCGGCGATATTCCGTTTACGAAGATGGCGCTGGGACGCGGATCGTTCATCATGACCTTGAGCATGGCCGAAGCCGATACGGCGCGCGGTTTGTTTCCTGACTGGAAGTCTGAACAGATTCGCGCCACGCCGCTGCCGGTCTATGAATGCTATGAGCCGTTCACCGAAGGCCCTGCCGCCGCGCGCGCGAAACTCGCTATTGACGCGAAGAAGCTGCTGCTGTTTTTTGGCTTGGTGCGGCACTACAAAGGCGTTGATGTGCTGCTGCAGGCGATGCCGGAAATCATTCGCCGCGATCCGGAGATCAAGCTCGTCGTTGCCGGTGAATATTACGACGGCCAGGAGAAGTACGAGAAGCTCATTGACGACCTGGGTATTCGCGACCATGTGATCGTGCGGCCCTATTTCATTCCGTCGCACGAGATCGGCACGTATTTGGCCGCAGCCGACTTGAACGTCTTGCCGTATCGTCACGCGACGCAATCGGGAATTCTCGTGACGGCCTATTCGCACGGCTGTCCGGTGCTGGTTACCCGCGTCGGTGGTTTATGGGAAGTCGTAGACGAAGGCAAAAGCGGTTTTGTCGTAGAGCGCGAGAACCCGCAAGCGATTGCGGATACGGTCGCAAAATTTTATGCCAGCGGCGGCCGCGCCACCTACGAAACGCACGTGCGCGAAAAGGCCAAAGAATTCTCATGGCACCGGCCCTGTGAGATATTAGAGGCTTTTGCAAACAAACTGTAGCTGCACAACGATGCGGGGCACCCGCAGCGGGTGCCGCCGCGAAAATTGTCCGGCCAGAGGCCGGACCTAGGTTTATCCTTCATCCTACATCCCTTATCCCTTGTCAGATCACGCCATAGATTACGATCCCGTCAAAGCATCGCTGGGCCGCGTCGTCGCGCGTCAGGCGCTGCTGCGCCGGTTGTTTTACACGATGCTGGGCGCGCTGTTCCTGCGCAATTGGTATATTCGCCGTGAGCTCAACCGTGTTCGCAACACGAAGCCGAAGTGGGATATCTTTGACGCCGGTTCGGGGTTCGGTCAGTTCTCTTACAAGATGGCCAAGACTTTTCCCAACGCCACGGTCTATGCGATAGACGTGAAGGAAGAGCAGATCGAAGACTGCACGTGGTTCTCGAAGGCCGTGGGTCAGACCAACGTGAGCTTCAACATCGGCGATCTGGTCGAGTACCGCAAGCCCGAAGCGTACGATCTGATTCTCAACACCGACGTGCTCGAGCACGTGCTGGAAGATGAGAAGATGTGGGGAAACTTCTTTGCGAGTCTGCGCAGCGGCGGCTACATGATCGCCACCACGCCAAGTTCAAGCGAAGGCCAGCGCGAATACGCCGAAGGGGATATCTCAGTCATCGGCGAGCATGTGCGGGAAGGGTACTCCAAACAGGAATTCATAGACAAGGCGACCCGCGCCGGATTCAAGATTGAGCGGCTCGACTATTCCTACGGACCCTTCTGGGGCGCGTTGGCGTGGAAGATTCTCCAGCGCATTCCGATGCAAATGCTGTCCATCTCCAAACTGTTCTTCGTCATCGTCGCGCCGTGGATGGTTTTGCTCTACCCAATTGCGGCGTTCGCGATGTGGATGGACATGCGGACCAATAACGCCAAAGGCGGCGGCTGGATCTTCGTGGGCCGCAAGCCGTAACGAAATCGTTCGGCCAAACCAGAATGAGACGAGGTGGTTTTTTGAAACCACCTCGTTTTGTTTTTCTGGGCCGTGGACGAATGAAAACACCCGAAACGCAAATTGCCCACGCGGTTGAATTCGCGCAACGCAGTTCCACCAATGGTTGAGAAGGCGCGACACACGCCTACAGGGTCGTCAATCTAAACGCTGATTCTTCCTACTGTTCGTTGTACCCATTGCATTATACGACACTGGCGCATGGCTTGCCAAAAGCAGATACGTCAGATGGAATCACATGCATGCACGAACTTGTGCGAGGAGAATAACGATGAAAACCCTATGGATGATCGTGACCCTATGCGGACTGTTGCTCGGTTCGGCTTTCGCTCAGAGCTTTGACGTGGTGGCAACGCCGGAATTTGCTACCGAGGTATACAGCACCGTCGCGTGGGGCGATGTTGACAACAACGGCTACCCAGACCTGTTCTGCGGCGCGTCGGGGGACGCCGTCAGCCAGCTCTACCTTAATAGCGGGAGCGGTTGGAGCGATGGCGCGGAGTGGTTTGACTTCCCGTCAATCACTAATGTGCGCACCGCGCGTCTGGTGGACTACAATCAGGACGGTTTGCTCGACCTGTTCTGTCTGACGAGCGAGGGCGATGGAGTCGCGCTGTATCGCCAGACTGAGTCGCGCCGCTTCCAGCCGGTAGCGCTCGACCTCGATGGTCAAACCGATGAGGCCATTCGCGCCGCCGTTTGGTGCGACGCCGACTTGGACGGCAATCTCGATCTGCTGCTCAGCAACCGTTCGACCGACGATCAGTCCACCGTACTGCTCGTGCCGTCCGATGAAAGCATGATTGAAGTACGCGGCGCGGACGGACCGTTCGCAGAGACCGACGTACTGCAAATCAGCGCGGTAGATTTTGATCAGGACGGCGACCTTGACTATTTCATGAGCAAGGGCGACGGCTCCACCAGCCTGTGGGTTCAGCGCGATGGCGGCTACTCGAATTACTCGGACTATCTGTGGTTCCCGACCAAGATCGCCACAACCGGCATCACGTGGGCCGATTTCGACCGGAACGGCACGCTCGATCTGTTCGCCAGCGGTTCGTCGAAAGACAATTGCATGTATTATCAGGGCGACGGCAACAACGTCTTGCCGTGCAGCTTTGATAACGTGTCGGAACAGACCGGCCTGCGGGCCCTCGCTGCGGGCGCCGTGGATGCGCATGCCGTGGATGTCAATGCCGACGGGCGCACGGACCTCTTCCTCAACTGCGAAACCGACAACAAGCTCGTGTTCAATACGGCTGACGGTTGGGAAGCCGCGCCGCGCCACCATGCGCTGATTCAGCCGGGCCTGATGACCACGGGCAGCGCTTGGGCGGACTTTGATCGTGACGGCGATTTGGATGTCGCGCTGATTTCAGCCCGCGGCGGCGTGCGGCTGTATAGCAATCAGGTCGAGCAAACGCGCGAGTACATCGGCTTGAATCTGTGCAGCGCGCAAGGGACCGCACCGCTGATGAACTGTCTGGTCAAGGTGCAATTTGAAAGCGGCAAGCAGTGGGCGGCGACGTCCATGTACACCGCTTCGGTCGGCGCCGACGAGCAGACGGTGCTCCTTTATAACCCGTCGTGGTATCACAGCGAGCAGTGGGTGGTCAGCGTGGCTTGGCCGAATGGCATGGTTACGGAGCTGACGCAGGATGATCTGCCGCTCAACGCCAACTCGATCTTGTGCATGCCGCTTGTGCCGCTGATTGAAGCGCCGAATCAGGGTGTGTCACTGGCGGCAATTCCCGACATCAACAACTATCCCAATCCGTTCAACCCGACGACGCAAATCGAGTTCAAACTCGACGCGGCGGCGGAGATTACTCTGAGTGTGTTTAACCTGCTTGGCCAGGAGGTCGCTGTCCTGGCCCGCGGAACGTACGACGCCGGGCAGCACTCCCTGGCGTTCGATGCGGCCGCCCTGCCGTCCGGTCTCTATCTCGCGCGCTTGGACACGCCGGCGGGATCGGTCGTGCACCGGATGCTTCTGACCAAGTAGGACGGGCCTTGAGCAAGCCCGAGGCTGCGTAGGACCCCTCCCTTTCTGCGCTGCCCACCTGCAAAGCCCCGCGCCCCTACGCGCGGGGCTTTGCTTTTGGCCGCGCTGAAGAACGCGAAATCGGCGCTCTGCGGCCCTTGACTAATGGCGCAAATTCCCTTAGCTTCTCGGAGAAACTTGCGTCTGGAGGGACAAGCAAGATGCTCGAACGACACTTCACAAGACTGCTCGCGCTGCTGACGGGCGTGTTCGCGGCGGTCCGGCTGCTGGCCTATCAGCAGATGTCCGGATCCATTGTCACCAAAATTCCCGTGCTCGACAGCGATACCTATTTCAAATGGGGCTATCAGTTGTCGCAGGGCGGAGGGCACCCGCCCGGACCGTTTTGGCTCGGGCCGGGTTATGCGCAGTTTATCAGTTGGGTGTTCCGGGCAACGGGCGACATTTCACCGCAGATCGTGCTGCTCGCGCAGATGTTTCTGTCGGTCGTGACGTTTGTGCTGATAGTGCTGCTGGCGCGGCGCTGTTTCGGCCGGGCGGCGGCTGTGGCCACAGGCGTCTTAGCAATCTTCTATGCGCCGTGGCTCTACTATGACGGCATTCTGCTGTCGGCGTCGTGGATTCTGTTCTTGAACAGCGCGATGCTCTATCTCCTCGTTGAACACGGCGGAGTCATGGACGATGCGCCGCGCAGCATTTGGGCATGGGCCGTGGCCGGTGCGTTGTGCGCGCTGTCGGCGATTGCGCGGCCTTCGGTGCTGCCGTTCGCCGCGCTCCTGCTGCTATTTGTCTGTTGGCGCGTGTGGAAACAAAACTGGAAGGTCGTTTTCCCGCTCGTCTTCACGCTGGCGCTTGTGCTCGTGCATCTTCCAATTAGCGTGCGCAACAGTTCCGCGGGCGGCAGTTCCGTGTTTGTCACGGCGTCGGGCGGCGTGAATTTTTTCATCGGAAATCGCAGCGGCGCGACCGGCGTCTACGACGAATTGGATTTTGTGCGGTCGTTTGACGCGCAGCGCGAAGCGGAAGGCTACCGCGCGGAAGCGTCGCGGCGGTCCGGCAAACAGTTGACGCTTCCGCAATCGGCGGCGTTCTGGCGCGACCAGGCGCTGCGCGACGTCTTTCAAAAACCGCTGCTGTGGGTCGGCGTGCAACTCAAAAAGTTCTGGTGGCTCATTCGCAATGAAGAGGTCGCCAATAACTTCTCGTTTCGCGCGATGGAGATGAGCAATAGCGTCGTTAATCTGTTGCCGCTGCGCTGGGGGCTGCTGCTGCCGCTGGCGCTGGCAGGGCTCTTTCTATTGTGGCAAACGCGGCGGCGTTTGGTCGTGTTTGGATTGTATGCGGCAAGCTATGTGGTCACGGTGATGCTGTTCTTTGTGTCATCGGAGTACCGCTTCCCGCTAATCGTTCTGTTGCTGCCATTGGGCGGCGCGGCGATAGCTCAACTATTGGATTCAGTGCGCAGCAAGCGCACGACAGCGGCGGCGATCGGATTGGGGATCTATGTCGTGCTGGTGCTTGTGGCGAATGCACCGTCGCGCGAAGCGGCCCACACCGTCGAGCCGCGCGTAGACTATGCCAACCTTGGTTCCATTGCCTTGAGCTATCAGATGTATCCCGAGGCCTTGGCGATGTTCGCGCGGTCGTTGTCAGTAGATCCGGATTTTCAAATTGCGCGCCTGGGATTGGCGGAAGCGCTGTGGGCTACGCGCAACTATGATCAGGCGCGTGAAGAGTATGCCCGCGCCGGGGTCGCTCCACCGGATAGTCTGTCGGGCGCTCCGCTCGACGCCTTGCGCGCCATGCTCGACAGTGTGAGCACCAGTCAGGGTGACTCGGCAGCGCTGGCGATGCTGGATCGCGAAATTCCGCATCCGGAAAGTCTGGCCATTCGGGATCTGTGGGTGGAGCGCGCGCGCTTGCAGGCAGCTTCCAACAACTATGGCGGCGCGTATCTCTCGATTCTGGAAGCGCACAAGCTCGATCCCGATGATCCTGAGTGGCTGTTCTGGGCGGCGCAGTATATCTTGGAACTGGACTTCCCGCAGCAGGCTGACTCGCTCTACCAAGAGGCGATCAACCGCTATCCGGCCTATGCGCCGGCGCGGGTGGAGAAGGGCTTCCTCGCCCTCGAGCAGGGGGACATTGACGAGGCTGTCCGACAATCGCGCGAGCTGGACAAGATCCAGATCGGAAATGACACGATTCAGGCCGCAGCCGACACACTTGATGCGGCGCTGCGGAGGCTTAACTGGTAGAGGGTTCTCTGCTATATGTTGAAAGCCCCGCCTCGAAAGAGGCGGGGCTTTCTCGTTCTGCCTTTCGCGGCGCACGCCTCATTTTGCTTGACTTTCACCTGGTCGAGTTGTATATTTCGAGGCATCGAATTAAGGAAATCGAGAGATGAAAGAGCTGTCGAGCGCCGCAGAAGACTGTTTATTATTCGCTTACAGACTGTCCGAGCGAGGCGAAGAGCTGTCAATTTCAGCACTTGCGCGCGGCCTGGGGCTCACGGATTCAACCGTGACGGCCATGATCCAGAAGCTGGCGAAGCAGGAACTGGTTAACCATATCCCCCGCCGGGAAGTCAGCCTGAGCGAGCGCGGGGCGGAACTGGCCCGCAACCTGATCCGCCGCCATCGGCTGATCGAGACCTACCTCCACAATAAGCTCGGCTACACCTGGGATGAAGTCCACGATGAGGCCGAGCGCATCGAGCATGCCGTTTCGGAGAAATTCGTCGAGGCCATTGACCGCGAGTTGGGTTTTCCCAAGTTCGATCCGCACGGCGACCCGATTCCCGATGCGCAGGGCCACAGTGCGGTACGCAAGCTGCGGAAGCTCTCCGAGATGCACGTCGGCGAATACGGTAAAATTGCGCGGGTGGTCGGCGGTAAGCCCGACGCGCTGCTCTATTTGACGCGACTTGGCATTACGCTGGGCACAGACGTCGAGGTGACGTACGCGCCCGCGCAGGATGAGATCGTCCACCTGTCGGTGGAAGGCGTGCAACGCACGTTGGGCGCGGCCGTCGCGTCAAATATTCTGGTGGAGTAGTTCTTGGCAGTCCCCCCGAATCCGAGATACATGCAACATGCGCCACAAGCAATTTGATCCGCAGATCAAAACATGAGTACTGAAAACCACAACGTCTCACTGTCTGAAGTCCATCGCACTGTAGAGATTCCACAAAAGTCCACCGTGATCCGACGGATGCTGGCCTTTGCCGGCCCCGCGTATCTCGTCAGCGTGGGCTATATGGATCCGGGAAACTGGGCGACAGACCTCGAAGGCGGGTCCCGCTTCGGTTACGCGTTGATCTGGGTGCTCTTGATGAGCAATCTGATGGCCGTACTCCTGCAAGCGCTGTCGGCCCGATTGGGAATCGTCACCGGGCACGATCTGGCGCGGGCCTGCCGGGAAAACTACTCGAAGCCGGTCAGCGCCGTCCTCTGGGTAATATGCGAGATTGCCATCATCGCCTGCGATCTGGCCGAAGTTATCGGTTCGGCTATCGGCTTACAACTGCTGTTTGGCATCCCGTTGTTGTGGGGTGTGTTGATCACGGCCGTTGACGTCTTTTTGCTGCTGCTGTTTCAACATCTCGGTATTCGCAAAGTTGAGGCCTTCGTATTGACCTTGGTCGCCACTATTGGCGGCTGTTTCTTAGTCGAAATGATGCTGGCGCAGCCGAGCATTAGCGGAATATTCAGCGGCTTTGCACCGACCTTGACCGGCGAGAGCCTGTATGTCGCGATCGGTATTCTGGGAGCGACCGTCATGCCGCACAATTTATACTTACATTCGGCGCTGGTCCAGACGCGCGCCGTCGGCAACAATCCGGCCAGCATTCGCCAGGCGTGTAAATACAATTTAGTGGACTCGGCCGTCGCACTGAACCTGGCGTTCTTTGTGAATGCCGCCATCTTGATTCTGGCCGCCGCTGTATTCCATAGCAACGGCGTTGAAGTCACCGAGATTCAGCAGGCGCACGAACTGCTGACGCCGCTGGTGGGCGTAAAGATCGCCAGCACCGCATTTGCCATTGCCCTCTTGGCCAGCGGGCAGAGCTCGACCCTGACCGGAACGCTGGCCGGGCAGGTGGTCATGGAGGGCTTCATCAACCTGCGCATTCGTCCGTGGCTGCGGCGAATGATCACCCGATCGCTGGCTATCGTACCTGCGGCGTTCACGATTTGGATTCTGGGTGAGCAGGGCAGCTATCAGCTCCTGATCCTCTCGCAAGTCGTGCTGTCCATGCAACTGCCGTTTGCGGTGATCCCGTTGATCCAGTTCACGAGCGACCGACGGTTGATGGGCGAATTTGCGAGCAAGCTATGGGTCAAGATACTCGCTTGGTTGGCGGCGGCGGTCATCATCAGTCTGAATATCTGGCTCGTGATCACGACGCTCGGCGAATGGATCGGCACGGCGCCTAACGGTATGGAGTGGTATCACGCGCTGGTGCTGGCGGCGGCGGCAGGGTTGGGAGCGCTGTTGGCATACCTGATTACCGTTCCGCTCTTCCGGCGGCTGGCGCGGCCCGAAATGGTGGTGCCGTCGTTTGAAATTCCCGTTACCGCAAACGTGCAGTACAAGAAGATCGCCGTTGCCTTGGAAGGTACGCACAGTGACCGGGTGCTGTTGGCCCAAGCGCTGGCGATGGCCGAAGATCAGCACGCTCAATTACTCCTCGTGCACGTTGCCGACACCGTGGGACCGCGAGTCTGGCAACAAGAGTCTGAAGATCGCGAAGTGTTGGCCGATGAAATCTACCTGTCCCGCTTGCAAGAAGAACTGCTGGCGCGCGGTATCCAGGCGAAGCCCGTGCTCGGTTATGGAAATCCACCGGACGAGATCGTGCGACTGGTTAAGCAAGAACAGGCCGAGCTGCTCATCATCGGGACGCACGGCCACCGCTTGATCAAAGACCTGCTGCTGGGTGCAACTGCTACTCGCGTGCGACACTTGATCGACATTCCGGTCTTCATGGTCCGCGTAGACCCGTAGGCTGGGGAGCCTGGGGCGGCACCAGGTCCGATGCCCGCGAGCAGAGCCGGGGGAGGCGGCTCTGCAGAATTTCAAACAAAGCGAGGCGACACGGCGCGCATGAATTGCACCTTGTCGCCTCTCTTTTCATAGTGCATGATTGAATACGATAAGAAGGCACCAGTTCAAATTGCAGATCCTGCATCCACAAGAACAATAATTACAATATCTTAATACGATAAACCCTGTCAGCTTTTCGACCAGCGGTCGGTATGTCCAGCTGGGTGCGCCTTTTGCAATTTTAGCAGAGGTGCTTGAAAAGCCCTGAGAAAGGGCTATATTATTAGACAACTGTCTTTTTCCTTGGCCTGAAACTACATTGGACCGGCAACGGAGGAGTTATGATGCTTCGTTTGAGAAGTCTGTTTACCGTGATGACCTTGTTGGCTCTGGCGGCGTTGGCCGTCGCAGTACCGCGGCAGTGCGTCGTCCTCGAGCACTTTACTAACACGTCCTGTGGGCCGTGTTTTGCAAACAACCCGTTCCTGGAAGCGGCTGTCAATGACATGGGCCGCGATACGCTGGTGAAGATCAGCTACCACGTTAACTGGCCGGGACCCAACGACGCCTTCTATCTCCACAATTCCACGGAGAATTCGCAGCGTTGGAACTGGTACGGCGTAACGGGCGTGCCCGATATGTACATCGGCAACCTCTCGCCGAATTTCAATACCGCGCAGATCAAGAGCATGGCGCGCAACGAATTCGCCGAAAACTGCCCGGTGGCCATTGAAGAGTTCCTCGCCTATCAGTTGGACGGCGAAGAGACCACGGTGCATTTCTCCGGTCGTTTGAACGCGGAATCCACGATGCCGGCGACGGCGCGCCTGTTTGTCGCGCTGATCACGACCAACGTTGATCCGTACAATTCTCCCAACGGCGAAGATCATATTGCCGAGCCGTTCCGGGATCATGGTTATCATGCAACGCAGGGTTTGACGATCACCGCCGTTCCGGGTTCGCCGCAGGAATTTACGGGCACGCTGTCGAAGCTCGCCGCGTGGAACGCCAGCGACCTCGAAGCCGTGGCCTTTGTGCAGAATACTTCGGGCCGCGAAATCTTGCAGGGCGAAGTGACTGATGTCATGGCAGAGTATGACATGGCCCAGTCGAACGTGGATGGCCCGACGCAACAGATCGTGCCGGTCGCCGCGGGTGAACATGGTTACATTCTCGAGCTGGCCAACAATGGCATCAGCGACGACGTTTATACCGTCGAATTGGACGGCACGTGGCCGGCCAACTGGACGTTGACGGTTGAAGAGCAGGATGGAACGCCCAGCCCGGATCAGATCACCGTATCGCTGGCCAGCCTCGAAACGCGCTACCTGTTCGTGCGCGCGAACACCAACGGCAACCCCGGTTCGGCTTCCTTCACGGTGCGTTCCACCTCGCAGAATGCCGACGGGCTGGTGGTTGAGAACAGCTATCGCATGATGGCCGGACTCGACGTGCTCGTCATTGACGGCGATGGCGGCGAAACCTACGAAAGCTACTACAACGAGGCCATGGCGGCTGCTGATGACCAGGTGAGCATGGTGTGGGGTTGGTGGGACGCCACGCTTGATGATGTGGACGGTTCCATGTTTGACGGGGTGGACGTGGTGCTGTGGTTCACGGGCAATCGTTGGCAGGAAACGCTGACGCCGCTGGACCAGCTCAATCTGCAAGACTATCTTGATGCCGGCGGCAACCTGTTCCTGACCGGTCAGGGCATGGGCTTCGACATGCGTAACGACCAGTTCTTCCAGGAATACATGCACGCCACCTATCTGCGAAATTTCCCCATCGGCACTTCGGTGACCGGCCTGCCGGGCACGTTGGCGGATGGCGAGGCGTTCGCGATCGCAAGCGGCACGGGTGCAAATAACCAGAGTCGTCAGTCGGCGCTCGCGCCGCGCAGCGATCAGGCGCAGCTCGTGTTTAACTACGATCAGGAATTCCAGGGCGAGTCGCAGGGCGCCGCGCTGCAAGTTGACAACGGCACGTACAAGCTGTTGTACTTGGGTTTTGGCTTTGAAGCAATCGCGACTGAAGAGGCCCGTGTGAGCATGATGACGAATGCTATGGAATGGCTGCTGGGCACGAGCGCTACGCCGGAATCGCCCGCTACGCTGCCGACCGAGTTCAGCCTCGCGCAGAACTATCCCAACCCGTTTAACCCCGAGACCTCCATTCCGTTCGCCCTGCCGGCGCGCGCCAATGTGAAGCTCGCGGTGTTTGACCTGCTGGGCCGTGAAGTCGCCACGCTGGTCGAAGGCACATTTGAAGCCGGCGAGCACACCGTCAGCTTCAATGGCGCGGATCTCGCAAGCGGCGTCTATTTCTACCGCCTCAATGCACAGGCCGGTGAGCAGAGCTTCAACAGCACGCGCAAGCTGGTCTTGATGAAGTAACTGCCTTGCGCGGCGCGGTTGCCATCGCCGGTTTCCGCTCTCTGATTCCGCATCTTTGATTCGCAACCTTTTACATTGGGACGCCGCCAGCCGAGATGACGGCTGGCGGCGTTCTTCCTTTTTCTTGGAGGGGAAAGGACCCATGAACCCTTCGCGTTTGGTTTCCCGACTCTTATGGACCGCCGCCTTTGCGGTGGTCACGCTCCTCAGCCTGCCGTTTAATACGAGCTATCGTTCCACGACGGCCGAAGCCTGTTGGAACAATCAGTTGATCGAGTGTTTCGACTCGACACGCATCGCCTGGCCGTGGTGCAAGCCCACCGGCTCGGGACGTTGCTGGCGTTTCTCGCCAAATCCTCCGGCCCCCTTCGCATGGGGCGTGCAGGATCGCAACTACAGCGTGCGCATTCAATCGTACTGTGGCAATGACGACGACCAGTCTCTCTGGATTATCGGCGAACCGGGAACGGAAGATCCCGACTTTGACAATTATCCCCCGAATCTTAACACGTTCGTCACCTATGGCCCGCTGGACTTGACCGGCGCAGCCGAAGCCCGCGTGCTGTTCAGCCTGCTGATGTATAACGGCATGGATCCGCAGGATACGCTTTGCTGGGGCGCCGACTCGGTCTTCAGCCTGGCGACGACGCACATCTGGATTGACTCGGTGTTTTCCGGCCAGACCGATCAAGGTTGGGAGCTATTTGAAATTGACTTGAAAGACCTCTATCGCAACGTCCCGACGCGCGACAGCGTTTCGGCCTTGGGGCGTCCTGCGGTTTACATCTACTGGTGGTTCCGGTCGGATGCGGACGCCATTCGCGATCGCGGCGCATTCATTGACGATATTATCGTGTCCATTGACAATGGCACGGTGGACCTGCAGCTCGGCGGCATGAGCGTCGTGAATACCGATAGCTTCACCGTCCCGTCACGCATTGAAACCGGTGATTCTGTCCTCGCGCGCATGACGTGGGCGGCGTGTGATGGCGGCGTCCTGTTCTATCCCGATTTCCATGCGCAACTGTTCCTCGATGGCGTGATCGTCTTCGACTCCGTCGTGACCGGCGTGGAGCCAGGCACGACCGAGACGTGGTATACCGAACCGATCGCCATGAACGAAGCCGGCGACCACAGTTTCCAGTTCGTGATTGACGCGTTGGACGAAGTCGCGGAAAATAACGAGGGCAACAACTCGACGGCCTATCCATTCACGGTCTTCCCGCCGAACGAACCGCCGACATTTGAGTGGATCACACCGGTCAGCGATACGTTGGAAGGCGTCGGCTTCGCGCGCCTGCGCTGGTCATTGACCGATCCGGATGACGACGCGTATGTCACCATTCACGTGGACCCCGACAACGAAGGTTGCGTCGGTCCGATTGTCCCCGGCACTCTGAATCGCCCCGAAGTGGGATTGGATTCAGTGGACTGGACGATGAGCGGATTGCCGGTGGGCGCGGTGCGTTGGCTCTACGCGGAGTACGGCGACAATCTATTCTTGGGCTGCGAGTACTCGCCGTTCCCGGTGGTGGTCGGGACCACTGACGCTGATGGCCACCAAGAGTTGATTCCGATTACCTTTGCGCTCAATCAGAACTATCCGAATCCGTTCAATCCGGCCACGACCATTAATTTCAGCATCACGCGCGCCGGTCACACGACCCTCAAGGTGTTTGACATCACGGGCCGCGAAGTCGCAACGCTGATTGATAACGATCTGACGCCGGGACTCTACGATGCGGGCTTCCACGGCGCGAGCCTCCCGTCGGGCGTTTACATCTATCGCCTTGACGCGCCTGAAGGCAATCTGACGCGCAAGATGATCCTGATGAAGTAACCGGCGCCCAGTCGTTTGGCGCAAATCGAAAGTGAAACGAAAAGCCCCGCAATGCTTATTGCGGGGCTTTCTTTATGTCGTTGCCGACCGATGGCAAATTCTCAATGTCCGCCCGGCGCGCTGGGATCAAACGTGAAGCCCGCGTCTTTCAGCACGCGCGCAACGTCTTCCTGAATAGAATCGAGTTTGGCCTGCGATTTCGCTTCAACGCGCAGCACGAGCGTCGGCTGCGTATTTGAAGCGCGCACGAGCGCCCAGCCGCCGTCGAAATTCACGCGGACGCCGTCCAGATCAAACGTATCGAG
This sequence comes from bacterium, assembly GCA_016702305.1. NCBI lineage: Bacteria > bacterium. Next base: position 570,852 of record JADJEH010000017.1, read on the forward strand.
GCCCCGGCCTTTGAAAGTCGACTTGACCTTGTCCACTACGTCGAACTTCACATCGTCGGGGCAATCCACGCGGATCTCGGGTGTGCTGAACGTCGCCGGCAAATCCGATAGCTCCTGCGTCAACGAATGCGGCAAGCGCGACACGATTTCCAGCAGGCGGCCCGCCGAGTAGATTCCGTCATCAAATCCGAAGAAGCGATCGGCGAAGAAGAAATGCCCGCTCATTTCGCCCGCCAGCGCGGCATGCTCTTCCCACAGCTTGCTCTTAATCAGTGCGTGGCCGGTCTTCCACATAATCGGCTGCCCGCCGTGCTGTTTCACGTCCGCAAAGAAATTCTCGCTGCACTTCACGTCGGCGATAATTTTTGCACCGGGCCTATCCTTCAGAATCGAACGCGCGAACAGCGTCATCAGCATGTCGCCCCACAGCACTTTGCCCTGGCCGTCAATCGCGCCGAGCCGATCAGCGTCGCCGTCAAAGCCTACGCCCACTTCGCACTTGTTGTCGGCAACAAGCTGCTTCAGCGCGACCAGATTCTTCTCCACCGTCGGATCGGGATGGTGATTAGGGAACCGGCCATCCACGTCGCTGTAAATGTCAAACACCTCGGCGCCGATTTCGCGGAAAATCTGCGGACCGCACAGGCCGCCGACGCCGTTGCCGCTGTCTACCGCCACGCGCACCTTGCGATCCAACTTCAGATTCGCCGTGAGCCACGCGATATAGTCCGGCATCACCGTGTAGCTCGAACTGGAGCCTTGGCCCTTTTCGTAATCCTGCCGCTCGCACAGCACGCGAATCTCTTGAATCATCGCGCCGTGAATCGAGGTCTTGCCATAGGCCATCTTGATGCCGTTGAATTCAGGCGGATTATGCGAACCCGTGATTTGAATGCCGCCGTCGGTCTTCAGATGCACCGCCGAGAAGTACAGCACGGAAGTCGGCACCATGCCGACTTCGATCACCTTCAGTCCAGTCGTGAGCAGTCCGGCCTTCAGATCGTTGGCGATGCGTTCACTGGTCAAGCGGCCGTCGCGCCCGAGCGTGAACGTCGTCGCGCCCTTGCGCCGAATAAAGGTGCCGATACCGCGGCCCAGTTCATAGACAACATCAGGCGTCAGGTCATCGGCGACAATGCCGCGAATATCGTATTCGCGAAAAATGTGAGGATTAAGCATGGGGGAAAGAAAAAGTATGAAAGATAAAGTACGAGGGATGAAAGCGGATCAGACGCCCTTGACGCTTCGTGCAAGCTCAGCGTTCAGCATCGCCAGCACATCGGCACGATTCTCAATCGAGCGCAGGCTGGAGCGCGTGGTGCTGCCGTCCGTGCGCGTCACCACCAGCTTGTCTTCGTCCAGCGCGAAGCTCTTGACGTCGGACCACTTGCCGGAAATTCTGTAAATCGGACGAATGCGCATCGCAAAACCTTCGTCCGTGCATCTGAGAGTGCGGAAAGCCAGCAGTCTCTCGTGAAACAAACCGACCGCGACAAACAGCAGACCCGCCAGCATCTGCACCGTGCCCGGCTGAAACCACTCGTCGCGATGCAGTTTGTGAAAGCCCTCGATCATCACCACGACTCCGGCGATCACTTCAAACCACGCGACTTTGCCGTGCGAGTGGCCTTTGTGCATCAGTTCACGTTTCAGCACAAACAACAGTGCCAAACCCGCCGCGATGCCGAGCAGATCAACCCACAGATGCTCGACGTGCCCGCCGAACAGGTTGGACACGCCGTTCAGGATCAGATAGAGGCCAGGCACGGCGTGATACATCATCTGCCCGCGTTTGGCGCGATCCGACAGATGCAGCTTTAGAGAGCGCGCATTCACGCGTGCACCCACACGTCGTGCGGATGATCCCACTTGATGATCTGCTTTTCAATCGTTGCGCCCAGCCGCTTGGCCACATTGGCCGACGGCACATTCTCCGGACGAATCAGCGAAATCACACGCTCCGCGCCACGCACCGCGCGGGCGAAGGCAATGCATGCGCGGGCGGCCTCGGTCGCGTAACCGTGATGCCAATGTTTGCGCAGCAAGAGGTAGCCGACTTCGGTTTCGTCCACGCTGTCAATGTCCTGCATCAGTACGCCGCACTGACCGATGAACTCACCGGTCGCATTCAATTCGAGAGCGTAAAACGAACACCCATCGCGCTCGTAGCGCATCAGTCCGCGCTCGATCCAGCCTTGCGTTTCCGTGCGGTCCATCGGATGCGGATAGTGGCGCATCACCTCCGGATCGCCCAGCAGGTCGCACAGCGGCTCAAGATAGTCGAGTGTCAGCGCACGAAAGCGAATCCGCTCGGTCGGCGGCGGCAGAACGACCCTAAGCAAGCGTCGCTTCGAGAGTGATCTCAGCCGAGCCCATCAGCAAGCGCGAAATCGGGCACGCGCCTTTCGTCTCAACCGCCGCTTCATGAAACGAGGCTGCATCCATGCCCGGCACCTTGGCCTTGCACACGATGTGCGACTTCGTCACCGTTGGCTTGCCTTCAATGAAATCAAGCGTGACGTGCGCAACCGCTTCGATAGATTCCGCGGGATGTCCGGCCTTTTCGAGACCGCCCGACAGCGCCATCGCATAGCAGCCCGCATGCGCCGCCGCGATCAGCTCTTCAGGATTAGTGCCGACGCCGTCGGCGAAACGATCATTGAATGAGTAGTTGAGTTGCTTAAGCGCGCCGGATTGCGTCGAGAGTTTGCCGTCGCCGCCTTTAAGTGTACCGTGCCAAACAGCGGTAGCCGTACGAATAGCCATGGGAGGAGATTGGGGTAAATTAGAAATTGGAAAAAAGAGAGTCGAAGGGGATTGCAGGGGCGGCAGGTGCGCCGCCCGGAAGCTGTTTCGTTACTTGGATGATGCCGAAGCGCGGGCAGCCGTTCGTTTCAGGCAGCGCTCCTCTGTCTTGTGCAACGTGTCCAAGTACAATTTCTCATACTGCGGCATGATGGTGTTGATGTGAAAAACCTGTTCCGCGCGAAGACGACCGGCCTGCCCCATCACGCGCCGCTGATCGGCGTCTTTGACCAACTGCAAAATGCTCGCCGTCATCCCGTCAAGATCGCCCACCGGATGCAGGTAGCCCGTCTCGTCGTGAATCACAACTTCCGGCAAACCGCCGACGTCGTAGCCCACGACCGGCATTTCGCAGCTCATGGCCTCGAGTGCAGACAGACCGAAGCTCTCCTTGTTCGACGGCAAGAAATAGATATCGCTGACACTCAGCAGGTCAATCAGACCCGTTTGCTTGCCGAGGAAGCGCACTTCGCCTTGAATACCCAATTCGCGGACTTGAAGTTCCGCGTTGCTGCGCATCGGACCGTCGCCAACCATCACCAGCTTGGCCTTCGTTTGCTCCCGCACGCGCGCGAATACGCTGATGATATCGGGAATGCGTTTGACAGGCCGGAAGTTCGAGATATGCAGGATGATCGGTTCGTCTTGCGGCGCCAGCCAGTCGCGGCGCTGCACGCACACGTCGCGTTTGTAGAGTTCCGTATCAATAAAATTGTAGATGACTTTCGTCTCGCCCGTGTAGCCGATGTTGTCGCGCGTTTCATTGGCAAGATCGTGCGACACCGCCGTCACCGCGTCAGACTGTTCGAGCGTGAATTTCACCACGGGCGCATAGGCAGGATGCGCGCCAACCAGCGTGATGTCCGTGCCGTGCAGCGTCGTGATGACCGGCGGCAGACCGCCGTTCATCTCGCGCGCCAGATAGGCCGCCGTCGCGTGCGGAATCGCGTAGTGCGCATGCAGCACGTCGAGATGATGCATCTTCACCGCGTCATGCAGCGTCGAGGCGAGGGTCAGCGTGTATGGCGTGTTCTCAAACAGATCATAGCCCACAACCGGCACTTCGTGAAAATATACATTCTGCTGAAACGCCGGCAAACGAAACGGCCGCGCCGTCGAGAAGAAATGCACCTCATGCCCGCGCACGGCCAAAGCGCAGCCCAACTCGGTCGCCACAATGCCCGAGCCGCCGTAAGTAGGATAGAGGATGATGCCGATCTTCATGCTATTTCTTGGCGGCAGCCTTCTTCTTCGCCTTCACAGTTCTTTTCTTCTTCGGCTTCACCAGCATGTTGCCCGAGCAATTAGGCGCGCCGCAGTTGCAGCGGTACTTCTCTTCCCAATCATCGTGCTCTTCGCCTTCGCCCGTAAGGCCGTAGTTGTAGGTCAATTCCTCACCGGTCTTGATCGCGCGCATCGCTTCAATGAACACACGCCCGCGATCTTCCACCGCTTCGCAATTCGGGTCACAGGAGTGATTGATGAAGCGCGCATCGTTGCCGCCGACTGCCGCGTCAATCGCCACCGCGCCGTCACAAATCTGAAACAAGAACGTGTGGTGGCGTTTCATCTTCGAATCGTCGTAGCGAGTGTCCGCTTCGTCTTCCGGAATCAACTGGCCGGTATATTCAATCAAGCGCGTGCCCTTGCGAATGGACTTGACCGCAAACGCGCCTTTGCCCTGAATATCAGAGCCGCGTACAATAAAGTAAGGGGAATCAGGCATGGATGTATGGGTGATGAATGAGTGTTTGACTGCGGTCGCCGAATGGGGATTGGGCGCTGCGGTTCCCTACGCGGTTAAGCCGACTGGTATTTCTTGGGAATCTTGCGGTCGAGCATGATCTTGCGGCACTTGCGCGCGCCGCAATGGCACACGTAGTCGGTCAGCCAGCTCTTCTGAAACGGTCCAGCCAGATAGAGATGATAGTCGTAGAGAATTTCCGCGCCTTTGGGAATCTTCTTCAGCGCGATGATATAGATGCGGCCGTCTTCTTCAATCGTCTCGGCATTCGGCGAGCACGAGTGATTGGCGAACATCGCCGCGTTGCCGCGCTTGTTCGCGTCAATGAAGCTGCCATCGTCCAGCGAAAAAATCACCGTATGATAGGCGTCCGGTTTGTGCTCGTCAATATCCGGCAGCGCGTCGGAGGCGATGCGCTTGCCCTGATATTCGATGATCCGCGTCCCTTTGGGAATGTCCTTGCGCGCGAACAGGCCGCGGCCATGGAGCTTGCTTTGCTTGACGAACCAGAATTCGCCGCGAGTCGCTATTGGCATAGTTTCATCGGATCGTGAACGGGAATCGGCTCCCGCATGTAAAAGACTTCGGCATACTTCACGCCGATTTGGTCGCCAAAATAACGTGCGCGCATCTCCAACCGGTCGAAGAACACAGGCTGCGAGAGAATCGTCATCGGATCACTGCTGTTGGGATCAAAAAACTGCGACTTGTGCGCCCGCGCCGCGCGAATCTTGTGCTCCCAGAAATCCGTGACGTCCACGTACACATTGCAGTCCATCATCCACGACGACGGCCAATAGAGCAGACGTTTCGGATTGTGCGGCGCGTAGTCCGCCGGAAAATTCGCCGCGCCCGCCACGAACATCGAGTGCTTCACCAGATCGCTCGTGCCTTCATGATCGGGATGCTTGTCCTGATTCCAGTGTGTCAACACGAGCTTCGGCTTGTGCCGACGAATACACTCGACGACCTTCACGCGGCGCTCATGCGTGTCCTGAATCTGCAAATCACCGAGGTTCAACACCTCGCGAAACTCGAAACCTAAGATCGCCAGCGCTTCCTGCGCTTCGACGGCGCGAATCTCCGCGTTGCCGCGCGAACCGCGTTCGCCGCGAGTCATGTCCACGATCCCAACCTTGTAGCCCAACTGCTTGAGCTTCAGCAGCGTGCCGGCGCACGACAGTTCAATGTCATCGGGATGCGCGCCGATCGCCAGCACATCCACCACCTGCGTGTTCACTTCACTCATAGGCTATTCCGTGATCACTATTTGATGCGCCGCGCCGTCGGCGGGCAATTTGTCCATCAATTCGAGTAGTTCAGTTACGCCGTAATGCGCCAGCGCCCACGCCGTGCCATAGATGCGCTCCATCGGCTTGCCGCCCGGTTTCGCCGCGAAGAGCACTTTATGCAGCCGCGCCAGTTCCACCGCGTGCTGCTGCTTGATGGCTTTGTTGGCTTTCTGTTCCAACTGTTCGAGAGGATGCAGCGCTTTGCCAGCCGACGAGCCCAGCGCTCCGGCCAGCGTCGGGTCTATGGTTTCCAGCGCGGGCTTCAGCTTCTGAAAGACCGCTTCAATCTCAGCGCGCGCACCGGCGAAAAGTTCGCTCGTGTTCTGTTCATCCGCCGCGCGCAGCACACGCTTCGACAACTCCGGCTCGGAAGTCGTCAACAGCTCTTCCCATGTCAATCCGAGCTTTTCGCGCAGGCGCTCGCACTTCTGATCCACAAGCGTCGCTGACATTCGTGGAAACAGACTCGGCGCGGTCACGCCGAGCATCTGATAAAACGGAGCAAGCTGTGCGTGATATTCCAATTCGCCCGGACCGCCGACATAAGCGACGGTAGGCAAAACAAAATCCTGAAATAGCGGACGCAGCGCGGCCTTGGGACTGACTTGCCACGTCCCACTGCGCAAGCGCGATTTCAATTCCACGGCGGTGACCTGTTCGCTCGATCCGTCGGGGTGCTTCACCGCGCCGTCGAGCAGCACCGGACGACGGACGTAGTCATCGCTCACGACATAGAAGAAATGCGCATCCGGCGTCGGGCTCATCGGCGCGGAGTAGCCGCGCATGCGCACCTCGTCCGAACGCACTTGAAACGCGTCGTGCAGCTCACGACGCGCATCGATCGCACGTTCCCATAACGGCAGCGCAAGCTGCTTCAAGCGTTCATTGCGCCCTTCACAGATCAACAGACCGCGCGGGCCCAGCGTCGCGGCGAGCAGTCGTCCAAAGGCCGTCGACAGGTCACCGTCACCGTAGGCATGCTCAAGCGCTTCGGCGGCTTCACCCGACACGTTGCCCCACTGCGCCAGCAATTCGTGCAAACCTGCCAGCGCCTGTTCGCCGACCGCATAGCGGCCCACTTCCTGATGCGCCACTTCTTTAGCCGGAGAAAACTCCATCGCGCCGAGAGTACCGTCCGCTTGCGGATAACGGCTGGCGCGAATTTCCTGCAAGTCGTGATCTTCACCTTCAAGCCAAAACAACGGCAGCACTGGCAACTTGAGCGTCGCTTCGAGCGCTCGCGCCAGCCGCACCGCATGATAGGCCTTAATGAAGGTGAACAGCGGGCCGCCCAGAAATCCTACCTGTTGCCCCGTCACTACCACCACCGCTCGACCTTCGGCCAGACTCTTCAGCCGCGCCAGTGTCTCTTCCGGCACACCATAGAGCAAACCCTCCGCGTGGAGAATGCCGGCGGCTTCCGCGTAAAAGGGGAAGTTGCGGAGCCGCTCCTCAGCTACCGTTCGGCAAGCCTGCGGATGCGCCGACGACTGGGCAAACAGCCATTCCGCGTCCGGGTGCTCGGCGACGACCGCTTGCCAGGCCGGACCGAATCCCGGCAGTCGCTCATAAGAAATCGCCAGCCGGTTCATGCGGAGAGGCGGGACTGCGGCCCGCGCCAAGGTTGGGGTGTAAGCATTTGCAAAATATACCGATTCATGCACGGTTTGTCAAACACTTGGCCCGTTGGAAAGCCGCTACGATTTCTATCCCTCATTGCTTTTCTGTAAGATAAGTCTATATTTACTTAGATATGCGCCTGATTTTGATTTTGTCTATTCTGTGGGTTCTGGGGCTGGGTAGCTACCTGCTCTATGACCGTTTCTGGCCCGGACACACGGGGACAGTCGTTGTCCTTAGTGATCCCGCTGGAGCAGATATCTGGATGGACCTTGTCCCAACGGGTCGGGTAACGCCGGCCGAAATGCGCGATGTGCCTCAGGGCAAGCACTCTTTCACCGTTCGCAAAGGTGGGGAGCGCCCTTCGCCGTTCGTCCAGGTCGTACCCGTGGCACGCGCCTCAGTTGATACGTTAACATTTGTTTTTGAAGAATCTGGCACAGCTCCTGCGGGATCGGATCTCTACGGTTCAACAACTCCACCGACCCTCGTGCCGCCTGCCGCAGAGGACATCAGCGACCGGGTCAAGCGCGAGCTGCCGTGGGAGGTCGAGCGCAAGATACCGCTTTCGTCCGAGACGACGCACGTCAGCCGAAGCTCGACGCGAACGACGACCTCTTATATAGAAGAGGGCGAACAGCTCAGCGGGATTACCTCAGGCCGCGACCACGGTGCCTTTGTCCGCGACAGCTCGAACACCGATGCCGCCGACATCTCCACGAGCAACGTGGAGATTTCGAGTTCGGTTCCCGGTGCGCTGATTATCGTCAATGACAAGCCAATCGGCAAGACCACGCCCGCCGTGGTCGCGCTGCCGCTCGGCACGCATACGGTCCGCGTCGAACTGGCGGGTTACAATACTGAGCCCGAACAGCACGTTGTGCGGCTGTCGCGCATCGCGGGCGGACAGTTGGTGTATTTTACACTGACCGAAGAGCTGCGCGCGCGCAAAGAAATAACCATTACCACCGAGCCCGTCGCTGGGCCGATCTTTGTCAACGGCGATTCCGTGGGCATCGGACTCGCCGTGATTCCCCATGACTTCGGGGTATTTGAAATCAGCTTTGGTCATATGGAGGGCTACCTGACGCCCGAGCCGCAGCGATTGGTGGTCACACCGACGAAACCCAACCCCACCATCACCGCGAAGTATCCGCGCGCGTTCGAAGTCTCGGCGACCTGTCAGGGCAATGGTGAGGCGGCGCGCACTGGCGACATCCGCTGGGAGACGGGCATTTATGATCGTGACAAAGGCGTGCGAACATCGGACACGCATGGGCCGAAGATTAACGAGATTCCCGGTTCAAGCAAGTCGGGTTGGGAGCTCGCCATGGGAGATCCTAATCGTAACCCGACCGGCGCGGACTACATCGAGTTCATCTTCACGCTGCCCGATGAAGTGCCGCCGTCGTCGCCGCTCAACCTGCGACTCTACCTCTATCGCTCCAACCGCAAGTATCCGCTGTCGCTGTCGTCACGCTGTGAAGTCACCGTGACGGTCAATGGCCGCGTGTTCCTCGATAACTTCCGACCGCGTAACGACCAAAGTTTGGCTGACGCGGGCCGCTACGAAGAGTGGTCGCTGCAGCACTCGCTGGTGACCGGCGAAAATCGCATTCTGATTCGCACCGGAGACAAAAATCAAATCTTCAACTACCTTTGGAAGTTCGAGGTGCTGTAAATCATGAGACAGCGCTTCGCCAAAATTTTCGAACAACCGCCCCTGCGCTTCATCAATCCCGAGATGGCGTGGACAGACGTAGTCAAGTATCTCATCTTGCTCAACGTCACCGTCTTCGCAGCGCAGGAGATTCTTGGACTTTATCCGCAATTCATCGAGAACTTCGCGCTCGTTCCCCGCGAATTCTTCCATGGACACGTGTGGACGCTGTTTACCTACATGTTCCTGCACGGCGGCTTCAGCCACATCCTCTTCAACATGCTCGCGTTGTGGATGTTCGGTTCGATGCTCGAACGCGTGTGGGGTTCCAAAGAATTTCTCAAGTACTATCTGCTTACGGGACTCGGCGGCGGACTCTGCTACGCGCTGTTCAACATGGATTCGTTCGTGCCCACCGTCGGCGCGTCGGGCGCGATCTACGGATTGCTGTTGGCCTATGCCGTGCTCTTCCCGGATAACATCATCTATATCTGGTTCGTGATTCCGGTCAAGGCGAAATACTTCGCGATGATCTTTGGCGTCATTGAGTTTCTGGCCAGCTTCAATCCCGGCTCCGGAGTCGCGCACCTTGCGCACTTAGGCGGCATGTTGATGGGCTACGGCTATCTGAAATGGGGCAAATTGCGCTACAGCGCGCCCGGTCGGCGTATGCGCGAGTGGAAACAGAAAATGGAGGTCGCGCAGCAGGAACGCGAAGTGCGCGAGGTCGATGAGGTCCGCCGCGAAGTGGATGAGCTGCTCGACAAGATTAACAAAGTCGGCATGGACGGCCTGACCAAAGATGAACAGAAGCGGCTCGAAAAAGCCTCAAAGTTCCTCCGAGACAAAGGCATAAGTTGATACACTGAAAAGGCCCGCGCAAGCGGGCCTTTTACTTTGTGTTCATTCCTGCGCAATTTGGAAAATCGTGGCGAGAAGAGACGCAGCATATCACGGCGCAAGGGCGGCGCGCACGATGTAGTATTTTTGTTCAGCGTCCAGCACGGCGTTTGTATCCAGCAGCGTCGTGTTTACCGTGACGCCCTCGAGGGTGGAGAATGAGTCGTGGGTGGAAAGCGCGCTGTAAACATGGTACCACGGCGCGCCGGTCGATTGCCAACGCAGTTGAATACTCGTGCCGATGCGGTAGGCCGTCAACCGGGCCGGAGCGGCCAAGGCGTTGATGGCAAAATCGGCGTCGCTGGTGTCGCCAACGTCGGGGTGATTTAAACCGACGATGCGCAACCGTGCAGCACTTGTTCCCGGTCCGGTCGCGTTCCAACTCCATTCGTGCTCGTCGCTGCGAATGGTGTCAAGCCGCTCCCAGACTCCGGCAGGATAGCTGCGATTCAATTCCACAAGCAGAGTATCTGGCGCATAGCGCAGTGTCCATCGAGCCATGCACGCCGAATTTGCATTCCAGGTCTCGCCGCCGTTCGGGCTGGTCAGCGCCAGGCTGTCGCCGTTGTTCCACCAAGCCGCGTAAATATCGCTGTAATCGTTGCGCGTGTCCGTCCACGCGCTGTGAAATCCGAGATTCGAGAAGGTCAGGCCCGTGTAGTCGCCTAAGAAACCGCGGTTATGCGTATCAAGTTGACGGTCGGAGATGCGCATGTTCGCGCTCCACGTCGCGCCGCCGTCCGTTGAAATCGTGCCGTAGTAGGCATAGTCGCAATTCGCAGGGTCCTCGCGGCGATCGCACCATGACACCGCGACATCGCCCGTCCGCGGATGCACGGCGATCCACGGCCACCACTGATGGCTGCCCGTATCGTCGTCGGGCAGAATGACCGGCTCAGACCACGTCGCGCCTTGATCCTCCGACTTGGTGAAATAGATGTCGTAGTTGTCTTCGACGATCGTGTGCGCGTAGGCGACATAAATCGCACCGCGATGCGGACCATCTGAGATGTCGACCGCCGGTACCGGATAGTTGGTCATGCGATAACCGCTATTGCAATTCAGGTCGTGGTAGACGAGCTGCGGATTGCATTCGCCGATCGTGATCATCGGCTGCCACGTGATGCCGCCATCGAGTGACTTACGAAACTGCAAATCCTCACTCGAAAGATCGGTCCACACAACATACACTTCACCGAGCGGCCCGGTCGCCAGAGTCGGCATGATGGCGTCGGCTTGACTGGAGATGACCAATGGCGTCATGAACGACTCGCCGTTGTCGGTCGAGCGCGTGAAATGCACGTGAAAACCGATCCACGTGACGTAGATATTGTCGCGGTATGGTGAATCGTCGCTGACATCGCAGGCGATCATCTCGCGGTCAATCTGGCTGTTGATCTGCGGAACTGTTGAGATCGTGGTCGGCGGACTCCATGTCACACCGTGATCATCGGAGTAGTGCAGATAGGCGCCATCGTTCGGGTAGTCGCAGCCCATGGCCAAATAGGCCGCGAACATCCGGCCGCTGCTGTTGATCGTCACGACCGGATCGAAAATGCTCGTGCAGTTGCCGTTGACGGCGCCGCTGCCGATTAGGCTCTGCCGCCATGACGAACCCCCGTCGGTGGAGCTATAAAAACGGGTACCGGAATTGCTCCCGAGCGCGTAATCATTCGCTCCGACGAGCAGGATATCGGGATTGGTGGGATCGGCCGCGATCGGGCACTCATTTTGAGCGCGATTGGTTGTGTCCTGATTGCAACGATGATTGGTCCCCACATCATCGAGCGGCGACCAGCGACGGTACGGCACGTCCACGTCGGCCGGGTCCATTCGCCGGGGTGGTCGTCCGGCGAGGCTGGTCTCTTTGATTGCCGTACGTTCGTTGGGTTGCGATTCGCCCAATAGCCAAAGACCGGCCGCGCAGACAACGGCCACAAGCCCCAACCCAACCCAAAATGTCCGAATGGTATTGCGAGATGTCATGGTTCTTCCGGCAAGCTGAGTTCTCGACCTACCTTGGAATGTAACCCTACCGCCGCAGTTTGTCAAGCGATTTCAGATCGAAGCAAAGGCCCGCGAGTGCGGGCCTTTGCTGGTTGCCCCGATGTTCCGGGGGGTAATTGGCATCCAATTCAAACACCGGCGTCACGCGATAGAACTCCTGCGTCGCGCCAGCCCACGGAGTGAGCACGATCTCGCGTCACTAACTCACACTTTCCCACGCCTATCCGCAACACCCCGGCGCACAGCCGCAATCGAGCGGTTTGTAGGCGCGCACCTTCACCGATGCGACCGCTTCGAGCGCTTCGTTGCGCAGCGCGTCGCCGATGCTGTCGAGACCGACATCGTATTGAATCTCGTTGACGATTTCAACATTGATCAAACCCGCCGCGCGCGCGTAGTGCAAATATTCTTCTTTCAACGATGCACCGGAGACGCAGCCGACATAGGCTTCGACATTGTTCTTCAGTTCCGGCGACAACGGGCGATTCAGCACGAGATCGGAAACGAGCATTCTGCCGCCGGGTTTCAACACGCGTGCGATTTCAGAAAACACGCGCGGTTTATCCACCGACAGATTAATCACGCAATTCGAGATCACCAAATCCACCGAATTCGCGCCGACCGGAAGCTGTTCAATGATGCCCTCGCGAAACTCCACATTCGCGGCATTGATCGTTTCGGCGTTCGCGCGCGCCTTGGCCAGCATATCCGGCGTCATGTCCACGCCGATGACTTTGCCGGTCGGCCCGACCTTGCGCGCCGCGAGAAATGCATCAAAGCCCGCGCCGCTCCCCAAATCAAGTATCGTTTCGCCCGGCACAACTTCGGCGAACTGCAGCGGATTGCCGCAGCCCAAACCTAAGTTCGCGCCGTCGGGCACGGCCTTCAAGTCTTCTTCGGCATAGCCGATCGCCGTGGCGATATCATCCACATTGGTTGCGCCGCAGCACCCCGCCGTGCCGCAGCAGCTTTCACCGCGTGCCGCCTCGCCATACTTCTCGCGCACAATTTCGCGAATGTTCAAAAGTTCCATCTTCAGAGTCCCGCCTTCTTCTGTTAGTTCTCTTGAGCCAACTCAATCAGCTTGCTCATGGTGTTGAAATTGCGCGTGGTGGCCGCCACGCCGATTTTCTTCTCGAGAAAATTGTTACTCAGTTTACTGCGTGCCGCACTTCCGGGAATATAGAGATAGGCCGCGCGTTTGGTGATGGCAAGTTCTTCCTCACCGTAATCCTGCGCGAGCAGCTCTTTGATTTTCGCCGCCGCGGGCGCAGATTGAAATTGCATGAAGAACACCCGCGCGATGTCGTATCCCTTGCCGAACGGATTCTCGTCCAGCACCTTCTGCAACTCCGCCGCCGAGCGCACGACAACCGCGAGTTCCGGGCCAATGTGCTTCTTGATTAGGTGTTGCACGTCGGCTTCAATCTCGCGCGGACTTTTGTTCGAATCTACAAGAGCGTTGCCGCTCGCAATGTAGGTTCGCGCATTGCCGTAACCCGCTTGCGTCAACACCTCGCGCAACTGCGCCATCGGCACGCGGTTCTTGCCCGTCGGCATCACGCCGCGCAACAAAATAATGTAGGTTCGCACGCTAACTAACAACAGCTTTCGGTCAGCCCCTCAAAGACCTTGCGAAAACGCGCGATGGCTTTCGGATCTATGCAGTAGCAGATCTTCGGGCCGTCAATCTCGCCGCGAATCCAGCCCGCTTCCTTCAGCTTGCGCAAATGCTGCGACACCGTTGAAGGGGCGACCGGCAACTGCTCGACAATATCCCCCACGATGCAGCCGGGCGAGCTTAACAAGAACCGCAGAATAGCCACCCGGTGCGGGTGACCTAATGCCCGGGCCAGCTTGGCCAGCTCGGTATCCTCCAGGCTATTGTCGGGAGGATGGATGGTAAACTCAGGGGCGTTTTGCATAATTTCCTTTCGTTATTCGTAAAAGTACGAAATGATTTTCGAAATGTCAAGAGAAGAATTGGGCGACCTTTCGGCCGCCCTATTTGCTCACGGATGTACCGTAACTTATTGAGCAGTAACGATATAAGAACTCTTCGCCGGTGTTGGTGCGATATCAAGGTAGCTCGGAGCCGCTGTCTGACCAATCAAATTCGCCGGAATTGGAGTCACAACCTCGACCGTGTCACGGTAGACATTATACAGTGCGGCATTCGTCGAGGTCTCCCAAATTAGCCGGATACCACCCTCTTCCACCAGCGCCATGAGATGCTGCGGCACCGAAGCAGCCGGTCGAACCGTGAAGCTCCACACCGGCCCGGGTGTCGCCCCCGCCGCATTGCGCTCATCTATCCGCCAAAAATACGTCGCACCACGAGTCAGATCGCCCACCGGATCAAATGTGACTGCCGCCTGATTCCCCGCGAACGCCGGCGGATCCACCGGACCAAAATATACGTCGTGCGACGTCGCGCCAGCGCCCGCAGACCAAGTCAATACCACAGTCTCCAAGACGTTTGTGGTAAGATCCGCCGGCAACGGCGACGTGGCAATTCCGGGAAGCGCAGCCGCTTCGGTGGCCGTCAAGACAATCGTATTGTTATTTCCATCAACGTTGCTTTGCAGCGCGGCCGCGTACAGTCTGACCGTGCCCGTCCCGGCGGCTGGCGCCGTCCACGTAAATTGACCGGAGTCATGATTCATGCTCGTGAAATGCACGCCGTTGGTTTCGCCGCTCACATTATACGTCGAGGTGAACTGGCCCGCAGTGATCGCGCCCGCATTGGCCGTACCGCTGAGGCCCACGCGACATGAAGAATTGAAGTTGACAATCGTCCCGCCCGAGATCTTCTTGATCGTCAGCAAATAGGCCGCTCCGGGAGTGTAGGTTGCGGGAAAGCCTGTGACCTGTACCGTGTTTGTCACCGCTCCGCCGTGACAACTGCTCGCGCAAGTTTCAAGACCGGGTGCACCGGACCGCCCGGTGTAGGTTGGGAATGCCGAGGCGCTAATGGCCCACAACAACATTGTAATAACGACGACTGCGTTGCGCATGACTGCTCCTTTAAATACTGGATATTCATCTACACCCGGCGACATCCCGGATTGCCTAATTCATCTGTGTGCTGCGCAATCGTCCGCGATTCAGCTTGTATCGTGGCGATTTGTCAACATCAGAAATCAAAGCACGCGTTCGTTGCGCATAAACCTTGATTGCTGATTGACGCACTCATACTAAACATTTGTGTGCGAACTGTACAGGAATTCCCGCACGACCGAGCAAGAAATGTTATACAATAATCTATGCGAGTACATATAGAAATCACCAATTCCGCCACGAGGAGTCAACTTTGAACAACAAAAAGAGAGGCGCGACCCTCGCGGATCGCGCCCAATTGCTGCCCCTGCACCGGACATTCAGTCCAAAACTTTTGAATCTACCGACCGTTCACACGGTTGCGGCTTGGCAACAATCACCGCCGCCTAACCATGCTGAGCCTGCTTCTGACCAACATACTCAATCGAAAACCGATTGCCCTCCGGGTCCTCGCCCTCGCAGATCCAGATGTTTGGTGCCACCATCCGCGGTTCGCCCATCGGCACCCCACGCTCGGTCAGCTCGTCCCGTGCCACCTCCAGGTCATTGACCCGAAATACGATCGAGGCAGAGTCCTGACCAACGCGCCGCTTACCGCCCGAATGGAGGCAGAGGCGACAGACCCCGGTGTCGAGCTCAATCCACTCCTGCCGCCGAAAATCCGTCACCCCAGCCGGTTGAGCAATGGTTAAACCCATGGCATCCCGGTAAAATTCCACCATTTCCTGCATATTCTCGACATACAGAATCACTTCGGAAAGTCCCTTTAAGCAGCCCATGGAAACCTCCAGTCATTGGATGGTGGCGAATCCCTACAATATAGTAACGGTAAAATCCATCGGCAAATGCCCAGGACTTGCGCTCGCAGCTTAGACCCGTTAAATTAGGGGGTAACCTGTCTAAGGATGATTAAGATGCGACTTCCGTTGTTCTGTCTGGCGTTCCTCTGCCTTGCCGCCGGCTCCGTATGGGCCGACGACACCTCGCAATTGACCCTGCCCCCCTCGTCCCCGTCCGAATTCCACGAACAGGAAGCCACCCGCTGGCGGCTGGCCCTCGAAGCCCGCGACCAGCTGACGTTGGACGAAACTCAACTCGACTACGACGTTCGGTACTACGAACTCTGGGTTGACCTGCGTAATTACACGGGCCGGCAAATCGCCGGTCGAACCGACGTGTACGGCACCGCCCTCACCGCAAACTTCCGGGATGTCGTGCTTGATCTGTGCGATACCCTGAGCGTTGATTCCGTGCGCGGCGCGGGCAACACGACGCTCGCTTACAGCCGCGGCAGTCAACAGATCGTCGTTTCGCTCGAACGCGACTACGCACTCAACGAAGATTTCGCCCTGACAATCTACTACCACGGCACTCCCTGTCTCGGAGGCGGGATCTCGACCTTCGATTGGTACGACCGTTTCGTTTCATCGTACGTCGTGCCGTCTATTCACACGCTGTCCGAACCGTTCGGCGCGCGCGACTGGTGGCCGTGCAAGGATGTTCCCAGCGACAAGGCCGACAGCGCGCGCATCCACCTGACCGTCAGCGACACGCTCGTGGCCACTTCAAACGGCGTGCTGCAAAGCGTTACACCCGTGCCGTCGAACGCCTTGCGGTATAGCTGGTTCGAAAGTAATCCAATCTCGACCTACTTGATTGTGGCCAACGCCTCAAACTACCAGTCGTTCACCGATTGGTACGTAAACTCCGGCGGCGACAGCCTGCCGATAGTTTACTACGTCTATCCGGAAAAACTCGCGGCCGCGCAGACCGATTGGGATTTCACTCCCGACATCATTACAGTATTTGCCGAGAAATTCGGCGAGTATCCGTTCATGGACGAAAAGTACGGCCACTCGATGTTCCGCTGGAGCGGCGGCATGGAGCACCAGTGCAACACCTCGATGGGGTCCGGCATCGTCAGCGGATTCCATTGGTATGACTACATCACCGTCCACGAACTCGCGCACATGTGGTGGGGGGATATGGTCACGCTGGATGACTGGCCGGACATCTGGCTCAATGAAGGCTTCGCCAGCTACAGTGAAGCCGTATGGGTAGAATCGCAAGGCGGAGCGGCGGCGTTGCGAAGCTACATGATTTCAGACCTTGTTGTGAACGATCCTTCCGGCCCGGTGTACAATCCGGCGTCGCTGTTTTCAAGCAACACGGTCTATCACAAGGGCGCGTGGGTGCTGCACACGCTGCGCGGCGCCATCCGCAACGACTCGTTGTTCTTCGCGGGCCTGCGGGAATATCGCGCGCGCTATCAATATAGCACCGCAACGACCGCGGAGTTTCTGGCGGCCATGTCTGACGTCGCGGGTTACGATGTTACGCCGTTTGTGTACGGCTATCTCTATCTGACCAATCGCCCGAGTTACCGTTATTCCTATGGAACCGGCATGTGCGACGGCGTGCTGACAACCGCCGTGCGCCTGCGCCAGATTCACGCGACCCCAGCGCAGCCGTTCACGAACCGCGTGGACCTGCGCTTTGGCGGCGCGCAAACGGTCACACAGACCGTCGTTAGCAACAGTTATCGCGCCGAGTATCTGTTCAATATGGGATACACGCCCAGCTCGATCGCATTGGATCCGGATGAATGGATGCTTGAAACCAAAATGAACGAGCCGCTGCAGCCCATCTTCTTGAATGCAGCGCTGACCATCGGCACGGAAGGCGCGCCTTATGCCGACACCCTCGTTGCGATTGGCGGAGCGTCGGCGTACACGTTCACTTTAATCGGCGGTGCGCTGCCCACCGGTATCACACTCGGCTCCAACGGCATCTTTGCGGGAACGCCGTCTGTCAGCGGAAACTTTCCGCTGACTTTGCGCGTGAACAACACGAGCAACCAATCTGACACGACGCAGCTTGTGCTAAACGTCCTCCCGGTCCTCGACGCGCCGGAGGAGTTGACCATTCTGGCCAACGGTGACGATACGGTCACGTTGCGTTGGATCGCGTCGCCGGACGCGCTGCACTACGACGTAATGGCGGCCACGCTGGCGGACTACTCCGACTTGGTCATACTGGCTACCGTTACAGATACGTTTTACGTGGACGCGGCGACGGTCCCGGAAAAATATTACATGATCATCGCCCGGCCGTAACTGCGGCCCTTCGCTTCAGAGGGCAGACCCGGCGCAGCAGGCCGGGTCTTCTCGTTAGATGTCGCGCGGCATGGGTTGAAAATGTCCGCGCAAAGCGCTATACTCTGGTCTGCCCGGCGCCCCCCAATTTGCATGCTCTGCAACATTAATCATACAAGAGGTTGACCCCATGGCCTTCACGGCAAAAGACTTCGGTACCAAGATTCTCGAACTCGACGGCATCTCGCGCAAGACCTGCGAAGAGCACCTCAAGCTCTATAACGGCTACGTGAACAAGACCAATGAAGTGCTGGAAAAGCTCGCCGCCCATGACGGCGCCGGCGCCAATCAGGTCTATTCGGAAATCCGCGGCTTGAAAGTGGATTTGAGCTTCGCCGTCGCGGGTATGCAGAATCACGAAATCTACTTCGCCCATCTGACGCCCGGCGGCACCGCGCTGTCCGGCGATCTGAAAAAGCAGATCGAAAAAGACTTCGGCAGCTATGACAAGTACATCGCGGATTTGAAGGCGTCCGGCATGGCCGCGCGCGGTTGGGTTTGGCTCGTGTGGTGGGAGGACGGTAAACGACTGATCAACTGGATCGGTGATGCGCAAAATTCGTATCTCGGTTGGAATCTCAAACCGATCATGGCCATGGACGTGTATGAACACGCCTACTTCATAGATTTTGGCGCGGCGCGGCCGGCCTATATCGAAGCGTTCATCAAAAACCTCTGCTGGGAAACCGTCGGCAAGAACTACGACGCCGCCAGAAGGTAAGCATCATGCCCGCTATCAAGTACGGTTGGGAGAAAGCGCTGCCCACGGTCACCTATGACGACGCCATCGCGCGTGTCACCGACTGCCTCAAAGAGGAGGGCTTCGGTGTGCTGACGGAGATTGACGTCAAGACGACGCTGAAGAAGAAGATAGACCTCGAATTCCGCAAGTACGTCATCCTCGGCGCTTGTAATCCGCATCTGGCGTCGCGCGCGCTGGCCGCCGAGCCGCAGATCGGGCTCATGCTGCCCTGCAATGTCGTCGTGCAGGAAGACGAACACGCGGGTTCCATCGTCTCGATCATTGACCCCAAAGCGATGTTCCTCTTCATCGAAAATGACGCGCTTAAACCCGTCGCGGCTGAAGCCGAGGAGAAGTTACAGCGCGTACTCGCCAAACTCTGACGGCTAACAGTCTGGTAAATGAGAACGGGACGCACACACGTGCGTCCCGTTTCTGTTTAGGCAATTTCGCGCCGCTTCAGCGGTCTGAGTTCTTCACGAATCGCCGCCGAGCAAATGTGACATCGGCAACAAGCGACTCGTCACTCCCGCTGAAAATACACCTCAAACTCCAAGCGGTTGCGAAGGTATGTCACGCGCAACGGCCATTCTGCGGTATCAGCGAGCACACGGAATTTACGCGCATACTCAAATTGAGTCGGCTTCCCGTTCGCCTCCGCAACACGAAACAAGAGAGTGTCCGCGCGCACGTTGAAGCGGCCGCCTTCGGTGTACTCCGCGCCGGACGTATCGCGTTCCGTTGGCGCATTGCGAAAATAGTAACGATACGTCGAATCGGTGCGCAGATCCAACGCCATACGTGCAATGTTCAAATAGCCTATGGATTGCGCACTGGCAAACCATGTCCCCACAACTCGCGGCGAGCTCGCAGGTTTAGCGCAGGCGAGCAAGAGCATGAGCGGAATACTGACCAATACGCGTTTCATTTGAGGAGAATCAAGCGCTGTGTGTCACGCACGTCTCCGGCGCGGGCCTGCAGCATATAAACACCGCTTGGCAAGTCGCGTGCGTCGAGAGTCAGCTCCGAATTTGGCGAGTGCATCATTCGGCCAAATAGCATCACGCGCCGACCGCGAATATCATAAAGCGAAAACTCCACCATCTGCTCCCGGGCGATGTCCACGCGAATGCGCGTCTCGGCATTAAAGGGATTGGGATAGGCCGCACGAACCGCAAAATCACGCGCGATGGCCGTGGACTCCGCCGAGACTTCCATCAGGACAAGCGACTCCACTGCCAGCACCTGTGGATCGATTGTTTGTTCTGCATACATCTGAGCGAAGCGCTGCGTCTCCGGCGTGTCATGCTGCGCCAAATAGTTTACCAGACGCGGTTGCACAGTCTGAAACAGCACCGCTACGGTGACGGCGGATGCGCGCGGCAGGCGATACGTGACCACATCCGCGCCGCTGCCCTCGATGCCGTTGGCACGATTGAAATTGTCGTCGCTGTCGGATACTCCGAAAATTTCCGTCGTATCGTACGACGCATGGGTGGACGTAAAACCGAGCGGCGGAAGGCGATTGTCCTTCAGGTGCGCGCCCGCGCGCAGCAGCGTCCACGTCCGCGCGCCGCTGTCGTCGCCCATGACCGCTTCGTACACCTGCACCTGATCGGGCGCAGTGATGAAATCGTAGTGCGGTTCGAATTCGAAATCATAACCGACAATTTCACCGGCCTCATCCACCGCGCCGGACTGGAATACCGTCTGACCATTCCCGTCGCGCGCGTCCACCGCCAGCCACATGCGGCGCAACGGAATGCCCGTCGGTAACTTATGTCCCGTTAGATTTGTCAATGTCACGGTCAGCAAGATCGAATCGCCGACCGCCTGTGCGTCGAGATCAAGCTCGCACGAGCGCTGCGTCAAACTGCGCTGCGTCTCGGCGATCGTCGAATCGAACTGCGCGGCCGTCGCCGTTACACCCAATGAATCGGCGTTGTCCCGCAACAGCCGCAGCATGGACACGTTTCCACCAACAAAAGCATGCTGCATGTAAGGCGCGCGCATCTCCGTATGCCACGGCGGCATTAACGCTATGTCCTGCGGATCACGCGCCGCGCGCATGTGACAATCCTGGCAGCTCGTTTGATTCGCATAGAAACTGTTTTTCCATTCGATATACGGCGTCTGTTCGGGAAACTCACCGATAATGTCACCGGCCGCGTTGAGCGTGGGCGTGATCAGCGTATGACACGTCGCGCAAAGTTCCGAGCGCCGCGTATGTTCGCCTTCGACGGGCGTATAATTGACATGATTCTGCATCGGGCCCGGCAGCGGATCGGCAAACGGACCGAAAATCATCCGCGCGTCGGTGATCTCATAACCGCCGCCGTAACTCTGCGGTGTGCCAAGATTGTTCGGCTGGATCTGATGACAGACGCTGCACGTCACACCGTCGCGATGCAGCGCGTTCTCAGCAAGCTGCGCCAGATTGTATGTCGAGTCGCCGTCGAATCGCGTCTGGGTATTCCCCGCTGGAACGTGACAGACCGTACAACGATTTTGAATCAAGTCCGCATGTTGTGGGAATGCCGCGAGTTCCGTCGCCACTTTCGCCCGCCACAGCGGATCTTTGGCTGAATTGCCCATCATCGTCGCGCGCCATTGCGTAACAGGAGAAATGTCCACACCATCTTGCGTCATGGCGACGCCGTTCGAGACGTGGCACATCTGACAATTGCCTGATCCGGAAAATAGCGTCGTTTCGTCCGTCGGCAGCTCCTGCGCCATGGCGGCGGCGACCCACAAAATTGAGAGAATGAAGTATAACATCAATATGTCCTTGCAGTGTATTCTGCAATGTACAAAATCTTCGTAAACAAATCCACGGCACAGACCCGCAACAAAAAGGGGCAGCCGGCCCCGGCTGCCCCTTGAATAGTCTTGAAAAACGGTTACTTCGTCAACACCATTCGCGTGGACTGCACTTCGCTGCCCGCCATAACCCGCGCGAAATAACTCCCGCTCCCCCACGCGCTGCCGTCAATTGGGAGGACATGCTGGCCCGCGCCGAGATCATAACTCATGTGCTGCACCGCTTGGCCGAGCTCGTTGTAAATCGTCAATTCGACGTGTGAGCTCTTGGCCAATTCAAACGGCAGATTCGTCGTCGGGTTAAACGGATTGGGGTAATTCTGCGACAGTCTGAAACTCTCTGCCACCGGGCCACGCACCGGATCGGCATTCACACCGCCTTCGGATGTGTAAATCAGATCACCCGTCGTGTATTCCGGTCCCGTCGCACCTGAGTTGGTGAACGTCATTCCACGCAAAGGATTGGCGGTCAACCAAGAGTACATCCACGATTCAAACGTGGCGCCGATCTGGATGCCGTTCACGAATGTCATTGAGTAGCCGTGCCGTAACTGGCGCAGCGCAGATTCCGTCCATCGCGGCGTTATCAAGTTGCCCCAGGCGTTGACCGTGTTGATCGCGCTGTCGAGCGAAACATACGTGACGCCCGGAGTCGGCTCCGCGGTCACACGGAATACCGTCGTCCAAGTCGTTCCGTTTGTGCACGGAAAAGGAAGAGTCAACGCATCGTTGTCGGAGATGTTTACAAGTCCGCCGCCAAGGTCCGTCGCAAAACCCAAATACCACAGACCATCGTTAGCTGCACGAAAATATGACCAGTATGATGTGCCCGGCACGCTGCCGGCAGTAGTAGCGGTCGGAAAGTCATCGCTGTACGGCGTTGTGGAGGGATCAAGATACTCGATTCCACCCGTCGTTCCAAAGTCAAACGATGTCATGTCCCAAGTCTGGTTGCCCGATCCCGTCGCGCCGTTCCACACTTGCGTCCCTCCGGAGTGATTCGACACCGATGTGCCAACTTGCGGGGCGCTGTTTTGGTTCAATGTGATCTGTCCGAAAGCGGTGGTGACAAAAACGATTGCCGCGAGCAAAGAGAGTCTCTTCATGCGATAGTCTGTTCCTTAGTTGTATTCCTTACTTCACCAACACCATACGTGTGCTTTGCGCTTCGACTCCGGCCGTCACTTTGGCGAAATAGCTGCCGCTGCCCCATGCGCTGCCGTCAATCGGCAGGCTGTGCGAACCGGCGCTCAGATCGAACGACTGCTGCATCACGACTTGTCCCGTCTCATTGTAAATTGTCATTTCCACATGCGAGTTCTTCGCCAATTCGATCGGCAAATTCGTCGTCGGATTGAACGGATTGGGGTAATTCTGCGATAGCCTGAAGCTCTGGGCAACCGGGCCGCGAATCGGATCGGTGGGGCTGCCGCCGCTGCTCGAGAAGCTCAAATAGCCGCTCGTGAAGTCTGGTCCAGTTCCGGATTCCGCGGCTGTGAAGCTGCCGCCGGTAACTCCGTTCTGCCCGAACCAGTTATAAGACCAGTTCTCTTCCGTATCTCCCTGCGGTATTCCGTTCATCAACACCCAATTGTAACTGTGCGCGAGATCGCGCAGCACGGGAAATGTTTCGACGACCGGGGTTGGTACGGTCAAGTTGCCCCAGCCGTCGATCTCATGCAATTCGCTGTCAACGGAAGTAATGGTGAAGCCTGGCATGAACTCAATGGTCGTGCGTAAGACGCTTGTCCAATTTGTGTTCATCGTGCACGGGAATTCAATCAGCAAGTATTCTTCGTCATAAGGGTTCGCATACGTTGTGTCAACATCCACGACGCCGAAGCCAAGATTGAAGAGGCCGGCGGAAGCGGCGCGGAAGAAGCTATAGGATCCTTCTCCTTCTGCCGCGTGTGTCGCGGTCGGAAAATCTGCCGCAAAGGGCGTCGAGGACGGCGCGACGAACGTGCTGACGTACCCACCTGAGTAGTCAAATGACGATATGTCCCAGTTCTGATTCGAACCGCCCGCACCGGGATCAAATGTTACTTCAGCGTCCGTCGAAAACGACGAAAACTGTGTTCCGACGCCCGGCATATTAGCCTGCGTCAACGTAATCTGAGCAAACGCGCAGCTCGCAAGAAGCGCACTCAGAACGATACCAAGTGGTGTTCTCATGGTTGCTCCTTTAAGGAGTGAATTAACGAAATTAAGCTTCGATCTTCTCAATGTTCGCGCGCGGCAGCGTAACCACTTCGCGCGAAGATTCCAGTTGCACTTTCAGCACGCGAACCTTCGCCTCCGTATCCAGCGCGGTCAGCTCAGGCGGCAACTCCGTGACGGTGCCGATTTGACCGAACCAAGGTTCGCGAATAATGCGCACGAGATCGCCGAGTTCCAGTCCGGCCGGCTCGTGCGTGTGCCCCGCATGGTGCGGAACGTCCTTTCTGGCAATGATGATCTCCGGTCGCATCACGCCCGCGCGAATCTGCGTCGCGCCGCTCACCGACGCCTTGTGACCTTGATTGCGCTGCAGCAGATCAAAGGTCCGGCGCGCCATCGTGATCTTGCCGAATCCTTCGGTGAGCACCAGCGTGACGCCAATTTGCTCGCCGCCCGTAATCGCCACGCCCTGTTCGTAGCCCAACAACTTTTTCAAGTCAAGACTGTCAAAGCCGCCCACGACCAGCGCGGCCGCGCCGCCGGCAATCGCCTTCTTCACCGCTTCATACGTCGCAAATGAGCCGCCCACCAGAATCTCGCGCTTACATGATGACGGTATCTTGCTCTCGTCTATCACTTCGTCCGGCGAGTTTGCAATCATGCGAATGTCGCCGGACGTCTCGCCGCCAATGCCGAAGATGCCTTGAATGAACGAGCCGACCGCCTGAACTTCTACACCTTCGTTCGGAAATATTTCCGTGACGCGGCCCTCGATATACGCCTCAATTTCGACGGGCACCGGCGGATCGCGGAATATAAGCTGCCCCGTCACATCGGACACCGACTCCAGCGACCCGGTGATCGGCGACTTCAGCTTGTTCTTGAACATGCCGAAGAAAGACTTGGCTTCGGCGATGATCTGATCCTTCGCGACCTTGTCACCCTCCTTGATCAGCAGCGCTCCGCGCACGTCGCCCGGCAATATGCCCAGCAGATTCGCCGCGTTAAGCGGAGTCACATTGCCGGGCAGATTCGTACTGGCGACGACCTGCTCAGCGGCCATGTGTTCGCCGACCCGAACCGTAACCTCGCCCTTTAGCGGCAGAATTCGGTCCTTCGTAATCAGCGTCGTCTCGGCGACGCGCAAACCCGGTGTAAATGATGTCGCCATGCTACTCTTTCTTGTCTTCGACGGCGGCAGGCTTGGCGAACAGCTCGGAAAGCATGACACGCATCTCTGTCATGGACGCCTTCTCCGCTTCGGCGTCATATGCTACACCATCCAACCCCGTCTTGTCCGCGTTGGGATTGGTGAAAGCGTGCTTTGCACCCGCGTAGTGGATCACTTTGTAGTTGACCCCGGCTTCCGTCATGGCCTGGTCAAATTGCGTCACCTGCTCATTCGGCACAAAGGGATCGGCGTCACCATGTAAGACCAGTACACGCCCCTTGATGTTGCGTGCCCGCTCCGGATTGGGCGCGGCCAATCCGCCGTGAAAGGACACGCAGCCTTTCAACGGCGCACCGCTCCGCGCCAGTTCGAGCGCGGCTGTGCCCCCAAAACAAAAACCGATCGCCGCCGTCCGCGCCGTGTCCACATGCGCCTGCATGAGCATCTGCTCGTAAGCCGCGTTGGTCATGGTTTCGAATTTCGCAAAGTCCTGATAGAAAGCGCTCGCCAACTTGTTTGCCTCTTCGGCATTGGTTGTCGTCATGCCTTGGCCGTACATGTCCGCGACAAACGCGACGTAACCCAAGTCCGCCAGTTCGCGCGCGCGGCGCTTCACATACTCATTGATGCCCCACCACTCGGGAAAAACGACCACCGCCGGGCGCGGTTCCGTGATCTTCTCATTCTGAACGAGATAGCCCTGATACTCTTTCCCGTCCACGGTGTAGTCCACCAAGGTGGCTTTGAGCGCGGCATTCGCCATAACAGCTCCGCATAATAAAACAGCCAAACACACAAACGTCTTCATCGGGTCCCCTTTGGTTTCTTCTTCTTGACAGTCGTCTTCTTCACCGCCGCGGCCTTGCGCGACGCGGTTGGTTTCGTCTTGGCCCGCTTGATGCAATCTTTGATCACCTGTTCCGCTTCCCAACGGTCCTTCCAACCCATGGAGGTCACATGCTTGCCTTCGAGCTCCTTGTAAACACGAAAGAAGTGATCCATCTCGCGCAGGAAATGCGGCGGCACGTCGGATAGGCTGTGATATGTTTCAAAGGACGGATCCGTTGAAGGCACGCACAAGACCTTCTCGTCACCGCCCTTTTCATCGTGCATCAACAGCACGCCCAGCGGGCGCGCCGCCACCACACACCCCGGAAAGGTCGGCGTCTTGACCAGTACCAGCACATCCAGCGGATCGCCGTCGTCCGCCAATGTTCCGGGGATAAATCCGTAATCTCCCGGATAGTGCACCGGAGAAAATAGTGGGCGATCCAGTACGATCGCGCCGAGGTCACTGTCATACTCGTACTTGTTGCGGTGGCCGTAGGGCACTTCCACCACGACATATATCTCATTCGGAATGCGCGGTCCGGGCGGTAATTCGTGCAGCTTCAAAATAGGGTCCTGCTATAATTGTGGTCGTTTAGGCAAGCGATGTTCCAAGCGCATGCCGCGGAGCATGGCGCCTTGAACCTCACTGCAAATTTGATTAATCATTTTCAGCCCTCCGGAGTCCTTGCGTAGCGCGACCCGTAACGGGCGCGTGCCCGGAGTGGCTTCAAGCATCATAAGCATGGCGTTGCTCACGTCCCGCGGATCGGGCGCGGCCCCGCTGGCCAGGTACTGCTTCGTCTGCGCGTCCGATTGTTCGGCCTCGGCCTGCTCGTCCGGATAGCCGGCCAGCCGCGCCGCATCGTCCGTATCAAGTATGTTGGCCCGAAAATTCGACGGATAGGCGCCCGGCTGAATAATCACTGTTTCAATGCCGTGCGTGATGACTTCGTAGGCCAATGATTCGGCGTACGCCTCAAGCGCGAACTTGCTGGCGCAATAGCCCGACAGATAGGGCAGCACCGTCCGGCCCAATCCGCTCGAAACATAAATCAGCAAACCGCTCCGCTGCGCCCGCATCGCGGGCAGCACGGCACGATTGAGCCGAT
Source organism: bacterium (assembly GCA_016702305.1). Taxonomy (NCBI): domain Bacteria; species bacterium. Next base: position 597,928 of record JADJEH010000017.1, read on the forward strand.
GCACGCCCACCACATTCACGTCGAGAACATAGCTCAATTGCGCGGGTGTGCTCGCTTCGGCCACGCCGTTCACGCCCATCCCCGCATTGTGTATCACGCAGTCCAGCGCAGCGTCTATTCCCGCGATTGCATTGGCAACCGACTCGTCGCTCGTTACATCGAGCGCGAGTACGCGCACATTGTCGAGTCCGCTTAACTCATCCGCCGCCGCGCGGTTCCGGCCGACCGGATCCCGCATCGTCGCGAAAACCGTATGCCCCGCCGCCGCAATCTGTCGCGTTGCCAAATGACCGAAACCGCTTGAACAGCCCGTGATCAATACCGTGGCCATCGCTATACTCCGTGGTGCTCGTGCTTCTCGTGAACGCGCTTCGGGAAAACCAGCGACGCGACGATCGAAAGCGCCAGCATGCCGCCGACCGCCGCCAGCGCCCAGCCAAGCGGAATCGCGAAGGCCGTGTGGCCGATCAGCATCTTGACGCCAATAAACGTCAGCACGCCGGCCAACCCATATTTCAAGTAGTGGAAACTGTCCATCATCCCGTGCAGCGCGAAATACAGAGATCGCAGTCCAAGGATCGCGAACACGTTCGACGTAAACACGACGAAGGGATCGAGCGTAATCGCAAAAATCGCCGGAATCGAGTCCAGCGCGAACACGACGTCCGTGAAATTGATCACCTGCAGCACCACAAACAGCGGCGTCGCCGCCCAGAAACCGCGCCTGCGAATGAAGAACTTCTCGCCGTAAAACTGGCTGGTGATCGGGAAAATCTTCTTCGTCAACGTCACCAGCGGATTCTTGTCCGGGTCAACGCCCTGCTCGTCCTGCATGGCCATGCGGATACCCGTGTAGATCAGGAACGCGCCGAATACATAGAGCACCCAGTCAAACGCCGCGATCAACGCCGCACCCAACGCAATCATCAGGCCGCGCAAGATCATCGCGCCCAAAATACCCCAGAACAGCACGCGATGCTGGTACTTCGGAGGTACCTTAAAATATTGGAAGATCAGGATGAACACGAACATGTTGTCCACCGACAACGACAGTTCAATCAGATAGCCGCTCACATACTCAACGGCTGTCTGCTCTCCTTTCCACCAATAGACGAACCCGCCGTAAAACATCGCCAGCGTAAACCACACCGCGCACCACGCTAACGCTTCTTTCTTCGAGACGACGTGCGCCGTCTTATTGAAAACACCCAGGTCGAGCAGGAGCAGCGCCATGATCCCGGCGACAAAAAAGACCCATTGTAAAATTTCGAAATCCAAAGCTGCCTTCCGTATCCGACTAATGTTTCTCGATCGCCGTGCTCGCAACGACCACGACGAAACGGTTGCTTAAAGTCAATTTGCCCGACTCATCCGTAAACTGCTGCGCCGCGGCAGCCATGGCCTGTTTCACCGGCTCCGCTCCCAGTTGGCTCACCGAATAGCGCGTCGCCCCTGCGCCGGACTGGCCTTCCCACAGCTCCTCAAAGTGCGCATGGCTGCGCACGAGGTCTATCTCCGCAGTCTCCCGAATCACCAGACCTGCCTGTGAGATCACGTCAAACAGCTTCGCCGGCGGTGACAGAGAAAACGGTCCTTCAAAATGCGGCGGCTGGACGAACAGCTTGCGAACCGCCGCGCCGAGCGTCGCAAAATTGGAATGCTCCGGCGCTGCAAAGCAGCAAATGCCGATCAGTCCACCGCGCTTGGTCACGCGCGCAAGTTCCCGTAACGCAACGACTGGATGCTCCGTGAACTGCAGCGAGTTCGCGGCGAGCGACACGTCAAACGCCGCGTCCGCGAACGGCAGCGACTCCGTATCGGTGACGATGAACTCTCCAGCCGGTACACGTGAGCGCGCGATAGCCAGCATCTCCGGCGCCACATCAGTCCCCGTCACGCGCGCGCCGCGTTCGGCCGCCAATACCATTGCGCCGCCTGCTCCGCAGCCCGCATCCAATACATGTTGTCCCGCACTCACGCCGCATTGCTCAATCAGCCACGCGGACAACGGCAGACTGTAAGCCTCTTGCCGTTCCGCCCACATTGGCGCACTCGGTCCCCACAGCTCAGCTT